>NZ_JBIRYZ010000012.1:0-245405 GCF_044390325.1 Streptomyces sp. NPDC018964
CGGTTACATTCCGAACCCGGAAGCTAAGCCTTACAGCGCCGATGGTACTGCAGGGGGGACCCTGTGGGAGAGTAGGACGCCGCCGAACAATCTTTGGAAGGACCCCTGGTCACCAGCGTTCAGCTGGGACCAGGGGTCCTTTTTTATTTATGCTTGTAGTACCGAAGACAGGAGTCACCGATGTCCACCAACTCTTCCGACGACCGATCGGAACGCGACCAGCGGCGACGGGACAGTGGTGACCGCGGTGGCCGGAGCGGCCAGCGCGGGGATCGCGGTGGTTTCCGCCGCGACGACGACCGCGGTGGCCAGAGCCGTCGTGAAGGCGGAGACCGCGACCGTGGCGGCTTCCGTCGCGACGACCGACGAGGTGATGACCGCGAACAGCGCGGTGGCTTCCGCCGTGACGACAATCGTGGTGGCGGGTTCGGGCGTAGGGACGACCGCGATCGTGACCGTGGGCCGCGTCGTGACGACCGCGGTGACCGTCCCGCCTTCCGTCGTGACGACCGGAGGGACGACCGTCCTTCCTTCCGCCGCGACGATCGGGGTGGTGACCGCCCCGCGTTCCGCCGTGACGACCGGAGGGACGACCGCCCCTCCTTCCGTCGCGACGATCGTCGCGATGACCGGCGTGACAGCTACCGTGACGACAATCGTGGTGGTGGCTTCGGGCGTAGGGACGACCGCGATCGTGACCGTGGGCCGCGTCGTGACGACCGCGGTGACCGTCCCGCGTTCCGTCGTGACGACCGGAGGGACGACCGCCCCTCCTACCGCCGTGACGGCCGGAGCGATGACCGGGGTGGTGACCGCCCGTCCTTCCGTCGCGACGATCGACGGGATGACCGGCGTGACAGCTACCGTGACGACAATCGTGGTGGCGGGTTCGGGCGTAGGGACGACCGCGATCGTGACCGTGGGCCGCGTCGTGACGACCGGGGCGACCGTCCCGCCTTCCGTCGTGACGACCGGAGGGACGACCGTCCTTCCTTCCGCCGCGACGATCGGGGTGGTGACCGCCCCGCGTTCCGCCGTGACGACCGCGGTGACCGCGGTGGGTTCCGTCGTGACGACAACCGCGGTGAGCGTGGCGGTTTCGGCCGGCGTGAGGACAGCCGGGGCGGCGACCGTGGGGGCTTCCGCGGCCGGGACGACCGTGGCGGACGTGGGCCTCGGCGTGACGACCGTGGCGGGCGGCCCGGTGGTGGGTTCCGCGGCCGGGACGACCGGCACGGTGGCGGGCGGTTCCGTGAGGACCGGGACCGCGACCGCGAGCCGATCAAGCGGCTGCCGATCCCCGAGGACGTCACGGGCGAGGAGATCGACAAGGACGTACGGCAGGAGCTGCAGAGCCTGCCCAAGACGCTCGCGGAGGACGTCGCCAAGAACCTGGTGATGGTCGCCCGGCTGATCGACGAGGACCCCGAGGGCGCGTACGGCTACTCCAGGGTGGCCCTGCGGCTGGCATCGCGTGTCGCCGCCGTACGGGAGGCCGCCGGGTTCGCCGCGTACGCGAACCAGAAGTACTCCGAGGCGCTCGCCGAGTTCCGGGCCGCGCGGCGGATGACCGGGACCGTGGAGCTGTGGCCCCTCATGGCCGACTGCGAACGTGGGCTCGGCCGGCCGGAGAAGGCACTGGACATGGCCGGGGCCCCCGAGGTGCAGAAGCTGGACAAGGCCGGGCAGGTCGAGATGCGGCTCGTCGCGGCCGGCGCCCGGCGTGACATGGGCCAGCTGGACGCGGCGATCGTGACGCTGCAGAGCTCCGAGCTCGCGTCCAACTCGGTCCAGCCGTGGACCGCGCGGCTGCGCTACGCCTACGCCGACGCGCTGCACGCCGCCGGCCGGAGCGGCGAGGCACGGGAGTGGTTCGCCAAGGCGGTGGAGGCCGACCGGGACGGCAGCACGGACGCCTCCGACCGGCTGGCCGAGCTGGACGGCGTTGAATTCGTGGACGCCCTCGGCGAGGACGAGGCCGACGACACCGCGAACGAGGACGACAAGGACTGACGTCCGAGGCGCGTGACAAGCATGAAGGGGCGGGCCTCCACGGAGACCCGCCCCTTCGTCACAGGTCGAGCGCGCGCAGGACCAGGCCCGACGCCGGCTTCGGGCCGAACGACGTCGACTTGCGCGGCATCGTGACACCCTGGCGGGCGAGATCGCGGACGACGTCCTCGTGCACCGGGTGCATCAGGACGGCCGTCCCGCCGTCGCGCTCCGCCTGCTCGACCGTGGACGCCGTGTCGTGGATGTAGGCGATGTGGGCGGGGGAGTCGGGGACGCGCCAGACGTGGTCCAGGAGCGTGGAGTGCAGGACCGTCGCGTCGAGGGTGCGCCAGGCCGCCGGGCGGTCCATCGGGATCGTGCGGGCCAGCAGCTCCGGGGCCGGGCGGTCCACGAGGTGGAAGGCACCGTCCCCGGCGAGGAGGAAGGCGTTGCCCGCCGAGGCGGCCTCGGCGAGGACGTCCACGGCCTCGGTGAGCGGTGCGTCGAGGCGGCGGACGCGGAACAGGCCGTCGAGTGCGGTCACGGCGTCCGCGACCGGCAGACCGTGCAGCAGCCGGTGGATGGCGCGGACACGCAAGGGATAGCGGGCCGTGTCGACGAGGAGGACCAGCCCGTGGTCCCAGGGGCTGGGGGAGGGGCGCTCCGCGCGGAGACGACGGTAGGTCGCCCAGCGGTGGTGGCCGTCGGCGATGAGAGCCTGGTGACCGGAGAGTTCACGCTGAACGGCGGTCAGGCCGGCGGGGTCGGTGACGGACCACAGACGGTGGTGGAAACCGTCCTCCGTGGTGGTCGCCAGGAGGGGCGGCCGCTCCGTCGTGCGCTCGATCACATCGGCCGTGGCACCGGCCGAACCGCCGCCCCGGTAGGTGAGCAGCAGCGGTTCGAGGTTGGCTGAGGTGGCCCGCATCAGGGCCGCGCGGTCGGCGACGACGTGCGGCATGACGTCCTCGTGCGGCAGGACGAGCCGCTCCTCCGGGTCGGAGACGCGCAGCGCGCCGATGATGCCGCGCTGCACCATGCCGTCGCCGTCGCGCTGCTCGTAGACGTACAGGCCCGGTTCCGGGTCGGCGGTCAGGACCCCCTCCGCGCGCCAGCGGCGCAGCGTGTCGGCGGCCTGGGCGTTGCGCGCCTCGGGCGTACCGGCCTCGGGCAGGATCAGCCGGACGATGTTGTGCGGGTCGGCGGACTGGAGGTGGTGCAGGCCGTCGGGGCGGACGACGACGTCGTACGGCGGGGATGTCACGGCGGCCAGGCTGCCGACCCGGTCCGGGTCGTAACGAAGGCCTCGGAACGGGGTGAGTTCCAGGCCCCGGGGCGCCTTTGCCGTCGAGTGACCTGCAGTGTTCATCCCGGCATCGTACGGGTGTCGGTGGCATGGGGGATGATGCGGGGGAAAACCGTCGAACGAGGAGCGATGCGAATGAGCCGGAGCGTCAGGACGAGGCCCGAGGGCAGTGGGCAGGCCCTGAACGAGGCGTACGACACGGCGCTGCTCGACCTCGACGGTGTGGTGTACGCGGGCGGGAACGCGATCGTCCACGCGGTCGAGTCGCTGGTCACCGCCCGCGAGGGCGGTATGCGTCTCGCCTACGTGACCAACAACGCCCTGCGCACCCCGGACGTGGTGGCCGCCCACCTGACCGAGCTGGGGATACCGGCGGAGGCCGGCGACGTCATCACCTCCGCGCAGGCGGTCGCGCGGCTGGTCGCCGAGCAGGTGCCGCAGGGCGCCCGGGTGCTGGTGATCGGCGGCGAGGGGCTGCGGGTGGCGCTGCGGGAGCGGGGGCTCGTGCCGGTGGAGTCGGCGGACGACGACCCGGTGGCGGTCGTCCAGGGATACGGCGGGCCCGAACTGCCGTGGGGGAGGTTCGCCGAGGCGTCGTACGCCGTGGCGCGCGGGCTGCCGTGGTTCGCGTCCAACACCGACCTGACGATTCCCGGCGACCGGGGCATCGCCCCGGGCAACGGCGCGGCGGTGGAGGTCGTACGGATCGCCACGGGTGCCGAGCCGCAGGTCGCGGGCAAGCCGCTGCCGCCGATGCACCGGGAGACGATCCTGCGGACGGGCGCCGAGCGGCCGTTGGTGGTGGGGGACCGGCTGGACACGGACATCGAGGGCGCGTTCAACGGCGAGGTCGACTCGCTGCTGGTGCTGACCGGCGTGACGGACGGCGCGCGGCTGCTCGCCGCGCCGCCGCGGCACCGGCCGACGTATGTCGACGCCGATCTGCGCGGAATGCTCACCGGGCAGCCGGAGGTCGTCGGGGCGGGCGACGGGTTCCGGTGCGGTGGCTGGACGGCGACGGCCGGGGCCGGGGAGCTGGAGCTGGAGGGCGACGGCGGCGCGCTGGACGGGCTGCGCGCGCTGTGCGCGGCGGCGTGGACGGCGGCCGGGGACGGCGCGTGCGAGCTGGACGGCGGGAAGGCACTGGCGCGGCTGGGACTGTGAGAGCCCCGGGTCACCGGGGGACGCCGTGGGCGAGTCCCGTCACAGGACACTGGGAGGGGAGCGATCCTCCAGGCGACGCACCGCGTATGCGCCGACGGCGTCCACCTGGGGGCCGGGCCTCGGCATCGTGATCGATTGGGAGGGTAGGCTAACCTAACCGGGTGTTGGTCGAGAGTCCCCCCGAACAGCGCGCGGAGATCATCCCCGCGCCCCCGAACCGCCGGGCGGTACGCGTCCTCGGGCTGCTCCTCTCCGTCGTGATCCTGGTGCTCGTCGCGCTGGCGAGCATCGCGATCGGGGCGAAGGAGCTGTCCCTGGAACAGGTCTGGCATGGCCTGTTCGAGGACTCGGGCACCTACGGCGACGTCGTCGTGGCCGACAGGCTGTCACGCACCGTCCTCGGAGTGCTCGCGGGCGCCGCGCTCGGCCTGGCGGGATCGGTTCTGCAGGCCCTCACCCGCAACCCGCTGGCCGATCCCGGACTGCTCGGCCTCAACGCGGGCGCGTCCGCCGCCGTCGTCACCGCCATCACCTTCTTCGGCGTCACCTCGCTGTCCGGATACGTGTGGTTCGCCTTCTTCGGCGCGGCGGCCGTCGGCGCGCTGGTGTGGTTCCTCGGCGGCAGCCGGGGCGCGACACCGGTGCGGCTGGTGCTCGCCGGTACGGCCATCAGCGCGGCGCTGTACGGCTACCTCCAGGCCGTCATGATCCTCGACGACGCGGCGCTCGGCAGGATGCGCTTCTGGACGGTGGGCTCGCTGGCCTCGGGGACCGACTCGACCGTCACCCAGGTGCTGCCGTTCCTGCTCGCCGGCTCCCTCCTGGCGCTGGCGCTCGCCCGGCCGCTCAACGCCATGGCCATGGGCGACGACACCGCCAAGGCGCTCGGCGCCAACCTCAACCGCACCCGCGCGCTGTCCATGCTCGCCGCGACCGTGCTGTGCGGGGCCGCGACCGCCGCCTGCGGGCCGATCGTCTTCGTCGGCCTGATGGTGCCGCACATCGTGCGCTCCTTCACCGGCCCCGACCTGCGCTGGATCCTGCCGTACGCCGCGGTCCTGTCGCCCGTGCTGCTGCTCGGCGCCGACGTCATCGGCCGGATCGTGGCCCGGCCCGCCGAACTCCAGGTCGGCATCGTCACCGCGATCCTCGGCGGCCCGGTCTTCATCTTTCTCGTACGACGGCGGAGGACGGCCCAGCTGTGAAGACCAACCGCGCGGTGCGCACTCCCGGCGGCCTCTCGGTCCGGCTGGACGTGCGCGCCCTCACCGTCACCGTCCTGCTGCTGCTCGCCGCGCTCACCGCGAGCGTGGTGCTGATCGGCACCGGCGACTTCCCGATCCCCGCCGCCGACGTGCTCAGGACACTCGTCGGCGAGGGGAACCCCGGCCAGGAGTTCATCGTCAACGAACTCAGGCTGCCCCGGGTCCTGGTCGGGCTGCTCGTCGGCGCCTCCCTCGGGCTCGGCGGCGCGCTGTTCCAGTCCGTCTCCCGCAACCCGCTGGGCAGCCCGGACGTGCTCGGCCTCGGGCAGGGGGCGACGGCCGGCGCCCTCACGGTGATCGTGCTGTTCTCCGGGACCGCGGGCCAGGTCGCCCTCGGTGCGCTCGCCGGCGGACTGGTGACCGGGTTCGCCATCTACGCGCTCGCCTGGAAGCGGGGCGTGCACGGATACCGGCTGGTCCTGGTCGGCATCGGCGTCTCGGCGGTCGTCACGGCGGTCAACGGCTACCTGCTCACCAGGTCCGACATCGTCGACGCGGCCCGCGCGGTCGTCTGGATGACCGGATCCCTCGACGGCCGGGACTGGGACCAGGTCTGGCCGCTGCTCGCCCTGTGCGCCGTCCTCGTACCGCTCGTCCTCGCCAACGCGCGCGGCCTGCGGATGCTGGAGATGGGCGACGACGTCTCGTACGCCCTCGGCGTGCGCGTGGAGCGCGTACGGCTGCTGCTGATGCTGTCGGCCGTGCTGCTCACCGCGTCCGCGACCGCCGCCGCCGGACCGGTCAGCTTCGTCGCGCTCACCGCGCCCCAGCTCGCCCGGCGGCTGACCCGCTCACCCGGCCCCAACCTGGCCGCGTCGCTGTGCATGGGCGCCGCCCTCCTGGTCACCGCCGACTGGGTGTCGCAGCGGGCGTTCGGCGCCGAGCAGCTGCCCGTGGGCGTGGTCACCGGCGTGCTCGGCGGTGTCTACCTGCTGTGGCTGCTGGTCACCGAGCGCAGGGCGGGCCGGATATGAGCGCCACCACCAGCAGCGGGACGAACCACCGAAGGAGCACCGTGAACCGACTGTCCGCCGAGAACGTCACCCTGGCCTACGACCAGCGGGTCATCGCCGAACAGCTGTCGGTGGAGATACCGGACAACTCCTTCACCGTGATCGTCGGCCCCAACGCCTGCGGCAAGTCGACGCTGCTGCGGGCACTGTCGCGGATGCTCAAGCCGAGCGAGGGGCGCGTGCTCCTCGACGGGCAGGTCATCCAGTCGATGCCGGCCAAGAAGGTCGCCCGCACCCTCGGCCTGCTGCCCCAGTCGTCCATCGCGCCCGACGGCATCACCGTCGGCGACCTGGTGGGCCGCGGCCGCTACCCGCACCAGGGCCTGCTGCGCCAGTGGTCCGCCGAGGACGAGCGCGTTGTCCAGGAGTCGATGGCCCGCACCGGCGTCGCCGATCTCGCGGAACGCTACGTCGACGAGCTCTCCGGCGGTCAGCGCCAGCGCGTGTGGATCGCCATGGCGCTGGCCCAGCAGACCCCGCTGCTGCTGCTCGACGAGCCGACGACCTTCCTGGACATCCAGCACCAGATCGACGTGCTCGACCTCTGCGCGGACCTGCACGAGGAGCAGGGCCGCACCCTCGTCGCCGTCCTCCACGACCTCAACCACGCGGCCCGGTACGCCACCCACCTCATCGCCCTGCGCGGGGGGAAGGTCATCGCCCAGGGCGCCCCGAAGGACGTCGTCACCGCCGGTCTGGTCGAGGAGGTCTTCGGGCTGCGCTGCCAGGTCATCGACGATCCCGAGACGGGCACCCCGCTGGTGGTGCCGGCGGCCCGCACCGCGCGGGTGAAGGACACGGCGCGCAAGGCGGTCGCTACAGAAGCTTCCTGAGGTGGAACAGGTCGCGCAGCCCCGCCTCGAGCCGCACCCGGCCCGAACCCCAGGCCCTGGCGAAGTGCAGTTCGCCGCCGACCAGGGCCAGCAGGTCGTCGCCCGTCATCGCGAGCCGTATCTGCGCCCTCTCGCGCGGCGGGCCGGGAAACGTCTCGTGCACCTCGATCCGGCCGCCGGTGAGCCGGCCGGCGAAGGTCACGTCCAGGTCGGTGATGTGGCAGCTGACCGAGCGGTCCATCGCCGCGGTCGCGCGGACGTCCCCCTCGGCGCTCGCCATGCTGTCCGAAAACTTGTCGAGTGCGGCACGGCACTCCTCGATCGTGGCCATCGCGGACGACGGTACCGCAGCGGTTCGCGGTAGCGTCGGGGCATGAACGACGCAGTGCCGGAGCCGGAGCCCGGGCAGGCGCCGCCCCAGGACGACGGTCCCGCCGCCCCCGCGCCCCTGGACGTGCCGCGCACCCCCACCGGCCACCCCGAGGTGGACGCCCACGTGGAGCGGCTGGCCGACGCCGACCACCTCACCACGGACGGCCATGTCGAGGTGTACGAGGATGTACACCGGGGGCTGCGCGACGCGCTCACCGCGCTCGACGCCCGCCCGGGACCTCCGGGGCCCCCACGGCCGCACGAACACAGGAGCTGAACCGAACGTGGCAGGAGTCGCACGCCGCCGTCTCGACGCGGAGCTGGTCCGCCGTAAGCTCGCGCGCTCGCGTGAGCACGCCAGCCAGCTGATCGCCGCCGGGCGGGTCAGCGTCGGCAGGACGGTCGCCACCAAGCCCGCCACCCAGGTGGAGACCGCCGCCGCGATCGTCGTCACCGAGGACGCGGGCGACCCGGACTACGTCTCGCGCGGCGGCCACAAGCTGGCCGGCGCCCTCGACGCCTTCGTGCCGCTGGGGCTGGCCGTCGAGGGACGACGGGCGCTCGACGCCGGCGCCTCCACCGGTGGCTTCACCGACGTCCTGCTGCGCGCCGGGGCCGCGCACGTGGTCGCCGTGGACGTCGGATACGGACAACTCGCCTGGAGTCTGCGCAACGATGAACGCGTCACCGTCAAGGACCGTACGAACGTACGGGAGTTGACGCTCGAGGTCATCGATGGGGAGCCTGTGGATCTTGTCGTGGGGGATCTGTCCTTCATCCCGCTCGGACTGGTGTTGCCCGCCCTGAAAAGGTGCGTGAAGCCGGACGCCGACCTGGTGATGATGGTGAAACCGCAGTTCGAGGTGGGCAAGGAGCGACTGGGCAGCGGCGGGGTCGTCCGCAGCCCGCAACTGCGCGCCGAGGCCGTGCGGGGGGTGGCCGCGAAGGCCTGGGAGCTGGGGCTCGGAGCGAAGGGCGTGACGGCGAGTCCGCTGCCCGGACCCTCCGGGAATGTCGAATACTTCCTGTGGCTGCGGGCCGGGGCTCCGGAACTGGACCCGGCCGACGTTGACCGTGCTGTGGCGGAGGGGCCGCGTTGACACAGAACCGAGCTCGTACTGTTTTCCTGCTGGCCCACACCGGGCGGCCCGCGGCCATCCGCAGCGCCGAACTCGTGGTCAAAGGGCTGCTGCGCTCCGGTCTCGGGGTACGGGTCCTGGAGGACGAGGCCCGCGACCTGCCGCTCCCGGACGACGTGGAGACCGTCAAGGAGGCCACCCCGCAGTGCCTGGACGACTGTGAGCTGCTGATCGTCCTGGGCGGTGACGGCACGCTGTTGCGCGGCGCCGAGTTCGCCCGCGCCTCCGGGGTGCCCATGCTGGGCGTCAACCTCGGGCGGGTCGGCTTCCTCGCCGAGGCCGAACGGGACGACCTGGACAAGGTCGTCGACCGGGTGGTGAGCCGGGCGTACGAGGTCGAGGAGCGGATGACCGTCGACGTCGTCGTGCACCGCAACGGCGACATCGTGCACACCGACTGGGCGCTGAACGAGGCGGCCGTGCAGAAGGTGTCCGCCGAGCGGATGCTGGAGGTCGTCCTGGAGATCGACGGGCGGCCGGTCACCGGGTTCGGCTGCGACGGGATCGTGTGCGCCACCCCGACGGGATCGACGGCGTACGCGTTCTCCGCGGGCGGGCCCGTGGTGTGGCCGGAGGTCGAGGCGCTGCTGATGGTGCCGATCTCGGCGCACGCGCTGTTCGCCAAGCCGCTGGTGACCTCGCCGGACTCGGTGCTGGCGGTGGAGATGCTGCCGCACGTCCCTCCGGGGGTGCTGTGGTGCGACGGGCGGCGGACCGTCGAGCTGCCGGTCGGGGCGCGGGTGGAGGTGCGGCGGGGGGCCGTGCCGGTGCGGCTGGCCCGGTTGCACCACGCTTCGTTCACCGACCGGCTGGTGGCGAAGTTCGCCTTGCCCGTGTCCGGATGGCGTGGGGCGCCGCACTAGCGGTCTTGACGGGGTGGTTCCGGAGCGTCGGCGGGTGCGGGTCGAGTGCGGTTGTTCGCGCCCACGCGGCGGAGCCGCATGTCGATACGGCCCCGCGCCCCTGAGGGGGCGCTTCCACTCGCCCGGGTGACAAGGGCGGGGCGGTCGCACTCCCCGGCTTCGACCTCGTAAGGTCGGGGGCGTGCTTGAGGAGATGCGGATACGGTCGCTCGGGGTCATCGACGACGCTGTTGTCGAGCTGTCGCCCGGCTTCACCGCCGTCACCGGTGAGACGGGCGCGGGCAAGACCATGGTGGTCACCAGCCTGGGCCTGCTGCTGGGTGGACGGGCGGATGCGGCCCTGGTGCGGATCGGCGCGAAGAACGCGGTCGTCGAGGGACGGATCACCGTGCCCGAGGGCGCCGCGGCCGTCGTACGGGCCGAGGAGGCCGGGGCCGAGCTGGACGACGGGACGCTGCTGGTCAGCCGGACGGTCTCCGCCGAGGGGCGGTCACGGGCGCACCTCGGCGGGCGGAGCGTGCCCGTGGGGGTGCTGGCCGAGCTCGCCGACGAGCTGGTGGCCGTGCACGGGCAGACCGACCAGCAGGGGCTGCTGAAGCTGTCCCGGCAGCGGCAGGCGCTCGACCGGTACGCCGGGTACGCGGTCGCCGTGCCGCTCGGTAAGTACGGCGAGGCGTACAAGCGGCTGCGGGCCGTGACCACGGAGCTGGAACAGATCACCACGCGCGCCCGTGAGCGGGCCCAGGAGGCCGACCTGCTGCGCTTCGGGCTCGAGGAGATCGCCGCCGTGGAACCCCGCGCGGGCGAGGACGTGGAGCTGGCGGAGGAGGCCGAGCGGCTCGGGCACGCCGAGGCGCTGGCGTCCGCCGCGGCACTCGCGCACGCCGCGCTCGCGGGCAACCCGGAGGACCCCGAGGGCGTGGACGCCGGGACACTTGTCGCGGGCGCCCAGCGGGCCCTGGAAGCCGTACGGGCGCACGATCCGGCGCTGGCCGCGCTGACCGACCGGATCGGGGAGGTCGGCATCCTGCTGCGCGACGTGGCCGGGGAGCTGGCGGGGTACGCCGACGACCTGGACGCCGATCCGCTGCGCCTGGCGGCCGTCGAGGAGCGGCGGGCCGCGCTCACCGCGCTCACCCGGAAGTACGGCGAGGACATCGCGTCGGTGCTGGCGTGGGCCGAGCAGGGCGCCGCGCGGCTGACCGAACTCGACGGCGACGACGAGCGGATCGGGGAGCTCACCGCCGAGCGCGACGCGCTCCGCGCGGAACTGGGCGTCCTGGCGCAGGAACTGACGGACGCGCGGACGGAGGCAGCACAGCGGTTCGCGTCGGCGGTCACCGCCGAGCTGGCCTCGCTCGCCATGCCGCACGCGCGCGTGTCGTTCGACATCCGGCAGACCGAGGACCCGGAGGGCGTCGAGGTGGGCGGGCGCACGGTGGCCTACGGGCCGTCGGGCGTGGACGAGGTGGAGCTGCTGCTCGCCCCGCACCCCGGGGCGCCGCCCCGGCCCATCGCCAAGGGCGCCTCGGGCGGTGAGCTGTCGCGCGTGATGCTGGCCGTGGAGGTGGTGTTCGCGGGCACGGACCCCGTGCCGACGTACCTCTTCGACGAGGTCGACGCCGGTGTCGGCGGCAAGGCGGCGGTCGAGATCGGTCGGCGGCTGGCGAAGTTGGCGAAGACGGCGCAGGTCGTGGTCGTCACGCACCTGCCGCAGGTGGCCGCGTTCGCCGACCGGCAGCTGCTGGTGGAGAAGACCAGCGACGGCTCGGTCACCCGGTCCGGTGTGAAGGTGCTCGAGGGCGAGGAGCGGATCCGGGAGCTCTCCCGCATGCTCGCCGGCCAGGAGGACTCTCAGACGGCCCGGGCCCACGCGGAGGAACTGCTGGCGACGGCGCGGGCGGACGGGTAGCTGCGGGGCCGCGACGGACGAGGTTCTTTCACTCGTGTGGGTGACATGTGGTCCTGCGCGGTCCCGGGCCCGGGACGTCGGCGTCGACGGAACGGCCGTACGGCCTGGCATCCTTGACGGAGTACGGCGAGGAACTCGCCCGATCCTCGCGCAGGTTCTTCGGGACCGCACGAACCGAACCAGGAGCCCGGCCACGTGACCCCCGCGAGCAGTCACTCACCGCTGCGCACCGTGCAGGTGCTGGGCGGTGGCAACGCCTCCAGCGGCGCCCATGTGCGCTCGCTGGCCGCGGGGCTCGTCGCGAGGGGCGTGCGGGTCACGGTGTGCGCCCCCGCCGAGGCGGATCACACCTACGACTTCACCGGCGCCGGCGCCGACCACGTGCCCGTACCGCGCAGCAGCGACCCGGGGGCGGTGGCCGCGCTCCGGGCCGCCTGCACGGGCGCCGACCTGGTCCACGCGCACGGACTGCACGCCTCCTTCCGCACCGTGCTGGCCCTGAGCGGACGGCGTACCCCGCTCGTCGTCACCTGGCACGACCGGGCGCACGCCGACGGCCCGCGCGCCCACTTCCTGCGCGTACTGGAGCGGCGGGTCGTCAAGGCGGCCGCCGTGGTGCTCGGGACGACCTCCACCCTCGTCGACCGGGCGCGCCGCACGGGCGCGCGCGACGCCCGGCTGGCCGCCGTGTCCCTCCCCGGCCGCCGCACCTCCCCGGCGCCGGACGACCCCGACCGGCTGCGGTCCAAGGCCCGGGCCGAACTCGGTGCCGTCGGCCGCCCGTTGCTCATCGCCGTCGGCTCCCTCGAACGGCACCGGGGCCACCACGTCCTGCTGGACGCCACGCACGCGTGGCGGCGCCTCGACCCCGTACCGCTGGTGGTGATCGCCGGGGAGGGGCCGCTGCGCGGCGAACTCCAGCGCAGGATCGAGGACGAGGAGCTGCCGGTCCGGCTCATCGGCCGGCGCGACGACGTCACCGATCTGCTGGCCGCCGCCGACGTCGCGCTGCTGCCGAGCCGGTGGGAGTCGCGCCCGGCGCTCGCCCAGGAGGCCCTCCACGCGCGCGTGCCGCTCGTCGCGACCGCTGTCGGTGGCATCCCCGAACTCGTCGGCGACGCCGCCGAACTCGTCCCGTACGGCAACGCGCGGGCGCTCGCGGACGCCGTCGTACGGCTGCTGGACGACCCCGGCCGCCGGGAACTGCTCAAGGAGCGGGGCGTGCGGCAGGCCGCCACCTGGCCGACCGAGGACGAGACGGTCGCCCAGGTGCTCAGCGTGTACGACGAGTTGACCCGGCCCCGGCCCCTGATCTGAGGCCGGCCGGCGCGGTCAGGGCACGTGCCGCCGGGCGCGCAGGGCCAGGCCCAGCGCCAGGACCGTGTGCGGGTCGTCGAGGTCGGCGGCCAGCAACTCGCCGATGCGGGCCAGCCTGTTGTACAGCGTCTGCCGGTTCAGGTGGAGTTCGCGGGCCGTCTCCGCCTTGCGTCCGGCGTGCGCCAGATAGCTCTCCAGGGTGGGCAGCAGCGGCGGCTTGGAACGGCGGTCGTGGTCCAGCACCGGACCGATCGCGCGGTCCACGAAGTCCGCCAGGTCCGGGTGGTCGCGCAGCCGCCACAGCAACAGGTCGATGTCCAGCCGCCGGGCGTCGTACCAGGGACGGTCCGGCAGCCCCTGCGCCGCCGTCGCCGTCTCCGCCGCGTGCCGCAGCCCCGTCGGGGCCGCCGCCCAGCCGCCGGCCGGACCGACCACCACGACGGGCGGCCGGCCCCCGGGCCGCGGCATCCCCGCCCGCTCCGCGCCCGCCCGCAGCGCCGCCGCCACCCGGTCCGCGACCGCCGGCCGTTCGGCCTCCGCGCGCAGGCCCAGCAGCAGCGGCACCCGCCCCTCCACCGGCCGCACGCCCAGCAGGACGGGCATCCCCAGCGAGGCCAGTTCCTCACCCACCGCGCGGGCCAGCACCGCCCAGCCGCCGCCCTGCGGGGACAGCGCGTCACCGAGCCGCATCACCACCGGCAGCAGCGGTCCGCTCCCCGGCCTGAAGCCCAGCACGCGCGCCTGCGCGGGCGCGTCCGCCGCACCGACCCGGCCCTCGGCGAGGTCGGTGAGGAAGTCCCCGCGCCCCCGCGCCGCCAGCTCCTCCTCCTGACGCGCCTGCATCAGCACCACCGCGAGCAGACCGGCCGCCCGCTCGGCCGCCATGCGGTGCACCGGCTCCGGCGCGCTGCGCACCGGAAGCAGCACCAGCCGCGCCCGTACGCCGCCGCTGCCGGGACCGCCGCCGGGCACGTCCACGAGCGCCGAACCGGCCGGCGGGTCGTCCCGGTGCCGGTCGCGCAGCCCCTCCCACACCTGGAGCGGGTCCGCGCCCTCGGGCCCCTCGCCGGCCGCGTACAGCAGCCGGCCGTCGGCCGTCTCCAGGAACACCGGGTTGCCGGTGAACCCGGCGAGGATCTCCAGCACCCGCGGGACCCCGCCGCCGTCCAGCAGCGCCCCGGTGCACCGGCGGTGCACCTCCTCCGCGCGTCGCAGCAGCGCGTAGTGCCCGTTGACGATCTCGGTGTGGATCTCCTCGGTGACCGCCACGAACGGCACCTCGCGGTGCAGCCGGACCAGCGGCAGCCCCGCCGCCCGGGCCGCGTCGACGAGGGCGGCGGGCAGCCGGGGGAAGCGCGGGCCCAGCTCGACGACGAGGGCCGCGATGCCCCGCTCGGCCAGCGTGCGCACGAACGTCCGCTGGTCGGCGGGGCGGGTGCCGAGCCCGTACCCGGTGGTCAGCAGCAGCTCGCCGCCCTTGAGCAGCGAGGCGACGTGGGGCACCTCACCGGCGTGCACCCAGCGCACCGTGCGCCCCAGCCGGTCGGCGCCCGCCACGACCTCCGGCAGCCCACCGCGCAGCCCGGGCAGCTCCAGCGCCCGCCGCACGGTGATCCCGGCGCCCCGGGTGTCGTGTCCGCTGTCCATACGGGGACGCTACCTGGGCGGATGCCGCCCGGACAGCGGGGGTTCGCCCGACCTCGGACGGGTAGGGGCGCGGTCATGGAGATCAGTGTGGTCGCGGCGGCGCGGGAGGACGACAGCCCCGTCGAGGAACCGCTGCGGGTGGCGGCGCTCGCCGACCGGCTCGGATACGGCGAGGTGTGGCTCGGCGAGGGGCCGACCTGGGACGCGTTCGTGCTGGCCACGGCGGCCGGGCGGGCCACCGGCCGGGTCGCCCTGACCGCCGGGCCGGTGGCGGTGTCGGTGCGCGACGCGTACGGCATCGCCCGGGGCGCCGCCTCGGTGGCCGCCGTCACCGGACGCCCGGTCGGCGTGGCGCTGGGCACGTCCAGCAAGCGGGTCGTCGAGGGGGTGCACGGCCGGCCGCGGGTGCGGCCCGCCGCCGTGCTGGAGGAGACGGCCGCCGCGCTGCGGGTGCTGCTGCACGGGGAGCCGGGGGAACCGGTCGTGCCCGGCAGCGGGTTCCGGCGCCGGCAGCGGCCGCCCGGCGGCCTCCTCACGGTGGCCGCGTTCGGCGACCGGGCGATCGCCGCGGCCGCCGCGCACGCCGACCGGATGCTCCTCGACGTGGTCTCCCCGGAACAGGTCCGCGTCCTGCGCGCCAAGCTGCTCGACGCGGCCGGGCGGGCCGGCCGCACCCCGCCGGCACTGGCCGCCTGGGTGCCCGCCGCCGTCGACCCCGACCCGGCCTCGCTCACCCAGATCCTGCGCGGCGTCGTCGGCTACCTCACCGTGCCCGGCTACCGCGACATGTTCGCGGCGGCGGGCTTCGGCGAGGCGGTCGAACTGGCCCGTACGGGTGCCGACACCGACACCCTGCTGCGGGCCCTGCCGGCCGAGGCGGCGGCCACGGTCGGCCTGATCGGTGACGCTGGCACCGTACGGTCCCGCATGGACGCCTACGCGGCGGCCGGACTGGACGAACTCGCCCTGGTCCCGGCCACGGCGGGCGACCCCGGCGGGGAACGCACCCTGAGGGCGCTCGCGCCGGGCTAGCGGGGGTGCCGCCCGGACCGGGCCCCGACACGCACCCCCGGCGCCCCGCTCGGGCCGACCGCAGGGCGCCGTCGCGTGTGCGCGGTGCCGGGCAGGGCGGTGACGGCTGCCGGCCGGTCCGGCGGGCGGGAGGCACCGCCGCCGGGTGTTCCCGGGACGCGCGGGCCTCAGCCCCCGTACGCCCCCGAGGCCGTCAGCCGCAGGGCCGTGTCGATGAGCGGCACGTGGCTGAAGGCCTGCGGGAAGTTGCCGACCTGGCGTTTCAGGCGCGGGTCCCATTCCTCCGCCAGCAGGCCGAGGTCGTTGCGCAGGGAGAGCAGCTTCTCGAAGAGCTTCCGTGCCTCGTCCACCCGGCCGATCATCGCCAGGTCGTCGGCCATCCAGAACGAGCAGGCGAGGAACGCGCCCTCGTCGCCCGGCAGGCCGTCGACGCCCTCGTCCTTGCCCTCCGTCGGGTAGCGCAGGATGAACCCGTCGGAGGTGGACAGCTCGCGCTGGATCGCCTCGACGGTGCCGATCACCCGCTTGTCGTCCGGCGGCAGGAAGCCCACCTGCGGGATCAGCAGCAGGGAGGCGTCCAGCTCCGTGGAGCCGTAGGACTGGGTGAAGGTGTTGCGTTCCTTGTCGTAGCCCTTCTCGCACACGTCCCGGTGGATGTCGTCGCGCAGCTGCTTCCACTGCTCCAGCGGACCGTCGGCGTCGCCGGACTCGATCAGCTTGATGGTGCGGTCGACGGCGACCCAGGCCATCACCTTGGAGTGCACGAAGTGGCGGCGCGGGCCGCGCACCTCCCAGATGCCCTCGTCCGGCTCCTGCCAGTGCTTCTCCAGGTAGCGGATCAGCTTCAGCTGGAGCAGCGAGGCGTAGTCGTTGCGGGCCAGACCCGTCATGTGGGCCAGGTGCAGGGCCTCGGTGACCTCGCCGTACACGTCCAGCTGGAGCTGGTGCGCGGCGCCGTTGCCCACCCGGACCGGGGCGGAGTTCTCATAGCCGGGCAGCCAGTCCAGCTCCGCCTCGCCGAGCTCGCGCTCACCGGCGATGCCGTACATGATCTGCAGGTTCTCCGGGTCGCCCGCCACCGCGCGCAGCAGCCACTCGCGCCAGGCGCGGGCCTCCTCGCGGTAGCCGGTGCGCAGCAGCGACGACAGGGTGATCGCCGCGTCGCGCAGCCAGGTGTAGCGGTAGTCCCAGTTGCGGACGCCGCCGATGTCCTCCGGCAGGGAGGTGGTGGGCGCGGCCACGATGCCGCCGGTCGGGGCGTACGTCAGCGCCTTGAGCGTGATCAGGGAGCGGATCACGGCCTCGCGGTAGGGGCCGTGGTACGTACAGTGCTCCACCCACTCGCGCCAGAACTCCTCGGTCGCCTCCAGCGACTGCTCGGGCTCCGGCAGCGGCGGCGGCTGCTTGTGCGAGGGCTCCCAGGAGACGGTGAACGCGATCCGCTCGCCCGCTGCGACGGTGAAGTCCGCGTACGTGGTCAGGGACTCGCCGTAGGTCGGCGCGGAGGTGTCGAACCACACGGAGTCCGGGCCCGCGACGGCGACCGTGCGCCCCTCGTGCCGGTGCACCCACGGGACGATCCTGCCGTAGGAGAACCGCATCCGCAGCGCCGAGCGCATGGGCACCCGGCCCGAGACGCCCTCCACGATCCGGATCAGCTGCGGGGCGCCGTCGCGCGGGGGCATGAAGTCCGTCACCCGGACCGTGCCGCGCGGGGTGTCCCATTCCGACTCCAGGATCAGCGAGTCGCCGCGGTAGCCGCGCCGGGTCGCCGCGGGTGGCTCGGCGTCGTCGGCGTGCGCGGGACCCAGCCGCCAGAAGCCGTGCTCCTCGGTGCCCAGCAGGCCGGCGAAGATGGCGTGCGAGTCGAAGCGCGGCAGGCACAGCCAGTCCACCGTGCCGTCACGGCAGACCAGCGCGGCGGTCTGCATGTCTCCGATGAGTGCGTAGTCTTCGATGCGCCCGGCCACGTGCAACTCCAGTCGAACGGCCACGTCACCCCTCAAGGGGGTTGTCGCTGATGCGGTCAAGGGGTTTTGGAATACGTCGTTGAGCTGTGAAGCAAAGCAGTCGCCCGGCGGTCAACGCAAAGCGCCAATCTTTGCTGAACGAACTGACGAGCTCACGTTGTTCCGGAGGTCACGGGCGGGGGTGGTGCCGTTCGGCCGGCCGGGCTCGGCAGCGAGTGTCCGAGCAGGATACGACGCACGTAGATGATCTGTGTGTCGCTCTGGGCAACCCGTCCCCGCCGAACGAGTGAGCAAGGGGTACGGGCCCCGTGTGTGGTACTCGTCCGTGGCGGCGCGTGCGCGGAGCGTGGCCGGACGCCATCACCGTGCCGCGCTGATACGCTGGTAGCCCGTGGACCGGTGGGCGAGAAAGCCCCGGAACCGCAACCACAGACCGCGACCACGGGAGCCCCCTCTTGGCCATGCCGCCCAAATCTTCGACGACCAAGCACATCTTCGTCACCGGGGGTGTCGCCTCCTCGCTCGGCAAGGGGCTCACCGCCTCCAGTCTGGGCATGCTGCTCAAGGCCCGGGGCCTGCGCGTGGTGATGCAAAAGCTGGACCCCTACCTCAACGTCGACCCGGGGACGATGAACCCCTTCCAGCACGGTGAGGTGTTCGTCACCAACGACGGAGCGGAAACCGACCTGGACATCGGCCACTACGAGCGGTTCCTCGACCGCGACCTGGACGGTTCCGCCAACGTCACCACCGGCCAGATCTACTCGACGGTGATCGCCAAGGAGCGGCGCGGCGAGTACCTGGGCGACACCGTGCAGGTCATCCCGCACATCACCAACGAGATCAAGCATCGTATCCGCCGCATGGCGACCGACGAGGTCGACGTGGTGATCACGGAGGTCGGCGGCACGGTCGGCGACATCGAGTCGCTGCCGTTCCTGGAGACCGTCCGCCAGGTCCGGCACGAGGTCGGCCGGGACAACGTGTTCGTGGTGCACATCTCGCTCCTGCCGTACATCGGTCCCTCGGGCGAGCTGAAGACGAAGCCGACCCAGCACTCGGTCGCCGCCCTGCGCAACATCGGCATCCAGCCGGACGCGATCGTGCTGCGCTGCGACCGCGAGGTGCCCACCGCGATCAAGCGGAAGATCTCGCTGATGTGCGACGTCGACGAGGCCGCCGTGGTCGCCTGCCCCGACGCCCGCTCGATCTACGACATCCCGAAGGTCGTGCACGCCGAGGGCCTGGACGCCTACGTCGTGCGCAAGCTGGACCTGCCGTTCCGGGACGTGGACTGGACGACCTGGGACGACCTGCTCGACCGCGTCCACAACCCCGACCACGAGGTCACCCTCGCCCTGGTCGGCAAGTACATCGACCTGCCCGACGCCTACCTCTCGGTCACCGAGGCGCTGCGCGCGGGCGGCTTCGCCAACAAGGCCCGCGTGAAGATCAAGTGGGTCACCTCCGACGACTGCAAGACCCCGGCCGGCGCCCAGGCGCAGCTCGGTGACGTCGACGGCATCTGCGTCCCGGGCGGCTTCGGCGACCGCGGTGTGCTCGGCAAGGTCGGTGCGATCAAGTACGCCCGGGAGAACCGGATCCCGCTGCTGGGCCTGTGCCTGGGCCTGCAGTGCATCGTGATCGAGGCCGCGCGCAGCCTCGCGGAGGTCTCGGACGCCAACTCCACCGAGTTCGACCCGGGCACCGCCCACCCGGTGATCTCCACCATGGCCGAGCAGCTGGACATCGTCGCCGGTGAGGGCGACATGGGCGGCACCATGCGGCTCGGCATGTACCCGGCGAAGCTGGCCGAGGGCTCCATCGTGCGCGAGGTGTACGACGGCAAGGAATACGTGGAGGAGCGCCACCGGCACCGCTACGAGGTGAACAACGCCTACCGCGCGGAGCTGGAGAAGAAGGCGGGCATCGTCTTCTCCGGCACCTCCCCGGACGGCAAGCTCGTCGAGTACGTCGAGTACCCGCGCGAGGTCCACCCGTACCTGGTCGCGACCCAGGCGCACCCGGAGCTGCGCTCGCGTCCGACCCGTCCGCACCCGCTCTTCGCGGGCCTGGTGAAGGCCGCGGTCGAGCGGAAGATCTCGAAGTAACACACCGGTTGTACGGTTGCCGGGGTGCGAACCCTCAACGGGTCCGCACCCCGGCTGCTTTTTCTCGCGCGGGGCACGCGCACGACCGCCGTACGTTCGGAAGGACAGGCATGACGATCAAGGACACCCCGGAAGTGTGGGAGATCCGGGCGACCGAGACCCCCTTCACGGGCAACAAGACCTCCGTCCGCACCGACGCCGTGGTCATGCCCGACGGAACCGTGGCCCACCGCGACTACCAGGTCCACCCCGGGTCCGTGGCCGTCCTCGCCCTCGACGACGCCGACCGGGTGCTGGTGCTGCGCCAGTACCGCCACCCCGTGCGCCACAAGCTGTGGGAGATCCCGGCCGGTCTGCTCGACGTCCCCGGTGAGAACCCGCTGCACGCCGCCCAGCGCGAGCTGTACGAGGAGGCGCACGTCAAGGCGGAGGACTGGCGGGTGCTGACCGACGTCTACACCACGCCCGGCGGCTGTGACGAGGCCGTACGGATCTTCCTGGCCCGGGGTCTGTCCGAGGCCGAGGGCGAGCGCTTCGAGGTCGAGCACGAGGAGGCCGACATGGAGCTGGCCCGGGTCCCGGTCGAGGAACTGGTGCGCGGTGTGCTGGCCGGCGAGCTGCACAACAACTGCCTGGTGGTGGGCGTCCTCTCGCTGGTCGCCGCGCGGGCCGGCGACGGCCTGGACGCGCTGCGCCCGGCTCAGGCGCCGTGGCCGGCACGTCCGTTCGAGGCCTGATCCCGTCCCGCGTCCGCGATGGTATGACCATCGGCTGATCCGATCGGGGGATGTGCCCGCCGTGCTCCACCGGGAACGTCGCAGAGCGTGAACTAGGCTCTGGAAAACGCCCGGTCCGGAGTCCCGGCGGGCTTGCGCGCGCGGTGGGACGGGAGTGAGGCCCGTGACGGAGCAGGCGGTGGACCCAGACGGTGTGCGGCTCCTTCGGGACGTCGCCGACGAGGGTCCGTTCCTGGGCCGTACGAGGGAACTGAAGGAGTTGCGCGCCGACATCGAGCGCGCGGGACTGGACACCCTCTCCGGCCGCAAGGCGCCCCGCGCGCGCGTGCTGCTCATCGCCGGCCGGCCCGGCTCCGGCCGCAGCGCCCTCGCCGGGGAACTCGTGCGCCAGGTCGCGGACCGCTACCCCGACGGCGTGCTGCGCGCCCGGCTGAGCGAACCCGACGGCACCCGCGTGCCCGTCGAGCGCGCCGCGCGGGAACTGCTCGACGCGCTGGAGGAGCCCGCCCCCGCCGGGGCCGACGGGGACGAACTCGGCGAGGCGCTGCGCACCGCGCTGGCCGACCGCCGGGTGCTGCTCCTGCTGGACGACGCGGCCGACGCCGAGCAGGTCGACGCGCTGCTGCCGGAGAACCCGGACTGCCTGGCCGTCGCCGTCTCCTCGGGGCCGCTGACCGGCATCGCGGACGTCCGCCCCTGCACCCTCGGCGGCCTCGACACCAAGTCCGCGGTGGAGGTGCTGTCCCGGTTCACCGGATCGGTGCGCATCACGGTCGACCCCCGGGCCGCCGAGCGGCTCGCCGAGCAGTGCCAGGGCCAGCCGGCCGCCCTGGTGCTGGCCGGGGGCTGGCTCGCCGCCCGGCCCCAGGCCGCCGTCGCCGACCTGGCCGGACAACTGCACGCGGATTCCGGCCAGGACACCGTCGTCAGCCGGGTCCTGAGGCTCGTGCACGCCTCGCTGCCCGCACCGGCCGCCCGCACCCTGCGGCTGCTCAGCCTCGCCCCGGCCGGTCTGCTCGACCCGCACACCGCCGCCGCCCTCGCGGGCTGCTCGGTGGAGTCCGCCCGCACCACCCTGGACGACTTCGTCGCCCACGGGCTGCTCCACCCGGTGGGCTCGGCGCTGCCGCAGTACGAGGTGCCCGGCTGTCTGCACCCCCTGCTGAGCGCCCTCGCGGAGGACCACGAGCGGCCCGCCGAGCTGCGACTGGCCCGCGCCCGGATGCTGGAGCGGACCGTACGGCTGCTCCAGTCGTGCCGGGCCATCACCGAGACCGACAGCCTCCGGGCGCGCGAGAAGCTCCTCGGCATGCCGCGCGCCCTGCGCTTCCCCAGCCCGCGGGCCGCCGCCGACTGGCTGCGCGTGCGCCGTCCCGCCCTGCTGGCCGCCGCGCGGCTCGCGGTCGCCGACGGGGAACTGGACACCCTCGCCCGGCGCCTGATGTCCCAGCTGGCGCGGGCCATGGTGGCTCACTTCGGCACCCGGGCCGCCGCGAGCGACCTGTACGACATCCACGGCCTGGTCCTCGACGTCGCCGAACGCCGGGACCTGCCCCGCGAGCGGGCGGCGGCCCTGCTGAACCTCGGCGACCTCGACGCCCGCACCGGCCGCACCGCCGACGCCCTGCGGCGCTACCGGGCCGCGCTGGACGCCGGACGCCGGGCGAACGACCCGTACGCGACCGGCCGCGCGATGGAATCCGTGGGCGGCGCCCACCTGGAACTCGGGGACTACGACCGGGCCGCCGACTGGTTCGGCCGCGCCCTGGCCGAACGGCTGGCCCGCGGCGAGGACGAGGACGCCGCCCGGCTCTACGGCCGCATCGGCGCCGCCCACACCTACGCCGGCCGCTACGGCGAGGCACTGCGCAACTGGCGCGCGGCCGCCGCCGGACACCGCAGGCACGGGGACGTGGCCGCGCAGGCGCGGGCGCTGAGCGAACTGGCCCGGGTGCAGGAGTACGCGGGGCGGCTCGACGAGTCCCTGCGCACCTGCCAGGAGGCCGTGGACTGGGCGGACCGGGCCGAGGACACCCGTCTGCAGGCCGCGCTGCACCTGCGGCTCGCCGACTCCTTCGAGCGCCTCGGCGACCCCGCGTCGGCCGCTCTGCACCGGGGCACGGCCGAGCGCATGCTGGCAGAAGAGGCCCTGGAGGACGACGCCGAGCCGGAACATGGAGCTAACACCTGCGAAATCCGCAGCACATCCGTCGAAGATTGAGGCAATGAAAGGCTAGACAGCGGGAACACCTTCATTAAACTGGCTCTGCCGCACCATCTCCTGCGGTCTCTCCCGGTGTGCCCGCGTGCGCCCGGGTATGTGCAGTGATACCCCCATACCTTCTGAGCCAAGGACCGTGATCGACGTGAAGGTCGGCATCCCCCGCGAGGTCAAGAACAACGAGTTCCGGGTGGCCATCACCCCCGCCGGCGTGCACGAGCTGGTGCGCCACGGCCACCAGGTCGTCATCGAGCGCGGCGCCGGTGTCGGCTCCTCGATCCCGGACGGCGAGTACATCGCCGCCGGCGGGCAGATCCTGGACACCGCCGACGAGGTCTGGGCCGCCGCCGACCTGCTGCTGAAGGTCAAGGAGCCCGTCGCGGAGGAGTACCACCGCCTGCGCAAGGACCAGACCCTCTTCACCTACCTGCACCTGGCCGCGTCCAGGGAGTGCACGGACGCCCTCCTGGAGTCCGGCACCACCGCGATCGCCTACGAGACCGTCGAGCTGCCCAGCCGAGCCCTGCCGCTGCTCGCCCCGATGTCCGAGGTCGCGGGCCGGCTGGCCCCGCAGGTCGGCGCCTACCACCTGATGCGCGCCAACGGCGGCCGCGGTGTGCTGCCCGGCGGCGTCCCCGGCGTGCTGGCCGGCAAGGCCGTCGTCATCGGCGGCGGCGTCTCCGGCTGGAACGCCGCGCAGATCGCCATCGGCATGGGCTTCCACGTGACCCTGCTCGACAAGGACGTCAACAAGCTCCGCGAGGCGGACAGGATCTTCGGCACCAGGATCCAGACCGTCGTCTCCAACGCCTTCGAGCTGGAGAAGGCCTGCCTGGAGGCCGACCTCGTGATCGGCGCGGTCCTCATCCCCGGCGCCAAGGCCCCGAAGCTGGTCACCAACGAGCTGGTCTCCCGGATGAAGGCCGGAAGTGTCCTTGTCGACATCGCGATCGACCAGGGCGGCTGCTTCGAGGACTCCCGCCCGACCACGCACGCCGAACCGGCCTTCAAGGTCCACGAGTCGGTGTTCTACTGCGTCGCCAACATGCCCGGCGCGGTGCCCAACACCTCGACCTACGCGCTCACCAACGCCACCCTGCCGTACATCGTCGAACTCGCCGACCGCGGCTGGGTGGAGGCGCTGCGCCGCGACCCCGCGCTCGCCAAGGGCCTCAACACGCACGACGGCAAGGTCGTGTACAAGGAGGTCGCCCAGGCGCACGGCCTGGAGCACGTGGAGCTCGCCTCGCTGCTCGGCTGATCCGCCAGGACGGTAAGTCGACCAAGTCGCCCACGGTCGAAGGCGATACGTCAACATATGTCGTCAACGTCACGCATCGGGCCGGACCTTGCCCGCAAGGTCCGGCCCGATGTGTGTATGGTCACTTCCTGATTCCGGGGCAACTCGCCTCGAACGTAACCCTTCTACCGATTCGCACACCCGTGAAACCTGCCGTGCGACGGCCGTACGCCCTTGACAGAGGGATGTTTCATTGCCGACACATCGGGTCGGGTCCGGCGGATTGTGTTGCTGCGAACGGTCGACACGCCATAGAGTCGCCAATCGTCGGCATGGTGCCACGCTGACCTGTCTAGAAGTTTCCTGGTCACCAAGGAGGTAAGACGACTTGTGAATGAG
Organism: Streptomyces sp. NPDC018964; assembly: GCF_044390325.1. Lineage (NCBI taxonomy): Bacteria > Bacillati > Actinomycetota > Actinomycetes > Kitasatosporales > Streptomycetaceae > Streptomyces > Streptomyces sp. NPDC018964. Next base: position 24,534 of record NZ_JBIRYZ010000012.1, read on the forward strand.
TCGACATTTACTCCCGGGGGTGGTCAACCAGGAATGCCTGCGCCGGACCAGGGGCCCGCGGGATCCGCTGCTGTCGGCTCCGTTGCTGTGCGCACCTTCGCAGCCCACCGGAGTCACCGGACTTCGGTGGTGACTCAACCAGCACACCAGAGCATGGATGGCCATCACGTGAACGCCATGGCCGGCGACGGAAGTGGCGCGCCCCACAACCATTTCGCCGACTACGACGAACTGCCCGAGGGGCACTTCTACGACCCCGACGCCGAGTACGAGCCCGACCCCGAGTACGCGGCCACGCTCGCGCCCGACGCGGCGCGCCAGCGCCGTGAGCGCGTCGGCCCGACCGGGCGCCCGCTGCCGTACTTCCCGATCCCGGGTCCGCTGACCGACCACGGACCCGCGAAGATCATCGCGATGTGCAACCAGAAGGGCGGCGTCGGCAAGACCACGTCGACCATCAACCTGGGTGCCGCGCTCGCGGAGTACGGACGCCGGGTGCTGCTCGTCGACTTCGACCCGCAGGGCGCGCTGTCGGTCGGTCTCGGCGTCAACCCCATGGAGCTCGACCTCACCGTCTACAACCTGCTCATGGAGCGGGGCATGGCGGCCGACGAGGTGCTGCTGAAGACCGCGGTCCCCAACATGGACCTGCTGCCCAGCAACATCGACCTGTCGGCGGCCGAGGTGCAGCTGGTGAGCGAGGTCGCGCGCGAGTCCACGCTGCAGCGGGCGCTGAAGCCGCTGATGGACGACTACGACTACATCGTCATCGACTGCCAGCCCTCGCTCGGCCTGCTCACGGTCAACGCGCTGACCGCCGCGCACAAGGTGATCGTGCCGCTGGAGTGCGAGTTCTTCGCGCTGCGCGGTGTGGCGCTGCTGACCGAGACCATCGAGAAGGTCCAGGAGCGGCTCAACCCCGAGCTGGAGCTCGACGGAATCCTCGCCACCATGTACGACTCGCGCACGGTGCACAGCCGTGAGGTGCTCGCGCGGGTGGTCGAGGCGTTCGACGACCACGTCTACCACACGGTCATCGGGCGCACGGTCCGCTTCCCGGAGACCACGGTCGCCGGTGAGCCGATCACCACGTACGCGTCCAACTCCGTCGGCGCCGCCGCCTACCGCCAGCTCGCCAGGGAGGTGCTCGCCCGGTGTCACGCCGAGTGAGTCTGCCGGGGGCCGACGAACTCTTCCGTACGACAGGGGGGATGGCGCTCCAGGCGTCGACCCCCAGACGCCAGGCCAACGGCGAGGCCCGGGTCCCCGCACCCGCGGGGGAGGGCGACGCGGCGGCCGCAGGGGAGGACGCGCCGCAGTCGGTGCCCGCGCGGGGCGGCGACGGCGAGGGCGCGGAGCACGTCGCGGCGGACGCCGAACCGGACGGGGCCGGGGAGTCCCGCAACCGTGACGCGGCGGGCCCCGGGCGGCGCCAGGCGGCGCAGGACGGCGCGGCCCAGCGCAAGCGGGGGCGAGCGGCGTCGCGGCGGCCCAGCGGCCGTGAGCGGCACGACGAGAAGATCACCGTGTACGTGTCCGCCGAGGAGCTGATGGACCTCGAGCACGCGCGCCTGGTGCTGCGCGGCGAGCACGGGCTGGCGGTGGACCGGGGCCGGATCGTCCGCGAGGCGGTCGCCGTGGTCCTCGCCGACCTGGAGAGCCGTGGGGACGCCAGCATCCTCGTACGACGTCTGCGGGGACGGTAGCGGTAGCCTGCGGAGGTCATGACCTCGTACGACGCACCCGCCCCCCGCGACCGGCCGAACCGCCGGCGAGCCCTGGGCCGGGGTCCGGGAGCGGCCCCGCCGACGCCCGCGCCGGCCGGACCGACGGCGCCGCCGGACGACCCGGCCGCCGAGCCGGACCCCGTGCGGCGGGCGCTCGCGGCGGAGGCCGACGCCGGGGCCTTCACCGAGGTCCCGCCCCCGGCCGGGCCGGAGGGCACGGCCGCCGGATCCGAGGAGCCGGGCCCGGGGCCCCTGGAGCGTCCCTCGCCGGCCGAGCCGGTGGTCGCGCCGGAGGGCGGGACCGTCGTGTCCGGGACGGCGGGGCCGAGGGCCGGCCCGGCGACCGCGGAACGGGCGGGCGCCGGGACGCTTCCCGGAGGGCCCGCACCGCGGGAGCCGGAGGCGCCACCGGTGCGGGAGGCGGCCGTGGGGACCGCCGCGCGTGCGCCGGACCCGGCGGCGGGACCGGACGCCCCGGCCGCCGGCGGGACGGCGGGCGTGCCCGGAGCGCCGGAACCCGTGGTCGCGGAGGCCTCCGGGGCCGGAACCGGCGAGGACGACGACGGGCGGTTCACGGTCCGGCTGGCGAACTTCGAGGGGCCGTTCGACCTGCTGCTGCAGCTGATCTCGAAGCACAAGCTGGACGTCACCGAGGTCGCGCTGTCCAAGGTGACCGACGAGTTCATGGCGTACATCCGGGCCCTGGGGCCCGACTGGGACCTGGACGAGACGACCGAGTTCCTGGTGGTCGCCGCCACGCTGCTCGACCTCAAGGCGGCCCGGCTGCTGCCCGCCGCCGAGGTGGAGGACGAGGCCGACCTCGCCCTCCTGGAGGCCCGGGACCTGCTGTTCGCGCGACTGCTGCAGTACCGCGCGTACAAACAGATCGCCGGCATCCTCAGCCGGCGCCTCGACGACGAGGCCCGCCGCCACCCCCGTACCGTCGGGCTGGAGCCGCGGTACGCCGAGCTGCTGCCCGAGGTCGTCATCAGCATCGGCGCCGAGGGCTTCGCCCGGCTCGCGGTCAAGGCGATGCAGCCCAGGCCCGAGCCGCAGGTGTACGTCGACCACATCCACGCGCCGCTGGTCAGCGTGCGGGAGCAGGCCGGGATCGTCGTCACGCGGCTGAGGGAACTCGGCGAGGCGAGCTTCCGGGCCCTCGTCGAGGACACGGACGACACCCTGACCGTCGTGGCCCGGTTCCTCGCCCTGCTGGAGCTGTACCGCGAGAAGGCCGTCGCCCTCGACCAGGAGGCCGCGCTCGGCGAGCTGACCGTGCGCTGGACCGGCGGGGACGGGGACGCCGCACCGGCGGTCACCGACGAGTTCGACCGGCCGCCGGAGCAGCCCGAGGAGGAGAGGAAACCGTGAACGAGGAGACGACCGGGACCACCGCGGAGCCGCGCACCGTCGCGGAGCTCGACCTCAGGCCCGCCCTCGAAGCGGTCCTCATGGTCGTGGACGAGCCCGCGACCGAGGAGCACCTGGCGAAGATACTGGAGCGCCCGAAACGCCAGGTCGCGGACGCGCTGCGCGAGCTGGCCGACGAGTACACCGCCCAGGGCCGCGGCTTCGAGCTGCGCCTCGTCGCGGGCGGCTGGCGCTTCTACACCCGCCCCGAGTACGCCGCCGCCGTCGAGGGCTTCGTCCTGGACGGCCGGCAGGCCCGGCTCACCCAGGCCGCCCTGGAGACCCTCGCGGTCGTCGCCTACCGGCAGCCGGTCAGCCGCGGCCGCGTCTCCGCCGTGCGCGGGGTCAACTGCGACGGCGTGATGCGCACCCTCCTGCAGCGCGGTCTGATCGAGGAGGCGGGCACGGAACCCGAAACAGGTGCGATCCTGTACACGACGACGAACTACTTCCTGGAGCGGATGGGCCTGCGCGGTCTGGACGAGCTCCCGGAGCTCGCGCCCTTCCTCCCGGAGGCGGAGGCGATCGAGGCCGAGACGCTGGAAGCGGTCCCGTCGTTCGATCCGGACGCCCCGGATTCCGAGGACGCAGACGACAAGACGGAACTTTGATGCGAAGCAGCAGCGGCAGGAACAGCAGCGGAAACAACGGCGGGAGCCGTGGTGGCAACAGCGGCGGCCGCGGCGGGAGCGGCGGGAGCGGTGGTGGCCGTGGTGGCCAGCGCGGCTTCGGCGGCAACCGCGACAACCAGCAGGGCGGCCGTCCGAAGAAGCCGCGCCCGGAGGAGCGGCGCTACGACGTCGGCCCCGGCGCCACCCAGGAGGGCCCCAAGTCGGGCCGCGGTCCCACGGCCCGCGGCGGCGCCAAGGGCGGGCCGAAGCGGCCCCTGCAGCGGGGGCGCTCGGTCCCGGCCACGTCCCGTGAGTACGAGACCCGGGCCGAGGAGCGCAACCGCGAGCGGTACGCGGGCAAGAAGGACGTCAAGCTGCCCAAGACCTTCCCCGGCGCCGAGCAGGAGGGCGAGCGGCTGCAGAAGGTGCTCGCCCGCGCGGGCTACGGCTCCCGGCGCGCCTGCGAGGAGCTGATCGAGCAGGCGCGCGTCGAGGTCAACGGCGAGATCGTCCTCGAGCAGGGCAAGCGGGTCGACCCGGAGAAGGACGAGGTCAAGGTCGACGGCCTGACCGTCGCCACCCAGTCGTACCAGTTCTTCTCGCTGAACAAGCCCGCCGGTGTCGTCTCCACCATGGAGGACCCGGAGGGCCGGCAGTGCCTCGGTGACTACGTCACCAACCGCGAGACCCGCCTCTTCCACGTCGGCCGGCTCGACACCGAGACCGAGGGCGTCATCCTGCTCACCAACCACGGCGAGCTGGCGCACCGGCTGACCCACCCCAAGTACGGCGTGAAGAAGACGTACCTGGCGGCCATCGTGGGCCCGATCCCGCGCGACCTGGGCAAGAGGCTCAAGGACGGCATCCAGCTCGAGGACGGGTACGCCCGCGCGGACCACTTCCGGGTCGTCGAGCAGACCGGCAAGAACTACCTCGTCGAGGTGACCCTGCACGAGGGCCGCAAGCACATCGTGCGCCGCATGCTCGCCGAGGCCGGCTTCCCGGTCGACAAGCTGGTGCGCACCGCCTTCGGGCCGATCACCCTGGGCGACCAGAAGTCGGGCTGGCTGCGGCGGCTGTCCAACACCGAGGTCGGGATGCTGATGCAGGAGGTCGACCTCTAAAGAGCCCCCGAGGGCTTGTGCGCCCGGCCCACACCCCCTTTAATGGTCACTGCGACTATTAAAGGGGGTGCGGGTCATGGACGGCTACGACAAGTACGCCTTCGAACCGTTCGCCGTCACCGTCGACCTCGCCGTGTTCACCCTCCGCGCGGGCGCGCTGCACGTGCTGCTCGTCGAGCGCGGCCAGGAGCCGTACGCCGGACGGTGGGCGCTGCCCGGCGGCTTCCTCCGGCCGGACGAGTCCGCCGAGAGCGCCGCGCGGCGTGAACTGGGCGAGGAGACCGGGCTGACGGACGTGTCCGGGCTCCACCTGGAGCAGCTGCGGACCTACAGTGAACCCGACCGCGACCCCCGCATGCGGGTCGTCTCCGTCGCCTTCGCAGCCCTCCTGCCCGACGCCCCCGAGGCGCACGGCGGCAGCGACGCGGCACAGGCCCGCTGGACGCCGTACGACTCCGCGCGGGAGCTCGCCTTCGACCACGGCCGGATCCTGGCCGACGCGCGGGAACGCGTCGGCGCCAAGCTCGAGTACACCTGCCTCGCCACCGCCTTCTGCCCGCCCGAGTTCACCCTCGGCGAGCTGCAACAGGTCTACGAGACCGTGTGGGGCACCGCCCTGGACCGGCCCAACTTCCGGCGCAAGGTGCTCGCCACCCCGGGCTTCGTCGAAGCCGTCCCCGGCGCCGCGCGCCTCACCGGCGGCCGGGGCAAACCCGCCGCCCTCTACCGCGCGGGCACCGCCACCGCCCTCCACCCGCCCCTGCTCCGGCCCACTCCGGAAGGACGTCCCGCATGACCACGACCACGACCACCGTCACCAAGCGCGCCGCGACGGGTGCGCTCACCGGGCTCGCCCTGGGGGACGCGCTGGGGTTCCCGACCGAGTTCAACGACGTGCCGTCGATCCTCGCGAAGTCCGGACCCTGGCGGGAGATGGACCTGCCGAAGCCGGCGATCGTCACGGACGACACCCAGATGACCCTCGCGCTCGGGCGGGGACTGCGCACGGCGATGGACCACGGGCCGCTCACCCCGGAGCGGCTGGAGCGGCCGGTGCGCGAGGAGTTCGTGGAGTGGTACCGCTCGCCCGAGAACAACCGCGCCCCCGGCAACACCTGCCTCAAGGCCTGCCACCTGCTGGCCCGCGAGGACCGGCGCTGGCAGGACGCCAGCCAGACCGGCTCCAAGGGCTGCGGCGCCAACATGCGCGTCGCCCCCATAGGGCTGGTCCCCGGCCTGACCGACGAACAGCGCGCGGGCGCCGCCCAGTTGCAGTCCGCCCTCACCCACGGCCACCCCACCGCGCTCGCCGCCTCCGACCTCACCGCGCACGCCGTACGGCTGCTGGCGGAGGGCTCCGAGCCGACCGGCCTGATCGGACGCCTGCGCTCCTACGCCTACGACAACCGCACCCGCTACCACGAGTCCTGGCTCGGCGACCTGTGGACCCGCGCCCAGGACCCCACCCCCGAGCACTTCATCGCACGCGGCTGGGACGAGTGCCTGGAGATCCTGGAACGCCTCCAGGGCGCCGTGCGCACCGTCTCGCCCGAGACCGACCCCTGCCTGGCCACCGGCGAGGGCTGGATCGCCGAGGAGGCCCTGGCAACCGGCCTGCTCTGCTTCCTCCTCTTCGTCGACGAACCCCTCACCGCCCTGCGCCGCGCCGCCTGCACGGCCGGGGACTCCGACTCCATCGCCTGCCTCACGGGCGCCTTCGCCGGCGCGTACCTGGGCGCGGACGCCTGGCCCGCCGCGTGGGCGGACCGCATCGAGTACCGGGGCGAGCTGCTGGCGCTGGGCACGCTCTGGGACGCTTGAGCGATGACCGACGTCCTGGACCTCGACCTGAGCCCGGTGATCGCCGAACAGCCCGACCCGGTGCTGTTCGCCACCGTCTCCGGCGCACACCTGTACGGCTTCCCGTCCCGCGACTCCGACGTGGACCTGCGGGGCACGCACCTGCTGCCCGCCGCCGACCTCGTCGGGCTGCGCGAGCCGGACGAGACCCGGTCCCGGATGTGGGTCCGGGACGGCGTCGAGATGGACCTGGTCACGCACGACCTGCGCAAGTTCGTCCGCCTGATGCTGCGGCGCAACGGCTACGTGCTGGAGCAGCTGCTGTCCCCGCTGGTCGTGCACACCACCGACGCCCACCGCGAGCTGGCCGCGCTCGCCCCCGGCGTCCTCACCAGCCACCACGCCCACCACTACCGGGGGTTCGCGCGGACCCAGTGGCGGCTGTTCGAGAGGACCGGCGAACTCAAACCGCTGCTCTACACCTTCCGGGTCCTGCTCACCGGCATCCACCTGATGCGCTCCGGCGAGGTGCAGCCCCATCTGCCCACCCTCGCCGGGGAGGTCGACGCCGCCCCGGACCACCTGCCGGAGCTGATCGCCGCCAAGGCGGAGCGCGAGCACGGGGACGCCGCCGTCGACCACGCACGCGTGCGGGACGACGTGGAGCGGCTGCACGGCGTGCTGGACGAGGCGCAGGCCGCGTCAGCCCTGCCCGACGCCCCCACCGCGTACGACGCCCTGCACGACCTCGTCGTACGGACCCGCCTGGAGGGCTGAGGCGCGGCGGGTGCGGACGAGGAAGTCCTCCACGCGCCGGCGGTCCGGTTCCGCGGGGAGCGGGCTGCGGTGGGCGGCCTGCTCGGCCTCCCGCGTCAGGCGGGTCATCCACGCCTCGAACTCGGGCCAGGACACCTCGCCCCGCTTCACCGCGAGCAGCGGCTCGCGCTCCTCGCCCACGTCGACCGTGAGGACGCCCGTACGGAGCAGGTCGCGGACGCTGATCAGCAGACGGAGCAGGTGCATCGCGTGCTTCCAGCGCGGGGCGCCGTGCGCGCGGACGTCCGCCTCCAGCTTGCGGCGCTGACCGTGGGCGTACCGCGTGAACGTCTCGTGGACCCCGCGGGAGAGGAACGCCCCGCGCAGGGACAGCAGTTCGCGGCCGGTGGCGTCGGCGTGCTCCACCAGCGGGGAGTGCAGGCACTCCAGGATGTTGGGGTTGGCGCGCAGGGCCAGCTCGCAGAAGCGTTCCAGCTCCCAGCTGAACTGCTCCTCGGCCGGGCCCTCGACGTGCGTCGGCGGCTTCTCGAAGCGCCAGAACAGGGGAGTGGGCGCGAGGAAGACGCCACGGCGGTCGGTGTCGCTGCCCTCGGTGGCCAGACCGAAGGCGCGCGAACCCATGACGCAGGCGTAGATCGTGTGGTCACCGACCAGGGTCTCGGGGCGCATGCCCGGGAGCGTACGCGGTGGATCACGCCCGGCGGATCGAATTTCCCTCCACCGTGATCCGCTCCTCGGGCAGTGGCCGGGGCGCCGGGCCCCGCTCCACCGAGCCGCCGGTGATCCTGAACCGGCTGCCGTGGCAGGCGCGGCCGGCCGTGCCGTCCGCGACGTCGGCCACGACACGGCTCCGGTGGGTGCGGATCGCCGAGAAGGCCTTGAAGCCGCCCGCCTCGGACCGGGTGACCACGATCTCCTCGTCCGCGAGGACCGTGCCCCCGCCCACCGGGACGCCGGCGGTCGGGATCAGCTCCCGCCCGGCGGTGTCCGGCATGTCGCACGAGGGGCCATGTCATCACTCCCGGAGGTCGCGGTTCCCGCATGCTGACGCCGAATGCTCCGAAAAAGGGGCAAGCCATGGCGCATCATCGCCGAACGCGCGTATCGCCCGTCTCAGGGTGCGGGCACCCGGCGCCGCCCCCCGCGCGGGCTGACTACGCTGGACGACCGAACAGCAGACACGCACGTCAGCAAGGAGCATCGTCGTGGCGGTACGCGCGGTCCGGGGGGCCGTCCAGTTGGAGCGGGACGAGGCCGGTCACATGGAGGAGCGGGTCGGCGCGCTGCTCACCGCGATACTGGAGCGCAACGGCCTGCACACCGACGACCTGATCAGCCTCTGGTTCACGGCCACGCCCGACCTGCACAGCGACTTCCCGGCCGCCGCCGCCCGCAAGCTCGGCATCGTCGACGTCCCCCTGATCTGCGCCCAGGAACTGGACATCGAGGGCGCCATGCCCCGCGTCGTCCGGGTCCTCGCGCACATCGACTCCGACCGGCCCCGCGCCGACATCGCACACGTCTACCTCGGCGCGGCGGCCGCCCTGCGCAAGGACATCGCCCAATGAGGACCGCACTCGTCATCGGCACCGGGCTGATCGGCACGTCCGCCGCGCTCGCCCTGAACCGGCGGGGCGTCGTCGTCCACCTCGCCGACCACGACCCGGAGCAGGCCCGCACGGCCGCCGCGCTCGGCGCCGGCACGGACGAGGCGCCCGACGGGCCGGTCGACCTGGCGATCGTCGCCGCCCCGCCCGCCCACGTGGCCGACGTGCTCGCCGACGCGATGCGGCGCGGCGCGGCCCGCGGCTACATCGACGTCGCCAGCGTCAAGGGCGGACCGCGCCGCGAACTCCAGGAGCGCGGGCTCGACCTGGCCCCGTACATCGGCACCCACCCGATGTCCGGCCGCGAGCGGTCCGGTCCGCTGGCCGCCACCGGGGACCTCTTCGAGGGGCGCCCCTGGGTGCTCACCCCGACCCGGGACACCGACACCGAGGTGCTGAACCTCGCCCTGGAGCTGGTCTCGCACTGCAGGGCCGTGCCCGTGGTGATGGACGCCGACGCCCACGACCGGGCCGTGGCCCTCGTCTCCCACATGCCGCACCTGGTGTCCAGCATGGTCGCCGCGCGCCTGGAGCACGCCGAGGAGGCCGCCGTACGGCTGTGCGGGCAGGGCATCCGGGACGTGACCCGGATCGCCGCCTCCGACCCCCGGATGTGGATCGACATCCTCTCCGCGAACCCCGGGCCGGTCGCCGACCTGCTCACGGACGTCGCCGCCGACCTGGAGGAGACCGTGCGCGCCCTGCGCGCGCTGCAGTCCTCCGACGAGGACAAGCGCCGCGAGGGCAGCACCGGCATCGAGGACGTGCTGCGCCGCGGCAACGCCGGCCAGGTCCGCGTCCCCGGCAAGCACGGCTCCGCGCCGCGCGTCTACGAGGTCGTGACGGTGCTCATCGACGACCAGCCCGGCCAGCTGGCCCGCATCTTCGCGGACGCCGAACGCGCCGGCGTCAACATCGAGGACGTCCGCATCGAGCACGCCACCGGACAGCAGGCCGGTCTGGTCCAGCTCATGGTGGAGCCCAAGGCGGCCCCCGCCCTCATGGCGGGGCTGCGGGAGCGGGGCTGGGCGCTCCGGCAGTGACGGCCCCGGGCGGGGGAAGGCCGGGGCGGAGAGCCGGAGCGGGGGAGGGCCGGGGAAGGTCCGGAGGCGGTCCTTCCCCCCGGAGGGCCGGATCGTCCGCTTGTCGGAAGGGTTCCGGGAGGCCGGTAACCTGGTGCGGGGCGTGTCCGCGCCCCGCACACACCACTCCACCGCACCAGGAAGGTGTTCCCCCGTGGAAAACGGCGCCGCCCAGCCCGTGATTGTCGCCATCGACGGCCCCTCCGGCACGGGCAAGTCGAGCACGTCGAAGGCCGTGGCGGCGCAGCTCGGCCTGAGCTACCTGGACACCGGCGCCCAGTACCGGGCCATCACCTGGTGGATGGTGACCAACGGCATCGACGTGGACGACCCCTCCGCGATCGCCGCGGTCGCCGGCAAGCCCGAGATCGTCTCCGGTACGGACCCCCAGGACCCGACGATCACCGTCGACGGCGTCGACGTGGCCGGCCCGATCCGCGGACAGGACGTCACCTCCAAGGTCTCCGCGGTCTCCGCGGTCCCCGAGGTGCGGACCCGGATCACCGAGCTGCAGCGGTCCATCGCCGCCTCCGCCGTCACCGGCATCGTCGTCGAGGGCCGCGACATCGGCACCACCGTGCTGCCCGACGCCGACCTGAAGATCTTCCTCACCGCCAGCGCGGAGGCCCGGGCCGCCCGCCGCAGCGGTGAGCTCAAGGGCGCCGACCTGAAGACCACCCGCGAGGCCCTGATCAAGCGGGACGCGGCCGACGCCGGCCGCAAGACCTCCCCGCTGGCCAAGGCCGACGACGCGGTCGAGGTGGACACCACCGACCTCACGCTCCCGCAGGTCATCGAGTGTGTCGTCACCCTCGTCGAGGAGAAGCGGGCCGGGAAGTGACCGACGTCCCATCGGAGCGCGGCGCCGAGGTCGGCCGGCGCATCGGCGTCGGCCTGATGTACGGGCTGTTCAAGCCGCGTGTGCTGGGCTCCTGGCGGGTGCCCGCGGCCGGCCCGGTGATCTTCGCCGTGAACCACTCCCACAACATCGACGGCCCCATGGTCATGGGCGTGGCACCCCGGCCGACGCACTTCCTGATCAAGAAGGAGGCGTTCGTCGGCCCGCTCGACCCGTTCCTGACCGGCATCGGCCAGCTGAAGGTGGACCGGCACAGCACCGACCGCACGGCGATCTCCCGGGCGCTGGGCGTGCTGGAGCAGGGGGGAGTCCTCGGCATCTTCCCCGAGGGCACACGGGGTGAGGGCGACTTCGCCGCGCTCCGCGCGGGGCTCGCCTACTTCGCCGTCCGCAGCGGCGCGCCGATCGTACCGGTGGCCGTCCTGGGAAGTTCCGAGCGGCGCGGACGGTTGATAAAGGGACTGCCCCCGCTGCGCTCCCGCGTGGACGTCGTCTTCGGGGACCCCTTCGACGCGGGCGACGGCAGCGGCAGACGGACGCGCAAGGCGCTGGACGAGGCGACCGAACGCATCCAGAAGCAGCTCACCGCCCACCTGGAAAACGCCAGGCGCCTCACCGGGCGCTAGGCGACACTGAGTAGTGGATCGGCCCCGCGCACGGGGCGTTCCACCGATCACCACGATGAACGCAGAGGTACGGACTTCATGAACGACCACATCCAGCCCGACGGCTCGGACGCGTACGAGGGTGCGCACGAGCACGACCACGGGGCGCTGGGCGATGCCGAGTTCGCGGAGTTCATGGAGCTCGCCGCGGAGGAGGGCTTCGACCTCGAGGACGTCGAGGGCGCCCTCGAGGCGGCGGGCCACGGTCCGCTGCCCGTGCTCGCCGTCGTCGGCCGTCCCAACGTCGGCAAGTCGACCCTGGTGAACCGCATCATCGGCCGCCGTGAGGCGGTCGTCGAGGACAAGCCGGGCGTCACCCGCGACCGCGTCACCTACGAGGCCGAGTGGGCGGGCCGCCGCTTCAAGGTCGTCGACACCGGCGGCTGGGAGCAGGACGTCCTCGGCATCGACGCCTCCGTGGCCGCCCAGGCCGAGTACGCGATCGAGGCCGCCGACGCGGTCGTCTTCGTCGTCGACGCCAAGGTCGGCGCCACCGACACCGACGAGGCCGTCGTCCGGCTGCTGCGCAAGGCCGGCAAGCCGGTCGTGCTGTGCGCCAACAAGGTGGACGGCCCGAGCGGCGAGGCCGACGCGGCCTACCTGTGGTCCCTGGGCCTGGGCGAGCCGTACCCGGTCTCCGCCCTGCACGGCCGCGGCACCGGCGACATGCTGGACCAGGTCCTGGAGGTGCTGCCCCAGGCCCCGGCGCAGACCTTCGGCACCGCCGTCGGCGGCCCCCGCCGGGTCGCCCTGATCGGCAGGCCCAACGTCGGCAAGTCCTCGCTGCTGAACAAGGTCGCGGGCGAGGACCGGGTCGTCGTCAACGAACTCGCCGGCACCACCCGTGACCCGGTCGACGAGATGATCGAACTCGGCGGCAAGACCTGGAAGTTCGTCGACACGGCGGGCATCCGCAAGCGCGTCCACCTCCAGCAGGGCGCCGACTACTACGCCTCGCTGCGCACCGCCGCCGCCGTCGAGAAGGCGGAGGTGGCCGTCGTCCTCATCGACGCCGCCGACTCCATCTCGGTACAGGACCAGCGGATCGTCACCATGGCCGTGGAGGCGGGCCGCGCCCTCGTCCTCGCGTACAACAAGTGGGACACCCTCGACGAGGAGCGCCGCTACTACCTGGAGCGGGAGATCGAGACCGAGCTCGGCCAGGTGGCGTGGGCGCCCCGGGTGAACGTCTCGGCCCGCACCGGCCGGCACATGGAGAAGCTGGTCCCGGCCATCGAGACGGCCCTGGAGGGCTGGGAGACCCGGGTCCCGACGGGCAGGCTGAACGCCTTCCTCGGCGAGCTGGTCGCCGCCCACCCGCACCCCGTGCGGGGCGGCAAGCAGCCGCGCATCCTGTTCGGCACCCAGGCCGGCACCAAGCCGCCGCGGTTCGTGCTGTTCGCCTCCGGCTTCATCGAGGCCGGCTACCGGCGGTTCATCGAGCGTCGGCTGCGGGAGGAGTTCGGCTTCGAGGGGACGCCGATCCATATCTCCGTGCGGGTGCGGGAGAAGCGCGGCAAGAAGAAGTAGCCGACGGCGGACATGGCGAAGGGGCGGCCCCGGTGGGGCCGCCCCTTCGCCGCGCCCGGGTCAGGCGCCCCTGCGCGGGGCCGGCGGCAGTCCGGCCGGCACGTGGTGCATCCCGGAGGCGGGCCGGCCGACCGTGCCGACCCGCTGCCACTGCGGCCCGGTGCCCTGGCGGCCGACGCTCACGAGGGAGGCGCCGAACGTGCTCGAGCCGTGGCCGCCGTACGAGTCCGTACGGCGCGGGATGTTCCCGAAGGCGGTGAAGCCCAGCTCCTCCTCGCCGCTGCGGTCACCCGGCAGCGAACGGAAGGACTTGACGTACTCGGTGTAGAGGGCGTCGTAGATCGGCGTGGCCGAGAGGCCGCTCCGGGAGCCCTGCGCCGGGCGCGCGGGTGCGGGGACCGAGGCGAGGGACTGGCGGCGGGGAACGTCGTATGCGTGCACGTATGTCCAAACGACCCCGTGCCGTAAGGGATGCGGCCCTTTTGGGGCATTCGCCGTCAGTGCTCCGGTCGGGTGCCGGCCGGAGCACCGGCGGGACCGGTCAGAGGCCGGCGAGGGGCAGTGCCGCGGCGACGAGCTTCCCGTTCGCCGCCGCCTTGTCCAGCGCGTCGCGCAGCAGGTCCTCGCGCGGCTGGCGGCCGATCGAGCCGACCGGGGCCGCGAACATCAGCACCTGCTGGTGCTTGTTGGCGGCCGACCGCCAGCCGTCGGTGACCTGGAGCGGCTGGTGCGCCTGCCACCAGGCCACCGGACGGCCGCCGTGGGGGTTCGGCTGGAGCACGGCGTGCAACTGCCCCGCGGCGAGCAGGACCGACCAGCCGTGCAGCGCCGGAGGCACGGCCGACAGCTCGGTCAGGGGCATGAAGCCCTGCTCGATGAGGAGCGGCAGGAAGTCGTCGCCGGCCCCGGGCGAACCGGGCCGCGCGACCGGCGCGGTCGGCTCCACGACCAGCGCCGGGTGCAACTCCCCGGAGACCAGGACCAGTCCGCTGGTCACCCCGAGCACGGCCTGTTCGGGGGCGGCCTGCGCGGACGCCGGTTCCCCGGTGTCGCCGCCGATGGCCCGCACGGCCCCCTGGAGCTGTTCCTCGGTGACCTGGACGACCTGCGAGGGGAGGCAGCCGGCGTGGGCGAAGGCGAGGACGGCGGTCTCGTCCCCGACGAACAGGACGGTGCTGGTGCGCTCCTGTTCCGGGTCGCCCGGGGTGCGGCAGGAGGTGCAGTCGTAACTGCCCGGGGCGGACTCCCCGGCGAGCAGGCGGGCTGCTTCTTCGTCGCCGATCTCGGCGCGTACCTCGTCGCTGACGTCGAGCATGCGCGGCACGGGTGGCTCCCTCGGGGTGCGGTGCGTGGCGGGACCGGGTGGCTCCCGGCCCGTGGTCCGGGTGGGTCCCCGGCTCATGCAGAAGACAACGGGCGATCTGTGGCGGTAGTCACGCCCCAGGGCGAACGGAATCGAACCATCCAGCGCGCACGGTCACGTTCGGCGCGGAACCCGCCACTCACCGTCAACTCCCCGCTGTCGCTGTGCCGTTGAGGGGGTGAAGTGGCTCACAGGGTGCCCCGTGCACTGGTCGACAAATCCTGAAATCAGGGAATGAAGTGGGTGGCCGAAAATCGCCGCTACTCGAGGTAAGGGGCAACTGGCCTGGTGCGACGGGGCGTTGGTTGATCCCGGTACCGGGGGCTCCCTAGATTCCTCCGCCGTGTGCAACGAGCACCGCTCGGGTACGTCCGCCGACCGCACCACGAACAGCACCACCGCACGACCCGGAGGCGGACGGGGCGAGCGCGGCCCACGCGTCCCGTGACGCGGCGGGCGGCGCTCCGCCTCGGGGACCCCGAGTCCTTCGGGAAGGACCTTCATGTCCGCATGTGCCGACAACACCCGTGACCACCTCCGCACGACCCGTACGACGGCCGTCCTGGCCGGCGCGGCCCTGCTCGCGCCCCTCGGACTGCTCGCCGCGACCGGGACCGCCACGGCGGCGGACAGCGGCGTGTGGGACCGCATCGCACAGTGCGAGAGCGGCGGCGACTGGCACATCAACACCGGCAACGGCTACTACGGCGGACTGCAGTTCTCCGCCGCCACCTGGCGCGCCTACGGCGGCACGGCCCACGCGCCGACGGCCGACCGGGCCACCAGGTCCCAGCAGATCGCGGTCGCCACGAAGGTGCAGCGCGCCCAGGGCTGGGGCGCCTGGCCGACCTGCTCGGCCCGCGCGGGGGCGTCCGGGAGCGCGCCCGCCGCGGACCCGGTGACCGCGGAGCGGACCCCGGCGGAACAGCCGGAGCCGTCGAAGCCGGCCAGGACGTCGACACCCTCCGGGCACACGGACCGGAACGCGTCCCGCGGTGACCACACCGTCCGCGCGGGCGACACGCTGAGCGGGATCGCCGCGCGGTACGGCACGACCTGGCAGCGCCTGTACGAGGCCAACCGGTCCGTCATCGGGGAGGACCCCGACGTGATCGTGCCCGGGCAGCGTCTCGACGTCTGAGCCGCCCCCCTCGCCCGGGACACGGGCCCCGTCCGTCCGGCCGACCGGGGCCTACGGCCGCCGCGCGGAGGCGGACCGGCCGAGCTCGCCTGCCTCACCGGCGAACACCACCGCGCCCCGGCGCAGCACGTACACGAGGGCGGGCCGGCCGTGCGGGGCGGGCGGCAGCCGCTGCTCGGCGACGACCACGCACGCGTCGAGCGCGGCCAGCAGCGCGTACGTACGGGCCGCGACCGCCGGCGACATGCCCTGGACGGGTTCGTCGACGAGCACCACGCGCACGCGCGGCGACAACACCCGGCACAGGGCCAGCATCCGCTGCTCGCCCCCGGAGAGCGTGCCGGCCCGGCGCTCCAGCAGCGGCCGCAGCGCCGGGTAGGCGTCGAGGGCGCGAGCGGGGTCGGGGAGGACGAGGGCGAGGTTCTCCCGCACGGTGAGGGAACCGAACACCGCCCGCCGCTCCGGCACCAGGCACAGCCCGCGCCGGGCCCGCTCGTACGCCGGTACGCCGGTCACGTCCCGCCCGTCCCACACCACGGCCCCGCCGGACAGCGGCACGTCGCCGGCCAGCGCGCGCAGGGCGGTCGTACGGCCGGAGCCGTTGCGGCCCAGCAGCACGGTGAGGCCGGGGCCGGGCGCGACGAGGGTGACGCCGTGCAGGGCCTCCAGGGGGCCGTGACGCACGCGCGCGTGGCGCAGGGCGATGGTGGTCACGGGCCGGTCGCCTCCCCGAGGGCGTCCAGGACGTTCCCGGGCGGTCCGGAGGCGACGATCCGGCCCGCCGCCATCACGTGCACGACGTCGGCGAGGCCGGCGACCAGGTCGAGATCGTGCTCGACGACCAGGAGCGCCATGCCGTCGGCGGCCAGCGCCCCCAGGACCCGGGCCAGCGCGGTGACCTCGGCGGTGTCGAGACCGGCGGCGGGTTCGTCGAGCAGCAGCACGCGCGGGGCGCCGGCGAGGGCCCGCGCGAGTTCCACCCGGCGCAGCGTGCCGGTGGGCAGCCCGGCGGCGGGCCGCGACCTCATCGGCCCGTCGAGCCCGAGGAGCCGCAGCGTGCGCTCCACCGCGCCGGGATCGGGCAGCCGGCCCCGCTCGGCGCCGACGCGCACGTTCTCGGTGACGGTCAGCGTCGGGAAGACCGCCAGTTGCTGGAACGTCCGTGCGATCCCGAGCCGGGTGCGGGCGTGTGCGGGCCGCCGCGTGATGTCCCGCCCGCCGAGCGAGACCGACCCCCGCGCGGGGCGCAGGGTTCCCGCCAGGCAGTGGAACAGCGTGCTCTTCCCGGCGCCGTTGGGCCCGACGACGGCGGTCACCCGCCCGGCGGGGACGTCCAGGTCCACCCCGTCCAGTGCGGTGAACCCGCCGTAACGGACACGCAGACCGCGGGCGGAGAGCACCGGAGGGCCGGGGGCCGGTACCGAGGGCCCCGCGCGCCGACGCCCCACCGGGAGCTCGCCCCCGCCCTCACGCACCGGCGCGGGAGCCCTCGCGGCCGGGGGCCGGTGAGGCGCGTACGGCCCCGAGGGGCGGCGCGCCGGGGCGGGCGACTCCCAGGTCCGTCCGGCGGGGCGGTCGTCCTCGGTGATCTCCCGGCCCGTGCCGTTCCGCCGTCGTACGGGCTCGTGATCCTGTGGCCCTTCGGTGGCCGGTTCCTCTTCGCGTGGGTGCTCCGGTGGCCGTCCGGTGGGGTGTTCGTCTCCGGTGGTTTCCGTGTCGCTCCGCCGTCGGGCCGGGCCGTCGGCGGGCCGGACCGACGGCGTTCGTGGTCCGCCGGTGGCTTCGGGGCGGCCGAGGGCCTTCGCGCCAGGCTCGCCGGTCCGGGTGCCGGTGCCGGTGCCGTGTGCGCCGGACCGGGCGGCCGGTCCCGGCCAGGCGCCCGTCGCCGTCGCGCCCGCCGGGACCCGGGGCGGCTCCGGTGGCGGTCCCGGAGGGTGCGGGTGGGCGCCGAGGCGTGCGGCCCAGGGGGCCGGTGCCGGGCGGGGCCGGACGCGGAGCCGGTTCGCCGCCTCGCGCAGGGCCTCGTGGGGGCCGTCGGGGAAGCGGCCGGACAGGACCGCCAGGACCCCGATCACCGCCGCTGCCACGCCCCCGTGCGTGCCCGCGTCCAGGCCGACCAGGAGGGCCGCCGCGAGGAGGGCGCCCAGGGCGCTGTCGGCGCCCAGGACCACCACCGCGGCGAACCACAGCAGGCCCCGCACGGGGTCGTACGCGGCCGGGTCGAAGGCGCGCAGCCCCATGCCGAGCATGCCGCCGCCGAGCGCGGCCAGCGCGGCGCCGGAGACGAACGCGAGGAGTTTCAGCGACGGCACGCGCACGCCCGCCGCCCGCGCCCCCGCCTCGTGGTCGCGCACCGCCGCCAGGGCGCGGCCCGTACGGCCCCGGCGCAGGGCCCCGGCGGCGAGCAGCGCGCACACCAGGAGGACCAGCTCCAGGATGTAGTACGCCCGGTCGCCGTCGAAGCCCGCCGGGCGGCCCAGGGAGAGTCCGGACGTGGCGTACGGCTGGTCGAAGACGAAGCGGCTCACCCCGACGCCCACCGCGAACGTCGCCAGCGCCGGCGCGAGCCCCCGGCGGCCGATCACCGGCCAGCCGGTCAGCACGCCCAGCGGAGCGACCAGGACGACCGCCACCGCCAGCGCGGCCAGTTCCGGCAGCCGGGGCAGGCCGGGGAAGCGGCCGGCCGCCAGCAGTGCCGTGAAGAGGGCGCCCAGACCCGCGTACGCCGCCTGCCCGAGCGAGATCTGCCCGCCCCGGCCGGTGACGACCACCAGCGACAGCAGCACCACCCCGAGCGCCGGCACCTGCACCGCCGTGTGCAGATCACGCCCGGCGAAACCCAGCGGCAGCAGGAACAGCACCCCGGCCACGACCCAGGCGCCCGGATGAGCGGACACCCGCGCGGCGGCGGGGCGCGGCAGCGCGTCGCGCGTGCCGACGCCGGGCAGCACGAGGGTGGCGACCAGCAGCGCCACGACGAACAGGTTGGCGCCCACCGCCTGCAGCAACGGCTCGCCCCACCCGGACGGGTGCAGCCGCGTCAGCTGACTCTGCGCCACCCCGACGCCGAGCGCGACGACCACCGCCACCGTCAGACCGCGCATCCGCGCGGCGACCGCGACCGCCACCACCTCCATCACGAGCAGCGGCAGCCCGTACGGGTCGAGCCGCACGTACGGCGCCAGCAGCACGCCGGTCAGACCGGCCGTGAACGAGCCGAACGCCCAGCCCGCCGCCGCCACCCGGTCCGCGTCCACCCCGGCGAGCACGGCCAGCCGGCGGTCGTCCACGACGGCCCGCAGCTCCCGCCCGAACCGCGTCCGGCGGATCACCGCCCCGACCCCCGCGGCCAGCACCGCCACCACCGCCAGCTGTCCCCACGGCTCCGCCGCCACCAGCACCGGCGCGTCGTCCCGCGCCCCCTGCCCCCACACCAGCGCCGCCCCGCCCACCAGCAGCACGAACACCCCGAGGGACGCCACCAGCGTCCGCGCCGGATCGCCGCCCCGCACGGACAGCGGCCGGAACACGGACCGCTCCAGCACCACCCCGATCCCCGGCGCCACCACCAGCAGCGTCAGCGCGGCGGCCCACCACAGCGGCCAGCCCCGGTCGACCACCAGGCCGCGCAGCACATAGGCGCACACCATCGCGATCGCACCGTGCGCGAAGTTCAGCACCCCGGTCGCCCGGTACGTCACGATCAGGCCGATCCCGGTGAGCGCCGCCGCGGCACCGACCGACAGTCCGGCCAGGGTGAGGTCGTACGTCAGCGAGGACATCGGCGAGGCTTCAGCCGGTCTCTTCGGCGGGCCCGCAGATCGGGCAGGGCCCCAGCTCACCGCTCGCGACCAGCTTCTCGTCCACCGGAATCGCCTCCGCCTTCCCCGCCACCAGCGGGCAGTCCGCGCGGTGCCACAGGGTCCCGCCCGGCACCGCCAGCGTCTCGGTGCTGACGGCCACCGGCCCGCCGGCCGGCCGCCCCGGATCGCCGGCGCCGGCCGGCCCGGTGGCGACGATCCGGCCGTACGGCTCCTCGGCGCGCGGGGCGGCGGGCGCGTCCCGGCCGTGGGCGAGCAGTACCGCCCCGGCGACGATCAGCGCGGCTCCGGGGATGCTGGAGGAGGCCAGGTAGGGCAGTTGCCGTGCGGTGTGACGCTCGCCCGAGACGCCGTACCAGCCGATGACGCACAGCACCGCGCCGGCGGCGAGCGCGGCCCAGCCCGCCCAGAGGACGGGGTGCGCGATCCGGAGTCGGGCAGTCCGCATGGCTTGCACTATGCCCCCTGGGACCCGACCCTGAAAGCACCGGGCGCACACGCCCCGGACCGACACCCGATTGGTGAGCCAGATGGTTCTCGGCAATGGCATCGGGCGGGGGAACACGAGGGCGGGAAGGCGCGGCCCGCGGACGGCGGGACGGGGCACGGCGCTGACCGCCGCCCTGGTCCTGGTCCTGGCGCCGGGCCTCGCGGCGTGCGGCGACGGCGGCGGCAGCAGCGGGACCTCCACGCCGTCGGCGGACCGGACGACGAGCGCACCACCGGGCAGCGCGCCCGCGAACCAGGCGGAGGCCGAACAGGAGATCCGGCAGAACTGGGAGAAGTTCTTCGACCCCGAGACCCCGGTGGACGAGAAGAAGAAACTCCTGCAGAACGGTGAGCTGCTGGGCCCGGTGCTCGAGGCGTTCAGCGGCGACAACCGCGTCGGACAGGTGAAGGCGGAGGTCACCGAGATCGCGTTCACCTCACCGACCGAGGCGGACGTGACGTTCACCCTGACCCTCAGGGGAGCCACCGCCCTCCCGGACGCCTCCGGCGTCGCCGTCGACGACGACGGCACCTGGAAGGTGTCCGTCAAGTCCCTGTGCGCACTGGTGCGACTGAGCGGCGATGAATCGCCCCCGGACATCCCGGGCTGCTGAGGCCCTTGCCGCGGCGGCGCTCCTCGCCCTGACCGCGGCCTGCGGCAGCCGCCTGCCGGAGAGCGACTTCGAGCACGACGGCCGCCCGTCCGCGACCGCCCGGGACGCCGGCGAGCCGATCCGCGTCGGCATCGTCACCAGCGCCACCAGCCCGGTCGGCGGCGGCGCCTTCACCGGCCCGCGCGACGGCGCGAAGGCCTGGTTCGACCGGCTCAACGCGCGCGGCGGCATCGACGGCCGGCGCGTCGAGGTGCGCACCTGCGACGACGGCGGCAGCGGCGCCGGCAACAACGAGTGCGTGCACCGGCTGATCGACGAGGAGAAGGTCGTCGCCCTGGTCGCCACCACCGCCCTGGACTACGCGGGCGCCCCCCGCGTCTCCCGCGCGGGCGTCCCCGACGTCGGCGGCCAGCCCATCGGCGCCGCCTACGACACCTACCCGCACCTCTACGGCGTCTACGGCAGCGACGCGCCCAGGAACGGCACCCCCGGCTGGGACGGCAGGCTGTACGGCGGCACCGAGGTGTACCGCTACTTCAAGCGCGAGCACGGCGCCCGCACGGCCGCCGTCGTCTCCTACAACCAGTCCGCGTCCGCCTCCTACGCCCGTCTCGTCGAACGCGGCCTGAGGGCCGAGGGTTACGAGGTGGTCACCGAGCAGGTCGACTTCGCGCTGCCCAACTTCCGCGCGGTGGCCGCCGACCTGAAGGAGCAGGGCGCCGACCTGGTCTTCGACGCCATCGACGGTCACGGCAACGCCCGCCTGTGCCGGGCCATGGACGACGTCGGCGCCCGGGTCACCGCCAAGGTCACCAACGTGCAGAACTGGACGTCCACCGTCGCCGAGGACTACAAGGACGCGCCGCACTGCCGCAACGCCCTGTGGGCGACCGGCTCCAGCCGCAACTTCGAGGACACCGGCCACCCGGCCGTACGCGCGTTCCGGGACGCCACCGAGGACCTGGAGACGCACTCCCAGTGGCAGCTGGAGGGCTGGGCCGCCGCCCGCTGGTTCACCGACGCGGCACGGTCCTGCGCCCGTACGGGCATCACGCGCGCGTGCGTCGACACCCACGTCGGCCGCGCCCGGGACTACACCGCGGGCGGACTGCTGCTGCCCGTCTCGTTCGCACGCTCGCCCGAGCCGCCGGCCACGAGCCGGACCTGTCTGTCCGTGGCCCGCTGGCGGGACGGCGAGGGCTGGGTGTCGCAGGGCGACATGAACCGCACCTGCTTCGAGGTGCCGCAGCTGGCCTACGAGCCCTGATCCGGGACAGCGGCAGTCGGCGGGCTCGCCCGCGGACCGGAGACTCCGGTCCGCCCGCCGCGCACGCGCTTCGCGTCCGAGGCGCTGGAAGGACGGACCGCTCGGCGCGGGTCAGAGCGGCTCGGTGCCGGCTTGCTCGCCCTTCGGCTCGGGCTGCGACGTCACCGCCGCGTACTCCGGATGGTTCATGTCGAACGCCGGCGACTCCGAACGGATCCGGGGCAGCGTCGTGAAGTTGTGCCGGGGCGGCGGACACGAGGTCGCCCACTCCAGGGAGCGCCCGAAGCCCCAGGGATCGTCGACCTCGACCTTCCGGCCGTACCTGGCCGTCTTCCAGACGTTGTAGAGGAACGGCAGCGTGGACATGCCGAGCAGGAAGGAGCCGATGGTGGAGACGGTGTTCAGCGCGGTGAAGCCGTCCGCCGCCAGATAGTCGGCGTAGCGGCGCGGCATGCCCTCCGCGCCCAGCCAGTGCTGCACCAGGAACGTGGTGTGGAAGCCGATGAACAGCGTCCAGAACTGGATCTTGCCGAGCCGTTCGTCGAGCATCCTCCCGGTGAACTTGGGCCACCAGAAGTAGAACCCGGCGAAGGTCGCGAAGACGACGGTGCCGAAGACCACGTAGTGGAAGTGCGCCACGACGAAGTACGAGTCCGTCACGTGGAAGTCCAGCGGCGGCGACGCGAGGAGCACCCCGGTCAGCCCGCCGAACAGGAACGACACCAGGAACCCGGTCGCCCACAGCATCGGCGTCTCGAAGGACAGCGACCCCTTGATCATGGTGCCGGTCCAGTTGAAGAACTTCACCCCCGTGGGCACCGCGATCAGGAAGCTCATGAAGGAGAAGAACGGCAGCAGCACGGCGCCGGTCGCGAACATGTGGTGCGCCCACACCACCACCGACAGGCCCGTGATGGCCATGGTGGCGCCCACCAGCGTCAGGTAGCCGAACAGCGGCTTGCGGCTGAAGACCGGGATGATCTCCGTGACGATGCCGAAGAACGGCAGCGCGATGATGTAGACCTCGGGATGGCCGAAGAACCAGAACAGGTGCTGCCACAGGATCGCTCCGCCGTGGGAGGCCTCGAAGACCTGTGAGCCGAACCGCCGGTCCGCCTCCAGCACCAGCAGCGCCGCCGCGAGCACCGGGAACGCCAACAGGATCAGGATCGACGTGAACAGCGTGTTCCAGGTGAACAGGGGCATCCGGAACATCGTCATCCCCGGCGCGCGCATTCCGACGATGGTGGCGATGAAGTTGACCGCGCCGAGGATGGTGCCGAAGCCGGACAGCGCGAGGCCCATGATCCACAGGTCCGGGCCGAGGCCGGGCGAGTACTCCATGCTGTTCAGCGGGGCGTAGGCGAACCAGCCGTAGGCCGCCGGACCCCCGGTGACCACCAGCGAGGCGAGCACGATCAGCCCGCCGAAGAGGAACAGCCAGTACGAGAACATGTTCAGCCGCGGGAAGGCCACGTCGGGCGCCCCGATCTGCAGCGGCATCAGCTCGTTGGCGAACCCCGCGAAGCTGGGCGTCGCGAACAGCAGCAGCATGATCGTGCCGTGCAGGGTGAACATCTGGTTGAACTGCTGGTTGTCGATGATCTGCAGCCCGGGCCGGGCCAGTTCGGCGCGCATCAGCAGCGCCATCACGCCGGCGATCAGGAAGAACACGAACGCCGTGATCAGGTAGAGGTGGCCGATCTTCTTGTGGTCGGTGGTGGTCAGCCAGTCGATCACCACCCGCCCGCGCCGCCGCCGGTGCGCCGGTCGCGCCGCCGCCTGGACGGTCTGCGTCCCCATCGCTCGCCCCTTCGCTCCTCGCGCGCGGGCCCCGCCGGGAGCCCGCGCCACATGTACCCCGGGCCCACGCCATGATGCTCGCCCCTGCCGGTCTCCGACAGGGGACGTGGCGGACCATGTGGCGGAAACGCGTGTTTTCTGTGCACACCGGCCTGTGCGGTCATGCGTGGCGGCGGAAAAGGAATGGGCCCGGGAGCACGTCCCCCGGCACTTTCCGCCGGAGTTAATCGCGCCCGTGGCGTGACACGCGGGAATTGCGTTCGAATACCTGCGGAAGGCGTACCGAACCGGCCGTCCGGGTGACGGTCACCGTCATGAACGTCTGTCGTGGTCTTGTGACAGAAGTGTGACCGCCGGCTGATCCGCTCCGGTGTTCCCGCTTCCGGCTTCCCCGCTCCCGGGCCAGGGCATAGCGTGGCCGCATGGCACCCATTCCGACACCCTCCGCGGAACCCCACGACAGCCCGGACGCCTACGTCGGCCTCGCGGCGGACCGGGCCGAGCACCTCGCGCGGGAGCGCGGCTGGCCGACGGTGCGGGCGTTGCCCCCCGGGGCGATCATCACCATGGAGTACCGCGTGGGCCGGCTGAACTTCGAGGTGAGGGACGGCCGGGTGGCGCGCGCCTGGAAGGGCTGACGCACGGCGACGGCCCCGGTTCCCTCGCCGGAACCGGGGCCGTCGCCGTGCGCGTCCGTCAGGGGCGGCCGGCCGAGGTCGTGCCGCGCGGGTGGCGCTCCGCGTGCGGCGGGCGGCGGCTGCCCGCCGGGGTGACCGGGGAGCGCTCCGCGCGGGCCGTGTGCGGCCCGGGCGCCAGGTAGGCGTGCGACCGGGAGGCCGGGCGGCCCGTGGCAACCGGCTCGGGAGCCGTGTCCGGGCGCTCGGCGAGCGGCTCGAGGACGACGGACCGCCCGGGAGGACCGGCCTCCGCCGCACCTCCCCCGGAGGCCCGCCAGCGGGTGCGCAGGCCGAGGAGGCGCGTCTCCGCGCGGGCGATCAACGGCTCGAACCACGGCAGCGCCAGCAGGATCAGCAGGCCCGCGACCCAGCCCAGGATCACATCGCTCAGCCAGTGCGTCCCGATGTAGACGGTGGACAGCCCGACCCCGAGCGAGGTCACGGCCGACAGCGCGGACAGCCAGCGGCGCGCCCTCGGGGTGGAGGCCAGATAGGCCAGGATCCCCCAGGTCACCACGGCGTTGGCGGTGTGGCCGCTGGGAAATATGTCGCCGCCGAGCCACATCTCGTTCGAGCCGATCTCGGTCGCGTAGTGCGGTCCGAGGCGCCCCATGCCGTATTTCGCGGCACCGACGGTGGCGTTGAGCAACAGGAGGGAGACGCCCAGGGCGAGCAGCGGACGCAGGGTGTGCTGCCGCCAGGAGCGCCAGCCCAGCCAGGCCGCCACCATCACCGCCGTCGGGCCGCGCTGACCGAGGACCACGTAGTAGTCGACGAAGGCGTGGATCTCGGACCACTGCTGGTAGGGGCGGAAGAACATCACCTGCCAGTCCAGCCGGACCAGCCAGGAGGTGACCAGCACGGCCCACACGATCGCCAGATAGAAGGCCACACCGGCGGCGAACAGCACCACCCGGTGCCGGCTCATTCGCGGCACGCCGATGTGAGCCGGTCGTTCCGGCTCACGATCCAGCCTCGCGAACACCCGGTCCAGACGGGTGGGCTTCCGTTCGGTACGCACCCAATCGACGTTACAGCGATTGAGTGCGGAACCCCGTCGAATCAGGCTCTTTGTGATGACGATGTGATGTGGCATTCCTCTCAGGAGGGCCTTTATCGCCGGTGAATCCGCAAAGCCCGGATGTCGCGGACTTCAATTCTTTTGATCATTCCGGGGGAGGGTTTTATCGCGCTTTTGAATTCGTTCACCGGGGGCTGGCGCGGAATTTCCTTGTCGCTCATCGTCCGTTCCGGGGCGGTCAGGGCGGGCCGGAGCCGTTCAGCCAGAAGGCCCCGTACACCGCCGAGGCCACCGCGACCGCTCCCACCACCGGCGCGGACCTGGAGGTACGCAGCCGGGCCAGGGCCAGGGCGAGGGGGAGCAGCAGGGGGAAGGCGGGCAGCAGCAGCCGTGGTTTCGAGCCGAAGTAGCTCGACGCGCACAGGGCGAGCGCGGTGACGACACCGGCGTACACCAGCAGGGGGAGCGGCTGGCGCTGCCGTACGCAGACGACGTAAAGCCACACCACGAGGCCGACGCCGGCCACCAGTCCGAGGCCCGCCAGGGCGGACGGGAACGACGTGAACATGGCGGCGACGAAACGGGCGAAGGCGTAGCCCCCGTCGAAACCGTTCCGCCACCCGGCCTGCACCTCGAGGTACCCCAGCGGCCCGTCGCCGGTCCGGTGCCCGACCCACAGAACGTAACCGGCGGCTCCGAGGGGCGCGAGGAGCATGCCGAGCGCCCGGCGCAGGCGCACGCCGGAGATGTCCGCCGTGTGCGGGGCGCCCTCCGGTGCTCCGACGCGCCGGGCGTTCGCGGGAGAACCGGCGCGTTCCCCGGCCCGCGCGCCGTCCTCCGGCACCGCGCTGCGACCTCGCGCGAAAGAAGTGCGGCCCCGCGCGGAGACGTGCCCTCGCGCGGAGGTGTGTCCCCGCGCGGAGGTGTGTCCCCGCGCGGAGGTGTGTCCCCGCGCGCAGGCGCGTTCCCGCAGGAACGCGGCGATGCCCGCCGCCCACACCGCCGCGACCACCGCCAGCCCCACCGGACGGGTCAGCCCCGCCAGGCCCGCCAGGACGCCCGCCGTCACCCAGCGCCCCGTCAGCACGGCGTACAGCGACCACGCGGCGAGCGCGGTGAACAGGGACTCGCTGTACGCCATCGACTGCACGATCCCGACCGGCAGCACCGCCCACAGCAGCACCGCGCACACCCCGGCCCGGCGCCCGTACACGTGGTCGGCCACCGCGAAGATCCCCCAGGCCGCCGCGAGCGAGGCGAGCAGGCTCACCACGAAGCCCCCGTCGGCGTACGACAGTGGCGACACCGCCGCCACCAGCCGCTCCAGCCACGGGAGCAGCGGGAAGAACGCCAGGTTGGAGTGCACGTCCCCGCTCGGCAGCCGCACCTCGTAGCCGTACCCCAGCTCGGCGACCCTCGTGTACCAGAGCGCGTCCCAGCGGGCGGTCAGCAGGGTGTACGCGTCCTTGCCGCGCGCCCCGCTCCACAGGGCCAGCACGACCAGGCTCAGGGCACGCACGGCGGCGTACCCGAGGAG
The DNA here is from genome assembly GCF_044390325.1 of Streptomyces sp. NPDC018964. NCBI lineage: Bacteria > Bacillati > Actinomycetota > Actinomycetes > Kitasatosporales > Streptomycetaceae > Streptomyces > Streptomyces sp. NPDC018964. Next base: position 51,459 of record NZ_JBIRYZ010000012.1, read on the forward strand.
CGCCGGCGCGGCCCGTCGCAGTGCTCCGGGGCGGGCCGGGACGCCACGCGCGTCGAGATCGTTCACGCGCCCGATTATCGACCCGGCGGGGAACCGGTCCGCCCGGCGGGGCGTGCGACCCCGGCGGGGGAGTGGTGCACGCCACACCGATCCGCCGGAACAGTGAGAGGCCCGCCACTCGACCCCGGCTCCCACTCGCGTACTCTGACGTGTCACTCGCCGCTCGCCGCGTGGGCCGGAGACCACCACTCCTCTCCGGCCGAGTCACGGGGGAGTCCCCGACCCCGTGAGCCCGCCGGTCGCGAGGGAACATCTGGGAGGTACGTGTACATGTCCGGGACGACCACGGCCGCCGCGCTGCGCCGTCGGGCGGCCGGGGCCGGTGCCAACCGCTGGGTGGTGCTCGTCGTCCTCTGCGTCAGCCTGCTGCTGGTCGCCGTCGACGCCACCGTGCTGCACGTCGCGGTCCCCGCCGTCACCGAGGACCTGCGGCCCGGCGCGATGGAGCTGCTCTGGATCGTCGACGCCTACCCCTTGGTCTGCGCCTCGCTGCTGATCCTCTTCGGCACCCTCGGCGACCGGATCGGCCGCAGACGCGTCCTGCTGCTCGGCTACGCCCTGTTCGGCGTCGCCTCCGGCACGGCGGCCCTCGCGGACAACGCCCAGGTGCTGATCGTGGCGCGGGCGCTGCTCGGCGTCGGCGGTGCGATGATCATGCCGGCGACGCTGTCGATCCTGCGCCAGGTCTTCCCGGACCGGCGTGAGCGGGCGCTCGCCATCGGCGTCTGGAGCGCGGTCGCCGCCGTGGGCGCGGCGGTCGGCCCCCTGCTCGGCGGCTTCCTGCTGGAGCACTTCTGGTGGGGCTCGGTCTTCCTGGTCAACATTCCGCTGATGCTGGTCAGCCTCCCGGTCGGGTGGATCCTGCTGCCCGAGTCGAAGGGCGAGGGCGACGGTCCCTGGGACGTGGCCGGCGCGCTGACGGCCGCCGCCGGACTGTTCGCGGTGGTCCTCGGGGTGAAGCGGCTCGGCGGCGGCGCCGTCGGCGTGTGGACCGTGCTGCCGCTGCTCGTGGGCACCGGACTGCTGACCGTCTTCGTGCGCCGGCAGCGGCGCCGCGCGCACCCGCTGGTCGACCTGCGGATGTTCGCCCGGCCCGCGTTCAGCACGTCGGTGGGCTGCATCGTGCTGGCGATGCTCGCCCTGGTGGGCCTGGAACTGATCGCGGCCCAGTACCTCCAGCTCGTGCTCGGGCTCTCCCCGCTGGAGACCGGACTGCGCCTGCTGCCGCTGACGATCGCGGCGATGGCGGCGGGCCTGGCAGGCGCGCGGATGTTGCGCCGGTTCGGCCCGCGCCGCATGGTCTGCTCCGGCTTCTGCCTGACGGCCGCCGCGGTGGTGGCGCTGACCGCGATGGGCGGACAGGACGACGCCCCGCTGCTGCTCACCGGTTTCGTCCTGCTCGGCTTCGGCCTGGAGACCACGCTGTTCGGGGCCTACGAGTCGATGCTCAGCGAGGCCCCGCCGGACCGGGCCGGCGGGGCGGCCGCGATCGGCGAGACCTCCTACCAGCTGGGCGCCGGCATCGGGATCGCCCTCCTCGGCAGCGTGATGAACGCGGCCTACGCACCCGGCCTCACCGGCGTGCCCGGGGTGTCCGCGGCGGCGTCCGCGGCGGCCTCGCACTCGCTGGGGGAGGCCTACGAGGTGGCCGGCCGGCTCGGCGGGCCCGCCGGGACCGCCCTGCGCGACGCGGCGCGCCACTCCTTCGTGCACGGACTGCACGTGACCCTGCTGGTGAGCGCGGGTCTGCTGCTGCTCGGTGCGGCGATGGCGCTGCGCCTGCCGCGGGCGATGCAGTGCGAGCCGCCGGCCGGGCAGGTGCCCGCGCCGCGGGAGGCCACGGAGCGCCGTGTCCCCGAGCTGAAGGTGTGAGCCGTGTCCCGCACCGGCCGGGTGGACGCGCGGGAGACCGCGTCGTAACGTCGCCCCGAGCCGTGACTAGCAGTGCTAGTTGATCCCGGACCAGCCCCCGGAGGGTGCCCCATGTCCGCGTCCGCGAAGTTGCCCCCCTTCGACCCCGCCGACCCCCTCGGCCTCGACGACCTGCTGGAGCCGGAGGACCTGGCCGTCCGGGACACCGTGCGCGCCTGGGCCGCCGACCGCGTGCTCCCGCACGTCGCCGACTGGTACGAGAAGGGCGAGCTGCCCGGCATCCGGGAGCTGGCCCGGGAGCTCGGCGGCATCGGCGCGCTCGGCATGTCCCTCGACGGCTACGGCTGCGCGGGCGCGAGCGCCGTCCAGTACGGACTCGCCTGTCTGGAGCTGGAGGCGGCCGACTCCGGGATCCGCTCCCTGGTCTCCGTGCAGGGCTCGCTGGCCATGTACGCCGTCCACCGGTTCGGCAGCGAGGAGCAGAAGCGGCGGTGGCTGCCCCCGATGGCGTCCGGCGAGGTCATCGGCTGCTTCGGGCTCACCGAACCCGACCACGGCTCCGACCCGGCCTCGATGCGCACCCACGCCAAGCGCGACGGCGCGGACTGGGTGCTGAACGGGCGCAAGATGTGGATCACCAACGGCTCCGTGGCCGGGGTCGCCGTGGTGTGGGCGGGGACCGAGGACGGGATCCGCGGCTTCGTCGTCCCCACCGACACCCCCGGCTTCTCGGCGCCCGAGATCAAGCACAAGTGGTCGCTGCGCGCCTCCGTCACCAGCGAGCTGGTCCTCGACGACGTACGGCTGCCCGCCGAAGCCGTACTGCCCGGGGTGACCGGCCTCAAGGGCCCGCTCAGCTGCCTCTCGCACGCCCGGTACGGGATCGTCTGGGGCGCGATGGGCGCCGCGCGGAGCTGTTTCGAGGCGGCGGTCGACTACGCGAAGTCACGGGAGCAGTTCGGGCGGCCCATCGGCGGGTTCCAGCTGACCCAGGCCAAGCTCGCCGACATGGCGGTCGAGCTGCACAAGGGGATTCTGCTCGCCCACCATCTGGGGCGGCGCATGGACGCCGGCCGCCTGCGTCCCGAGCAGGTCAGCTTCGGCAAGCTCAACAACGTCCGCGAGGCCATCGACATCTGCCGTACGGCCCGCACGATCCTCGGTGCCAACGGGATCTCGCTCGAGTACCCGGTGATGCGGCACGCGACCAACCTGGAATCGGTGCTCACCTACGAGGGCACCGTGGAGATGCACCAGCTCGTGCTGGGCAAGGCGCTCACCGGACTCGACGCCTTCCGGTGAGCCTCCGGGGAGGCGGGGCCGGTGAACGGCCCCGCCTCAGCTCTGGTTGAAGAAACCGTCCGACCGGTGCGCGGCCGGATCACCGCTGACGACCTCGGTGTCGGCCGGGCTGAGCAGGAACACCCGGCTGGACACGCGCTCGATGGAACCGCGCAGGCCGAAGATCAGACCCGCGGCGAAGTCGACCACGCGCTTGGCGTCGCCGGCGTCCATGGCCGTGAGGTTCACGATGACGGGAACGCCCTCGCGGAACAGCTCGCCGATGGCGCGGGCGTCCCGGAAGCTGTCCGGGGTGACCGTGCCGATCCGGCGGCCCCTCTCCTCGGCGACGTCCGCGGCCACCTTGACCCGCGGATCGGTGACCCAGGCCTCGCCGGGCTCGGTCCCGTCGGAGTAGTCGTCGTCGTAGTAACGCTCGTCTTCGTTGTCGTCGACGAGGCCAAGCCAGGCACTCGCCTTGCGTACCGATCCCATGGACGCCTCCTCTCACAGCGGTCTTTTCTGCTTTCCGCATCCCTATGGTCGTCCATGACACGGACATCGCGCCAAGTGGATAGACGCCGCGCGGGGGGTTTGTGACGGTACTGGTGCACAGCTGATCCGTCGAGAGTCCGGGTTTCCCAAGGGTCCTGATGTAAACGGCTGCTGACTGTGAGTGAAATATTATTCTTCGCGGCGTACGGGTGAGGGAGGGCGCGTACGGGTGAACGCCGGGCCGATACGATGCCGCCGCTCAACGTCGTACGACTACACGGGGGAACGTCGTGTTCGGAATGGTCAGGCCGTGTCGGCACCGGCTCGGGGAGAAGCTCACCGCCCAGTGGATGGCCCATCTGTGCGGGCTGTGTCTCGCGTTGCGCGGGGACCACGGGCAGCTCGCGCGGATCGTCACCAACTACGACGGGCTCCTCATATCCGTCCTGACGGAGGCTCAGGCGGAACGCCCGGACGAGGGACGGCGCACCGCGGGGCCGTGCCCGCTGCGCGGCATGCGCACCGCGTCCGTCGCGCACGGTGAGGGCGCGCGGCTCGCGGCGGCCGTCTCCCTCGTCCTGGCCTCCGCCAAGATGCGCGACCACGTCGCCGACGGCGACGGGATGCTGGCGCGCGGGCCGGTCGCGTTCGCCGCGCGCCGGGTCGCGGCGAGCTGGGACCGGGCGGGAGCGCGGACCGGTTCGGACGTCGGGTTCGACACCGCCGTCCTCGTCGACGCCGTGGACCGGCAGACCGGCATCGAGACCCTTGCCGGGCCCGGCACCCCGGTCCTCACCGTCACCGAGCCGACCGAGACCGCGACGTCCGCGGCCTTCGCGTACACCGCGGTGCTGGCCGGCCGGCCGCGCAACGCCGTGCCGCTCGCGGAGGCCGGTCGCCTCTTCGGGCGCCTCGCCCACCTCCTGGACGCGGTGGAGGACCGGGAGGCCGACGCCGCCTCGGGCGCCTGGAACCCGCTCACCGCCACCGGGACCCCGCTGGAGGAGGCCCGCCGGCTCGCCGACGACGCGGTGCACGGCATCCGGCTCGCCCTGCGCGAGGTGGAGTTCTCCGACGGCGGTCTCGCGCACCGGCTGCTCGTCCATGAACTGCCCAACTCCGTCCATCGTGCCTTCGGTACGGTCTCCTGTGCCCACGGAACCGGCCCCTACGCGCCTCCCGGCACCCCCGGTGGCCCGCTGCCCCCCGAGCCGCCGCGCCGCGACCGGCGCGGACTGCTGGCCGGTTGCGCCGTGTGGCTGGGCCTCGCCTGCACCTGCCAGTTGTGCTGCGGTACCTATGAGGACCCCTGGAGCCGGGAGCAGAAGGAGGGGCCCTGCACCAACTGCGACTGCAGCGGGTGCGGGGACTGCGGCAACTGCTGTGAGTGCTGCAACTGCTGCGGTGAGGACGGTTGCTGCGACGGCTGCGACTGCGGCTGTGACTGCGGCTGCTGACGGACCGGCTATCCGGAGGGGCGAGTTCCGGACACGGCGCGGCTGTTCGACCGGTCGTGCCGCAGAGGTGACCACGGGTAACGCGGTCCCGCATCCGGACCAAATCTCCTAGACGGTTCAAAGGCCGACGTCCAAAAGGCACCCTTGCGCCGAACGGTCGGTCGGCCGAATACTCGCCCACAGCGCTTGTCAGGGGCACGGCGTGTTCGGAATCCGGGCACCCGGCTCCCTGGCTGCGCCTCACCGGGCCCACAACCCCACGAGGGCCCCCTACTTCCTTTGTGGAGGAACGAGAAGTGAGGATCAAGCGCACCACCCCCCGTAGCGGCATCTCGAGACGGACTCGGCTGATCGCCGTAGCCACCGGCTTCGTGGCCGCTGCCGCGATCGTGGTCCCCAGCGCGAACGCGGCCGAGACCCCCAGCACCTTCAGCTCCGCCGAACTCAAGAGCGTGAGCGGCTCGGTGCTGGAGGCCGACGTCCCGGGCACCGCCTGGGCCGTCGACAGCAAGACCAACCGGGTGCTCCTGACCGTGGACAGCACCGTCTCCCAGGCCGAGATCGACAAGATCAAGCGGGAGGCCGGGGACGACGCCGCGGCGATCACCGTCAAGCGCACCCCGGGCAAGATCAGCAAGCTCATCCAGGGCGGCGACGCCATCTACGCGAGCAGCTGGCGCTGCTCCCTCGGCTTCAACGTCCAGGACAGCAGCGGCGCCCAGTACTTCCTGACCGCCGGTCACTGCACCGACGGCGCGGGCACCTGGTACTCCAACTCCGCGCGCACCACGGCCATCGGCTCGACGGCCGGCTCCAGCTTCCCGGGCAACGACTACGGCATCGTCCGGTACACCGGGTCCGTCAGCCGACCCGGCACCGCCAACGGCGTGGACATCACCCGCGCGGCCACCCCGAGCGTGGGCACCACCGTCATCCGCGACGGCTCCACCACCGGTACCCACAGCGGCCGCGTCACCGCCCTGAACGCCACCGTCAACTACGGTGGCGGCGACGTCGTCTCCGGTCTCATCCAGACCACGGTCTGCGCCGAGCCCGGCGACTCCGGCGGCGCGCTCTACGGCAGCAACGGCACCGCGTACGGTCTCACCTCCGGCGGCAGCGGCAACTGCTCCTCCGGCGGCACGACCTTCTTCCAGCCGGTGACGGAGGCCCTGAGCGCCTACGGCGTCAGCGTCTACTAGGAGTGGCCCGCCGGGACCGGCCGGCACCACCGGTCCCGTGAGTCCCCCTCGCAGCCGGCAGCACCTCGAGCCCCCGCACGCGATCGCCGTGCGGGGGCTCACCCTTGCCGCGGGCACGGGGGCAGGCGCGGACGCGGGCACGGGCATGGATACGGGGCGCGGGGCAGGCGTGAGGGTCGAATTCAAGCCAAGGCGGAATCCCGTGCACCGTACCGCCGGTTACTCCCTCGTAGCGTTTGCAGTGCGAACCACCCTGCGTGTCCATGACCAGTCAGGACATAGGGGGCGCGCGGCCGTTGCCGTACGCGCGTCCTGAAGTCGACCTTGTGTGCTCCCTGCGGGGTTCGGAAGAGTGGGCGCCGTTCGACCGGCACGGGTGTGGCTTCTTCTGTGTTCTGCCCCCGTAGCCGTACACCTTCCGGTCCGGTGAGGTCCCCACAATCTCCCGGGCCGCCCCCCCACAGGAGGACGTGAGTTGAAGCACCGACGCATACCCAGGCGACGTGCGGTCATGGCGGGTGCGGGCATCGCCGCACTGGCTGCCGGCGCGGTCACCTTCCAGACTGCGAACGCCAGCGAGGTTCCGGCGGACTCCACGCCCCGGACCCTCTCGATCGGAGCGGCCGGAAAGCTCGCTTCGACGCTCGCCCGGGACCTGGGCGCCGACGCGGCGGGAACGTACTACGACGCGAAGAGCAGGACCCTCGTGGTGAACGTGCTCGACGAGGCCGCCGCCGAGACCGTCGAGTCGGCCGGCGCCGAGGCGAGAGTCGTGGCGAACTCCCTCGCCGAACTCAAGAGTGCGCGTACCACCCTGAAGCAGGACGCCACCATCCCCGGCACCTCCTGGGTGACCGACCCGACCACCAACAAGGTCGTCGTCACCGCGGACCGCACCGTCTCCGAGGCCGAGTGGGCCGAGCTGACGAAGGTCGTCGACTCCCTCGGCGCCACCGCCGAACTCCAGCGCACCAAGGGCGAGTACAAGCCCTTCGTGGCCGGTGGTGACGCCATCACGGGCAACGGCGGGCGCTGCTCGCTCGGCTTCAACGTGACCAAGGGCGGCGAGCCGCACTTCCTCACCGCCGGGCACTGCACCGAGGGGATCTCCACCTGGTCGGACTCCTCGGGCACCGTGATCGGCGAGAACGCGGACTCCAGCTTCCCGGGCGATGACTACGGTCTGGTCAAGTACACCGCCGACGTGGCCCACCCGAGCGAGGTGAACCTCTACGACGGCTCCACGCAGGCGATCTCCGGCGCCGCCGAGGCCACCGTCGGCATGCGGGTCACCCGCAGCGGCTCCACGACCCAGGTCCACTCCGGCACGGTCACCGGCCTGGACGCCACCGTGAACTACGGCAACGGCGACATCGTCAACGGTCTCATCCAGACCGACGTGTGCGCCGAGCCCGGCGACAGCGGCGGCTCGCTCTTCTCGGGCAGCAGCGCGGTCGGCCTCACCTCCGGGGGCAGCGGCGACTGCACCTCGGGCGGCACGACCTTCTTCCAGCCGGTGACGGAGGCCCTCTCGGCGACCGGCACCCGGATCGGCTGAACCCCGCCACCTTGTGACGGCCCGTCCCTCCGCGCGGAGGGACGGGCCGGTCTCAGTTGGCCCACGGCGGCACCACGCGCGTGCCGTCGGCCAGGGTCGCCTCCAGGCCGCGGGACGTGGTGACCCAGGAGACGGCCACCTCGGCGGTCGGGTTCTCGACGGCGAGGGTCGCGCCGGGGTTGATGATCACCGTGTCGCCGGCGGTGACGCGGTGGGCGGTGCCGTCGAGGGTGATCAGCAGCTCGCCGGAGAGCAGATGGAAGATCTCCTCCCGGTTGACGGTGTGCGCGGGCGCCCGGGTGCCGGCGGGAGTCTCGCCCCGCCAGGCGCACAGCTCCTCGCTGCCGGTCGAGGGGGCGGCGTACGAGACGAAACGGGCTCCGTGCATCTCGTGGACGACGGCGTCGGACGGGCGGACGACGGGCACGACGGCCTCCTTCAGTAGTCAAGCAAGTTGACTATATGGTCAAGCGTCTTGACCGCTTCGTCAAGGTGCTTGAATCTCCCTGTGCAGAACTCCGAGGCCGTCACCCTGTCCGCCGCCCTGCTCGCCGCCGCCGGCGAGCTCACCCGGCGCATCCACGACGGGGTGGTCGCCCGCGGCTTCGAGGGGGTGCGGCCGGCGTACGGGTTCGCCTTCACCCGGCTCGCCCCGGACGGCGCGACGGTCACCGACCTCGCGGTCCACCTCGGGGTGACCAAGCAGGCCGCGAGCCAGCTCGTCGACGAGCTGGTGCGCAAGGGGTACGTCGAGCGGCGACCGCACCCCGAGGACGCGCGGGCCAGGCTCGTCGTGCTGACCGAGGCGGGGCGGGCCTGCACCCGGGCGGCCGACGAGGCGGCGACGGAGGCCGTACGGGCCTGGGGCGAGGTGCTGGGGGAGGCGGAGGTGCGCGAGCTGACGCGGAAGCTGCTGCGCATCGCGCCCGACGGACCGATCCGTCCCGTGTGGTGACGTCCTGTCGGCGGCGGCCGGGGCGACCGTGCGACGGGGCCGCCGACGCCCGCGGCCCGGCCCGCACCGAGCCCGCCGTCCGCGCCTCCGTGTTCGGCTGACACGTGTCCGCGCGGACACGCGCGTCGGGGCCCTGCCCGGCCTGAGCCGCCGGACAGGGCCCCGATGCGGGTTCAGCGGCCGTGTCGCCCGGTCGCCGTGCGCCGCCGCGCGGAGGCGAACAGCGCCGCCGAGCCGAGCGCCAGTGCCGCGGCGCCGCCGACCATCAGGTACGGGGTGTTGCCGTCGCCGCCGGTCTCCGCGAGGTTCCGCGACGCCCCCGCCGCCTTCACCTGGTTGCCGGTGGTGCCGTCGTCGGCGGCCTCCGGGGCGGTGTCGTCGTCGTCCGCCGTCGCGGCGGCCGGCTCGGCCGAGGTGTGGGGGTCGTCGTCGCCGTGCCCGTGGTTCTCGACGGTCGACTTGTCGGCACCGTCCTCGATCTGCTCCTCGGACGGGGCGGAGGCGGCCGGCGCCGGGGCGGCGGCCTCCTCCGGGGTGTCGCCCGAGTCGGCGGCCGCGCCGTCGCCGGCTCCGTTCCCGCCCGCCTGGGATCCGCCGCCGAACGTGACGTCCGAGCAGGAGTAGAACGCCTCCGGGCTGTCCGACCGCTGCCAGACCGCGTACAGCAGCTGTGCGCCGGAGCGCTCGGGGAGGGTGCCGGTGAACGTGTAGAAGCCGCCCGAGGCGGCCGGGTCGGTGGAGGTCGCCACCGGGTTCGCCAGGTCCAGGTCGTCCCAGGCCAGCGGCTGCGACGGGTCGTAGCCCGGCTTGGTGATGTACACCTTGAAGGTCCCCTTGTGCGGGGCGGTCACGCGGTACTTGAAGGTGTACGAGCCGCTGCTCACGCTCGTCGTCGGCCAGTCGGCGCGGGCCAGGTCGAGCCCCTTGAACGCCTCGTTGCCGGCGCTGCACAGCTTGCCGTCGGGGATGAGCTCCTGGTGGCGCCCGTCGGCGTCGCCGATGCGGACGCCGTTCCAGTCGTACAGCGCCTGGGTGCCGCCGGCCGCGACCGCCGCCTGGCACGCCGCCGACTTCGGGCTCTCCGGGCCCTCGGCGTAGCACTGCGAGACACGGCTGACCGGGTCGCCCATCGAGCCGTGCGCGGACGCCGGCGCGGCGGACAGCCCGGTCAGGGCGAGCGGAACGAGACCGACGGCGGTGGCGACAGCGGCCTTGCGGCGTGCGGGCATGGGGCAGCAACTCCTCGACAGCGATCACTGGATCGGGGTGGGGGGTGGATCCCGTGGGGGGATGGCTCAGAAACTAGCCCCCCGAACCAGCGGAATCGCCTGTCGAAGGCCGCGGAGGGAGATCCTTATGGCCGCGTTAAGGGAGTGCTCAGGCTGGGATCAGGTAGGTGCCCGGATCAAGTGGGTGCCCGGAATCAGACGGGTGCCCGGAGCGGGCGGGTGTCCGGGCGGTCAGCAGTCGGGCCACCAGGTGCGGGCGATGTCCTTGCGGACCTCGGGTCGTCCCGCGGGGCGCTCGTCGGCCTCCTCACGGGCCCGGCGGGTGTCCGTCTTCCTCGGGGGCTTCTGCACGGTGACACGGCGCATGGCTGCCTCCTTCAGGGTCCACCGGGTTCCGTGTTCTCACGGAGGTAGACCTTTCGGGGGAGAGTTCCTCATCGGTCCCGTTCTGTCTGTGGCCGCCGTCACGAATCGATTGTCAGTGGGGGGTGTCACTCTGGGGCCATGACGATCCACGACGGTGACGGGGCGGGTACGCACGGTGTCGATTGGGACGCGGAGGCCGCCGCGTTCGACGAGGAGCCGGACCACGGACTGCGCGACCCCCGGGTGCGCGCGGCCTGGGCGGCGCGGCTGGAAACCTGGCTGCCGGGACGGCCCGGCGACGTCCTCGACCTCGGCTGTGGCACCGGCAGCCTGTCCCTCCTCGCGGCCGAGCGGGGACACCGGGTGACCGGCGTCGACCGGTCCCCGGCGATGGTGGCGCTCGCCCGGCGGAAGCTCGCCGGACGTGACGCCGTGTTCCTCGTCGGCGACGCGACGGCACCACCGGTCGGCGAGGAGCGCTATGACGCCGTCCTGGTCCGGCACGTGCTGTGGACGCTGCCCGAACCGGGCCTGGCGCTGCGGAACTGGCGGGACCTGCTGCGCCCGGGCGGACGGCTGGTGCTGGTTGAGGGGGTGTGGGGGACGGTGAGCCCGGTCGGCATACCCGCCGGCCGGCTCACCGCCCTCCTGGCGCCGCTCGGCGGGCGGGTGGACGTGGAGCCGCTGTCCGGGGACACGGCGCTGTGGGGCCGGGACGTGGACGACGAGCGGTACGCGGTGGTCGTGGTCCCGGACTGACCCGGCGCCCTCAGACGAGCAGCGCGCCGAACCCGCCCTCGCGGGCCCGGGCGTCCAGTTCGTCGAGGGCGGCCACCGCGGCGGCCGCCGCCTCGGGATCCGTGGTGAGCAGACCGCTCGCCGCGAACTCGTCCTCGTCCAGCCGCCGTACGTCCGTGCCGTCCGCGGAGACCCACAGGTCCAGGTCGAGGTCCTCGACGACCAGCCGGCCGCCGGAGAGCTCGGCCGGCCGGGTGATGTCGCAGTAGTGGCCCTTGAGGGCGCCGTCGACGGCGCGGACCTCCTTCACCGAGTACCACCGGTCGCGCCAGTAGTGCTCCGTGAAGACGTCACCGGGCTCGAAGCGGACGAAGCCGAAGTCGCGCACGCCGTTCCCCGCCCAGGGGGCGCGCACGGTGACGCGGGTGCCGTCGTCGGCGAGCAGCTCGGCCGGATAGCGGATCTTCATGCGTCCCGCCTTGACGAGGACCACCTCCACCCGCGTCGGCCCGTCAGCCCAGTGCGCGGACATACCGCACCTCCGTCCCGCAGATCTCGTACCCGAACCACTGGTTGATCGCGATCATCGGCCCGTTCCCGGTGTCGTTTCCCGTGAACGCCTCCGTGTACCCGGCCGCGCGGGCGCGATGCAGGGAGTCGTTCTTGGCGAGCTTGGCCAGACCCCGGCCCCGGTGGGCGCGGGCGGTGCCGGTCATGACTGTGCCGTACCGGGTGCCGCCGTCCGTGCGGACCGCGGAGAACGCGGCGGGACGGCCGTCGACCAGCGCCACCGTGGTCAGCTCGGGGCTGAACAGCGGGTGCCGCCAGGTCTCCTCCAGCCAGGCCTCGTAGTCCGTGAACTCGGTGTCCACATCGCTGGGTTCGTCCGCCATGGTCTCCGCGTCCAGCTCGAACAGCGGGCGCGGGTCAGTAGCGAAGTCCGAGCCCGGGCGCAGCTCCACGCCCGGCGGCGGATCCTGGAGCGGGGGGAGGACGCCGTTCGCCAGGTCCAGGCGGAGGAAGTGGGCGGAGCGGCTCGCCCGGTAGCCGTGCGCCTCGGCGAAGGCGCGGTTGCCCGGCTCGTCCACCACCCAGGCGAACAGCCGGGTCGCCCCGTGCGCGGCCAGGTGCTCCTCGGCGGCGCGCACCAGCAGTGTTCCGGCGCCCCGGCGGGTGTGCCCGGGGTGCACGTACACGTTGATGTTGCCCTGGCCGGGCTCGGCGCTCTCGCGGGTCAGGTGCACCTGCGCCGTGCCGATCACCTCGCCGTCGGCCACGGCGACCAGCGGACGGTAGTGGGCGTCGGGGTGGAGACGGGTGAGGTCGTGGGCCAGGGACTCCGGGGTGATCAGGATGAACGGCAGCGCGGCGTGCCGGACGCGGGCGAAGCCCTCCAGGTCGGCGCGGGCGTCGGGGCGGAGATCGCGGACGGTCACTGTCATGGAGGCGCACGCTACGGGGGCCGCGCCCGGAGCGCCTCCTCTTTTCCGCCGGGGTGCGCGACAATCGGGCCGTGACCTTGAAGATCCGGATCGACGACGGCGCGCCCCCGTACGAGCAGGTACGGGCGCAGATCTCCGAGCAGGCACGGTCGGGGGCGCTGCCCGTGGGGTACCGGCTGCCGACGGTACGGGGGCTGGCCGAGACGCTCGGGCTCGCCGCGAACACGGTGGCCAAGGCGTACCGGGCGCTGGAGGCGGACGGGGTGATCGAGACGCGGGGGCGCAACGGGACGCTGATCGCCGCCGCGGGGGCGGCGGCGGAGCGGGAGTTGGCGTCCGGGGCGCAGGAGTTCGCCGCCAGGGCGCGGCGGCTCGGCTGCTCGGAGGAGGAGGCACTGGCTGCCGTGCGGGACGCACTGCGTGCTGCTTACGGGGCGTGAGCGCCGTCGCGGTGGGGGTTCCGTTTCGGCTGCGGGGCCGTTGTGGCCGGTCGCGCAGTTCCCCGCGCCCCTAGGGGCGCGGGTGAGCGCCGGCTGTGTAGCTCAAGCTCACCCTGTGCCGGTCCTCCGGAGCGCCTACAGGTACAGGCCCGCGTCCGCGTCGCCCCGGGGTTCCGGGAGGGACGTCGGGGAGGTGCCCCGGCGCAGGGCGTACAGCTCGGCCAGGGTCGCGCCCTCGCGGCCGACGCCCTCCTCGGTGCCGAGCCAGCTCACCGCCTCCGGGCGGGTCAGCCGCCCCACCTCGATGCGGGCCAGACAGCGGCCGGGGCGGACCACGGCCGGGTGCAGGCGTTCCAGGTCCTCGTTGGTGGTGACCCCCACCAGGACGTTGCGGCCCTGACCGAGCAGGCCGTCCGTCAGGTTCAGCAGCCGGGACAGCGCCTGCCCGGCGGTGTGCTTGGCCTCGCCCCGGATCAGCTCGTCGCAGTCCTCCAGGAGCAGCAGCCGCCAGCGGCCCTTGCCGGCCGCGTCCTCCTCGCCGATCGCGATGTCCATCAGGTAGCCGACGTCACCGAACAGCCGCTCGGGGTCCAGCACGCAGTCCACCTGGCACCAGTCCCGCCAGGACCGGGCCAGCGTGCGCAGCGCGGAGGTCTTGCCGGTGCCCGGCGGGCCGTGCAGCAGGAGCAGCCGGCCCGAGATGTCCTCGGGGGTGGTCTTCATCAGGCGGTCCATCGCCTCCGCCACCGGCGCCGTGTAGTTGGGCCGGATCTCCTCCCAGGTGCCGGCCGAGATCTGCCGGGTGGTGCGGTGCGGGCCGCGCCGCGGGGAGACGTACCAGAAGCCCATGGTGACGTTCTCCGGCTGCGGTTCGGGTTCGTCGGCCGCGCCGTCGGTGGCCTCGTCCAGGATCTTCGCGGCGAGTTCGGCGCTGATCGCGGTGACGGTGACGTCGGCGCCCCGGTTCCACCGGGAGACCAGCAGGGTCCAGCCCTCGCCCTCGGCCAGGGTGGCACTGCGGTCGTCGTCCCTGGCGATCCGCAGCACCCGCGCGTCCGCGGGCAGCAGGGTCGCGCCGGAGCGTACGCGGTCGATGTTGACGGCGTGCGAGTACGGCTGCTCGCCCGTCGCGAAGCGGCCGAGGAACAGCGCGTCGACGACATCGGACGGGGAGTCGCTGTCGTCGACGTTGAGCCGGATCGGCAGTGTGTCGTGCGGTTGCGCGGACATGCCGCCATGATCGGTCACCCGGGCGCCGTGCGCACCCTGTTTCCGGATGCGCACGGACGGTCGCCCGTGCCTCAGTCCGACGGCCGGCGGATCAGCCCCCGTGCCCGCCGTGCCCGGCGCACCACCGCGTACCCCTTGGTCAGCGCGCGGTCCCGGGCGAAGGTCCGCGCGACGGCCCGCCCTTCCACCAGCCGTTCGAACTCGGCGGCGGACGTGGACCTGCGCACCGTCACCCGCCGCAGGGCGTACGGCCCCTGGGCGCGGCGGGCGAGGTCGTTGCCGACGGCGAGGGCCTGGGCGTACCCGGTCTCCCGCACCGCCCGGCGCACCCGGCGGCTGGAGTAGCCGTAGGGGTACGCGAACGAGGCGGGCGCGGATCCCAGTTGGTCCGAGAGGATCTCCTTGCACAGGATCAGCTCGGAGCGCAGCCGGTCCTCGTCGAGCTGGTCGAGCTGCGGATGGCTGTGGCTGTGCCCGCCGATCTCGACGCCCGCGGCGGCCAGTTCACGCACCTGGTCCCAGTCGAGCATGGTGTCCAGGCCGCCGCCGGTGTCGTACGGGCCCCTCAGCCAGCCCGTGGAGACGAACAGGGTGGCCGGGAACCCGTGCTCGGCGAGCACGGGCAGGGCGTGCCGGTGCACGCCCTCGTAGCCGTCGTCGAACGTGACGAGGACCGGCCGCTCGGGCAGCGGGCGGCCCGAGCGCCAGTGCGCGGCCAGTTCGGCCGTGGTGACGGGGGTGAGGCCCCGGTCCGCGATCACCGCCATCTGTTCGGCGAACGCCTCCGGGGACACGGACAGGGCGTAGGTCGCCTCGCAGGGACGGGCCGCGACCGCGTGGTACATGAGGACCGGTACGCGTACGTCAGTCACGGCGGGCCTCCTCGACGGCCGTCACGGAGAACGTGATCCCGTCCCGCCGGGCCCGCACGCTCCCCACCAGGTAGCCGCCGGCCGCGGTGAGCACCCCGGCCACGATCGCCCCCGCGCGCCCCGCGCCGCCCGGGCGGGCCAGCAGGGCGTCGCGCAGTCCCCGCACCACCCCGGCCGGCAGGACGCGCGTGGTGTAGCGGCGTTCGGACTCCAGCCCTTTCTCCGCGCCCACGCTGCGGGCCACCAGTGCCTTGGACAGTCCCTCGGCGTAGGTGCGCGTACGGAAGTAGCGGAAGTGCTCCCTGACCTCGGGCACCCGGTGGTGGATCACCGCGCGGTCGTCGATGAGCAGGACCGCGTCGGGCCGGGCGCGGCTGAGGCGGATGCACAGCTCCGTCTCCTCCCCGCCCAGCGGACGCTTGTTCCCGTCGCGTCCGATGCCGGTGGCGAAGCCGCCCGCCGTGTCGAAGGCCTCGCGCCGGAACGAGGCGTTGCCGCCGAGCACGTTGCGCACCCGTACCCGCCCGCGCGGCAGGCCCCGGTAGGTGCAGCCCACCACCCAGTCGAACTCCTCGGGGAACCAGTCGGGCCGCCGGCCCGACGCCCAGAGGGGTTCGGTGCGCCCGCCGACCGCCATCACGCGCGGATCGTCGTACGCCTCGGCGAAGTGCTTCAGCCAGTCGCGTTCGGCCACGGCGTCGTCGTCGAGGAAGGCGACGACGTCGCCGCGCGAGGCGGCGATCCCGGTGTTGCGGCCGGCGGACAGGCCGCGGGGGCCCGCGTTGGCGAGCACCCGCACGTCGTCGCTCTCCTCGTACTCCTTGCCCAGGCGGTCCAGGAGGTCCTGGTTGTGGTCGACGACCAGCAGGGTCTCCAGGGCCGGCCGTGACTGCGCCCGTACCGAGGCGACCGCCGCGAGGACGTCCTCCCAGCGGTCCTCGGTGTAGGCGCAGATCACGACCGAGACGCCCGGGGTGCCGGGATCGCTCAAGACACCTTCCCCCGCACCGTGTCGAGCAGCGGCGAGGGGTGCGGACGCCGGCGCAGCGCACGCCGGTTGGAACGCTCCCCGAGGATGACTCTCAGCACGCGCAGCCCGTCGCGCACGGCCCGCAGATTGCTCGTGCCGTGGATGCGCAGGTACTCGTGGCTGGGGATCTCCTGCACCTTGAGGCCGGCCTTGACGACCCGGATGTTCATCAGAGTCTCGACCTCGAAGCCGGTGCAGTCGAGGTCGATCTTGTCGAGGCAGTGCCGCCAGAAGGCGTTGTAGCCGTAGCAGAGGTCGGTGTACCGCGCGCCGAACTTGCGGTTGACGACGGCGCACAGCACCCGGTTGCCCAGCATGCGGATGAACGTCATGTCGTCGGTGCCGCCGCCGTTGGCGAAGCGGGACCCCTTGGCGAAGTCCGCGCCGGAGACCAGCGCGGAGACGTAGCTGACGATCTCGTTGCCGTCGGCCGAGCCGTCCGCGTCGACCATCACGATGATGTCGCCGGTGCAGGCCTCGAACCCGGAGCGCAGCGCGTCCCCCTTGCCCTTGCCGCGCTGCCCGACGACCTTGACGTCGGGCCACAGTTCGCGGGCCACCTCGACGGTGCCGTCGGTGGAGTTGCCGTCGACCAGGACCACTTCGTGGATCCAGTCGGGAAGCGTCTTGAAGACGTACGGCAGGTTCTCCGCCTCGTTCATGGCCGGTATCACCACGCTCACCGGCGGCGCTATGGCCAGGTGAGAGGAGATGGGCCGGTAGGTGCGGGCGACCGGTGGATCCTGGTCCTCGGTCGCCGGCTGCAGAACGGAACTCATGAGTCTGGTCCCTCTCGTCCGGTGGACCGCCCGCCCCTCGGGCGGCCCGGCTGTTCGTCCGGTTCGAAAGGGGGGTTGCTCTCACCCCACGGCACGACGGACGGAACCGACGTGCACGCCGGGTGAGCTGGCAAATCTGGTCGGCCGCGGAAAAGCCGGCCGACCGCGCGGCACGGCCCGGTCACCGCCTGCGGTCACCGGGCACGGCACCCCCCTACCGCGCCCCGCGTCGGTTCGTCCCGGTCCTGAGCCCTCCCCTGGAACCGCTTGCTGACGGACCGCCGCGAGTGAGATGTATGACGTTATTGACGATTGAGCCCGAATGGCAAGACCTGGAAAGCCCGTTCACGTTTTCGTCGTTTTGGCCGTTACGCAAGTGTCCTGCCGGGATGTGTGTATCCACATGACCGACTTTTCCCCCCGAAGCGTCGGATGACGGGCTTCAATGTGGCGCACGTCGTGGGGGGCGTCAAGGGCGGAAAGTCCGCCCGACCGGATTTCGTCCAGGAACGAACAGCAACAGTTTTGGCATGAACACTTCCGGTCAACACGCGTAGTTGGTACCACGGTTGCGGCAGAGATCCTGCTAAAGGGAGGTTCCATGAGACGTTCCCGAATTGTCCTCGTCCTCGGCTCACTCCTTCTCGCCGTCACCACCGCCCTCACCGGTGCCGCGACGGCCCAGGCGTCCCAACAGGCAGCGGCCGGCGGCTACGTGGCGCTCGGCGACTCCTACGCCTCGGGCGTCGGAGCCGGCGGCTACACCTCCGAAAGCGGCGACTGCAAGCGCAGCACGAAGGCCCATCCCTACCTCTGGGCGGCCGCCAACTCACCCTCGTCCTTCCACTTCACGGCCTGCTCGGGCGCCCGAACGGGTGATGTCCTCTCCGGGCAGCTCGGCCCGCTCTCCACCTCGACCGGCCTGGTCTCGATCAGCGTCGGCGGCAACGACGCCGGTTTCGCCGACGTCATGACGACCTGTGTGCTCCAGTCCGACAGCTCCTGCCTCTCGCGCATCGCCACCGCGAAGGCGTACGTCGACTCGACGCTGCCCGGCAGGCTCGACAGCGTCTACTCGGCGATCCGCGACCGGGCCCCCAACGCCCGTGTCGTGGTGCTCGGCTACCCCCGCTTCTACAAGCTCGGCACCTCCTGCATCGGTCTCTCCGAAACCAAGCGGAAGGCGATCAACGACGCCGCCGACCACCTCGACAACGCCATCGCCCGGCGCGCCGGCGCCCACGGCTTCACCTTCGGCGACGTACGCACCACCTTCACCGGCCACGAGATCTGCTCCGGCAGCTCCTGGCTGCACAGCGTGGACTGGCTGAACATCGGCAACTCGTACCACCCGACGGCGACCGGACAGTCCGGCGGCTATCTGCCGGTGCTCGACTCCGCGGCCTGACCGTCAGTACCCGTCAGTACCCGTCGCCCGTACCGGAAGGAGAAGCGGAGGCCCCGCCCGTCGGGGCCTCCGGCTCACACGTCACCGAGAACGGCACCGTCTCGGACGTCGTCCGCACCGGTTCCCGGACCTCCACGCCGATCTCGCTCTCGAACACCCCGGTCTCCGAGTGCGTCGTCACGACCACCGTGTCCTGCTTCGTACGCCCGCCCCCCTCGGGGAACGACAGCTTCCGCCAGCCCGGATCGTCCACCGAGCCGTCCTCGGCCACCCAGCGGTAGGAGACCTCGGCCGGCAGCCGCCCCACCGTGAACGTCGCCGTGAACGCGGGCGCCAGCGCGTGCGCCGGCGGACAGCTCCCGGAGTACTCCGTGTGCGCGCCGGTCACCGTCACCGACACCGTCTGCGGCGGGGGAGTGGACTCCTCCTTCTCCTCCTCCTCGCCCGCGGTGGGGGACGGCGTCGGGCCGTCCGTCGCAGACGCCCCGCCGTCGTCCCCGTCGTCCTCGTCGTCGGTGTGCGCGGGCGAACTCGCGCGGCCGCCGGTGTTCTTGGCGTCGGGCCCGCCGTCCTCGCGGTCCAGCAGCGCGTACGTCAGCCCGGCCAGCGCCAGGGCCAGGACCACCACACCCGTCACCAGGGCGACCGCGGCCCACCGGTCCCGCCCGGGCCGGGTGACCGCGGTGGCCGCCGCCGGCGCTCCCGCGGCCGGCACCGGGGGAGCGGGCGAGTGCGCCACCGGGTACGGCCGCGGCAGCGCGGCCACTGTCGGGGTGTACGGCACCGGACGCGCCGTGTCCGCGTGGGGATCACCCCCCGCCCCGACGAGCCGCAGGTCCTGCTCCGCCCGCTCCGCCGACAGCCGCTCGGCCGGATCCTTGCGCAACAGCCCCTCGATCACCGGGGCGAGCGGACCGGCCCGGCGCGGCGGCGGCAGCTCCTCGTCGACGATCGCCCGCAGGGTACTGAGCGGGGTGTCCTGACGGAAGGGCGAGTGGCCCTCGACCGCCGCGTACAGCAGCACACCGAGCGACCACAGGTCCGACTCGGGCCCCGGCGTGCGCCCCAGCGCCCGCTCCGGCGCGAGGAACTCGGGCGAACCGACGACCTCCCCGGTCATGGTCAGCGCCGAGCTGCCCTCGACCATGGCGATCCCGAAGTCGGTGAGCACGATCCGCCCGTCGTTCGCGATCAGCACGTTGGCCGGCTTCACGTCCCGGTGCAGCACCCCCGCCGCGTGCGCGGCCCGCAGCGCGGCGAGCACCTCCGCGCCGATGTGCGCGGCCCGCCGCGGGGACAGCGGGCCCTCCGCGTCCAGCACCTCGGCCAGCGACAGACCGCGCACCAGCTCCATGACGATCCACGGCCGGCCGTCCTCCATCGCCACGTCGTACACCGTCACCACGTTGCGGTCGGCGATCCGGGCCGCCGCCCACGCCTCCCGCTCCAGCCGGGTGTACATCCGCTCCACGGCGGACGCCGGCAGCCCGGCCGGCGCGCGCACCTCCTTGACGGCGACCTCGCGGTGCAGCACCTCGTCACGGGCCCGCCACACGGTCCCCATGCCGCCCTCGCCCAGCGGCGACAGCAGCCGGTACCGGCCCGCGACCACCCGCTCACCACCCGGTTCCTCGGACACGGCGCCCCCCTTCGCGTCCGGACGAACTCGCCCTTTCCCCAAGAAAGTAGCTCAGCCGAGTGCGGATGCCGCCCCCCTGAACACCAATCCGGCGCCCAGGGCCACGACGACGAACGCCGATCCCAGGGGCGCACTCCGGCGCACGAGCGTCGCCCACGGGGCCGTCGTCCAGCGGGGGCGCCGGGCCAGCAGCCTGCTCACACCGCTGCCCGCCTTCACGACCGCGTACCCGGCCGCGGTGAGCGTCAGGGCCAGTCCGACGCCGTACGCGACGACGAGCAGCAGCCCGAACCAGGCCCGGCCGAGCGCGGCGGCGCCGACCAGCACCACGACGGCGGACGGACTGGGCACCAGCCCGCCGGCGAAACCGAGCAGGACCGTGCCGCGCAGGGTGGGGGCGGTGGGATGGGTGTGGGTGTGACCGCCGTGCGTATGGGTGTGCCCGTGCCCGTGGTGGTGCCCGTGCCTGTGGTCGTGGTGGTGCGCGTGGTTCCGGTGGCGCAGGGCCCGGCGCACGAGGCTCGCGCCGGCCAGGGTGACGAGTGCTCCGCTCGCGATGCCCAGCCAGGCGATCACCGAGGGCGCGGTGGCCGAACCGGCCGTGACCAGCAGGCCCAGGGCGACCACGCCGAGCGTGTGGGTGACGGTGACCGAGGCGGCCATGGGCAGGACGTCCCTGAGCCGGGCCCCGCCTCCGCGCGCCGCCGCCGTCGCGGCCATGAGCGTCTTGCCGTGACCGGGGGCGAGCGCGTGCGCCGCGCCGAGCCCGACGGCGACCAGCAGCGCGAGCGCGGCGAAACCCACGGTCGGGTCGTGCCGGGCGACGAGGTCGTCGAGCGCGCGGGTCCAGCGGTCGGCACCGCGCGGGAGCACGGCGGAGGCGGGAGCATCGGCCTCCGCCTCCGCCAGGGCCGGACCGCCCGGACGGACGCGCAGGACCGCGGTCCTGGTGTCGGCCGGGGAGGAGAGCAGTTCCTCCGGATACCGGGTCAGCTCGCCGGACGGCGAGGCCGTCGGCACGTCCGAGGCGGTGAGCGTCGTACGGTCGCCCCGCGCGGTGATCTCCCGCCAGCCCGGCCCGGACGACGCGCCCGCCCCGCGGAAGCGGAGGCCGACCGTCTCCCCCTCGGGGAGGGGCGCGGTCAGCCCGCACTCCACGCGCAGGGTGTCGAGCCCGGCCTGACCGGGCCGCACACGCACACGGGCGGTGCCCGCGGTGAGCGGGACCGCCCGCCCGTCGACGCGCACCTCGCTGTCCCGCGCGGCCGCGGCACAGCGCTGCCGGGCCCAGGCGTCCCCGCCCAGCCGTTCGAGGTCCGGGCCCGCCTGGGCGGCCGGGATCTCGGCGAGGTCCTCGACGTGGTGGACGCGCAGCTCATCGGGCGCGACCACCAGCCCGTCGTGGCGGTTGACGGTGAAGTTGCCGAGCGGGTGCGCGCTCGCCGCCGTGGCCGGGACCAGCGCGAGCGCGCAGGCGGCGGTCAGGACGGCGGCACCGGCGGCGACGCGGCGGCGGAGGTTCAACGCGCTCCCTCCAGTTCCTTCAGCGCGGCCCGGGCCGCGCGGGCGTCGAGCGGGGAGAAACCGGGGTTCAGCTCCAGCGCGGCGGTGAGGGAGCGGCGGGCGGCACGGTCGTGCCCGGCGGCCTTCTCGATCATGCCCCGGTGGTGGAGGAAGGCGGCGTTGCGGTAGCCGGTGGCCGTGGCGCGGCGGGCGTACGGGAGGGCCTCCTCGTCGCGGCCGTTGACGTGCAGGGCCCAGGCGAGGGCGTCCGCGGTGTGCACGCTGTGCCGCCGGTCCCACTCCGCGCGGGCCGCGCGCAACGCCTCACCGGCGTCCCCGTGGTCGGCGGCGGCGAGCGCGGTGTCCAGGTCGGCCTCGACCCCGCCGGCCCGGGCCAGCGCGGTCCAGGCGTCGACGAGGGCGTACTGGTCGCGTGCCCTCGCGCGGTCGCCGTCGGCGCCCCGGTCCTCGTACAGCTCGCCGAGTGCGACCAGCGGGCCGGGCAGCGGGGAGCGGGCGACCACCTGCTCCAGTGTCTCGACGGCACCCGCGCGGTCGCCGCTCGCGGCCTGCGCGCGGGCCCGGCCCTCCAGGGCGGGGAGGTGGCCGTCGTCGGCGGCGAGCGCCCGCGCGTAGTGCGCGAGAGCCGTTTCGTACTCGCCCTGGTTCCAGGCGAGCTGTCCCAGCGCGGTCGCGACGTACGCCACGTCCGAGGGCGAGGACGCGCTGTCCAGGGCCCGTCGCAGCACCTCCCGCGCGGTGCGCGCGTCGCCGCGCAGCTCCCGCACGTACGCGTACCGCGTGAACACGGGCACCCCCGGCCGCCTGCGGTCGGCGGTGGCGGCGGCGTCGGCGGCCTCCTCGTACCGGCCGAGTTCGACCAGCGCGTCGATACGGGAGCACAGGGCGCGCTCGCTGTAGGGGTTCCGCTCCAGCGCCCGGTCGGCGTGGGCCAGGGCGCCGGTGAAGTCGTGCCGCGCGGCGGCGAGGGCGGCCTGCCCGGCGAGGGCCTGCTCGTTGCCGGGTTCGAGCGCGAGGGAACGCTCGAGCGCCCGCTCGGCCTGCGGATAGCGCGAGGGGTCCCCCTGGGTCCGCGCCTGCTCGACATAGGCGGTCCCGAGGGTGGCCCAGCCGCCGAAGTCCCTCGGCTGCGCCCGCAGATGAGCCTGCAACGACCGGATACCGGCCCCGAGATCACCTCCGGCGAGCACCCCGGCGACGGCCACGGGCGCGGCACCGGCCGTCCCGGCCCGCCCCTCGTCCCGCCCGCCTCCCACCGCGACGCTCCCTGCGGTGACCGCGACGGCCAGCAGGACGGCACACGAGACGACACGCGGCCCCCGCCCACGCCGGACGGCAGCGGCGAACCGCCGCGGGGCCGCGCCCCGCGCCCCGGCGCGCCCCGCACCGGCGGAGGCCGCCGGATCCCCACCCGGTACCCGGCGGCCGTGCTCCGCCTCCGGCCGCCGGCCGGCACCCGGCACGTGCTCCGCCCGCGTGCGACGGGTGGCCTCCGTTCCGTCCTCGTTCGGTACGCGGTCGGCGGTGTCCGCCCCGTGCCCGTTCCCCGTCCCATGTCCGGCTTCCGGGGAACGTCCTGCCTCCGGCCGCCGGCCGGCACCCGGCACGTGCTCCGCCCGCGTGCGGCCGGTGGGTTCCGCGTCGCGGGCGGCCCTGGGCTCGTGGTGTGCTTCCACGCGGTGGTCGGTCCGGTGTCCGTGTTCCGCCTCCGCGCGGCGGTCGGCCTTCGGCCCGTGTTCCCCCGCCGCTCCGGGCGCGTCCGGCCGTTCCCGACGCGGCTTCGCCCCGTGCCCCTCTTCCGGTGCCCCGGTCGGCGGCCCGCCCCCGGTGGGCGGTCGTGGGGCGTCCAGTGTCTCCCCGTGGCCGGCTGCCGGCGGGGCGGCCGCCCGTTCGTCGTCACCGGCGCTGTCGTTCGTACGCGGAGCCATGCTCTCTCCTCGGTGTTCGGCGGCGCGGCCCGTGCCGTGGGGACGGGCCGCACCGGTCGGGGTGGGTCGGGGTCAGTACGCCCGGCCGCGCATCCGGCGCCACCACGCCAGCGCCAGGCCGATCAGCAGCAGCCCACCGGCCCCCGCACCGGCGGACGCGGCGATCAAGGCCGTGTCGTCGGCCCCCTCCGCACCCGCCGGCCGCAGCGCGTCACCGAGCTGGTTGCGCACGTCGTTGCCGCCGTCCACGCCCTTGGCGAGCGGGCCGCGCGACCCTTCCGTCGGGTTCGCCAGATACGGGAAGGCCGCCCCGAACTCCTTGTCGTTGGCGTCGACCGCGTCCCCCAGGTCGTTCTCCGCGCCGACCAGTTCCCCCTCGACGACCTGCAGCGAGGCGTCGATCACGTCGTCCGTCAGCCGCCGCCCGTTGGGGAAGCCGGCGTTGTCCCCGTCCAGGACGCCCAGCCGCTTCGGCTCGGCGGCCGGCTCGATGGACGTGTTCAGCCGCAGCATCTCCGAAGGCCTCACGTGCGGTGGCCGGTTGAGCCCCTCGACGCCCTTCAGGAACACGTCGACGAGGTCATTGCGCGGCTCGTCCGGCGCGGGGATCTTGTAGATCGCCTCGATGAGCTTCGGCAGCTCCGGCTCGGTGACGTTCTTCAGGAACCGCGCGTCGTCCCACGGCGCGGACGCGTTGAACGTGTCCTTGTCCTTCAACGGGTTGACGACCTCGTTCACCAGCGGGTTGCCCAGCCGCGACACCTGCACGAAGTGCCCCTCGGCGTTCTTGCGCTGGGTCGTCGACCAGATGCCCACGACCGGCTGGTCCGCCGACTCGGTGATCAGGTCGGTCGGCACCTGGAGCGCCAGGGAGTTGACGTTGTAGCCCTTGAGCGTGTCGTTGCCGACCTCGGAGAGGTTCCCGCCGTACAGCAGGTCGAAGACCCGCAGGTCCAGGAAGAACGGGTCGTCGGCCTGCCCGGCGAACGTCGTCGCCCCGCCCGCGAGTTCGCGCACCGCCTGCTCGCGCAGGGTGTCGTAGTCCGGCATGGACGCCTTGCCGACGTTCGACGGCGCGACCGGCACGTCGTCCGCGATCTTCGTGCGGGACACCGCGTGCTGGTCCTTCAGCTTCAGCAGCTCGATGTCGTAGGTCTGCGTGATGTTGAGGTCCGGGTCGTCCAGGCTGGTGACCGGGCCGGTGTTGTACAGGAACGTCTTGTCGTTCTTCGTGTGCGTCCTGAACGTGTAGCGGAAGAGCAGCTCGCCCTGCGCGTCCCCGTCGTTGTCGATGTGGATGTCGTACTGCGCGTCCTCGGCGAACGTGAAGAAGTTCGGTCCGCCGGCCGGCTCCTCGAAGGGGATCCAGTTCGCGATGATCGTCGTCGTGTCCGGCCTGTCGGGACTGACGAACGCGTACAGGTCCGTGTTGTCGTACTGCGGGGTGCCCGAGATCAGCGGGGCCTCCCGGTGGCTGGAGGCGGAGGCCGCCTCGGGTTCCAGCGCGGTCGCGCCGGCCGCCGCGAGCCCCCCGGCGGCCAGCGCCCCGCAGATCAGGGTCGCGAGACTCCCGCGTCCCGCACCGGTCCTGGAGTCAGTTGTCATGCCGTCCGTCCTCAGTGCCGACTTGCCTTGACGCACTGGGTTTCGGAGCGGACGACGGGCCGGATTGGTGGAGTTCGGAATTTCTTCCGGCCCCTCCCGCCGGACCCGTACGCCCGTAGCATTTCTCGCTGCCGGCCCGCGTTTTCGGTCCGTCGATCCGTACTTACCGTCCGGAGGCTCGCTCGCCGCGCACGCCTCGTGTGACCGGGCGGCCCGCAGGGGCCTGGAGGGGAGGACGCGCGTTGGAGGCGGACGAGCTGCTGGTGCTGGTGGCCGGAGGCGACCAGAAGGCGTTCGAGGACCTGTACGCACTGGTCTCCGGGCCGGTGTACGGGCTGGTACGGCGCGTGGTGCGCGATCCCGCCCAGTCCGAGGAGGTGGCCCAGGAGGTGCTGCTCGAACTCTGGCGCTCCGCCGCGCGGTTCGACCCCGGCCGGGGCAGCGCGCTGTCCTGGGTCCTCACCCTCGCCCACCGCCGCGCCGTCGACCGGGTGCGCAGCGCCCGCGCGGCCGGCGAACGCGAGCGGCGCGAGGCCCGGCGCGGCCACGAACCCGCCTTCGACCAGGTCGCCGAGGAGGTCGAGGCCGGACTCGAACGCGAGTGGGTGCGCCGCTGCCTGGACCGCCTCACCGCGCTCCAGAGACAGTCGGTCACCCTCGCCTACTACGACGGCTACACCTACCGCGAGGTGGCGGAGCGGCTGTCGCTGCCGCTGGGCACGGTCAAGACCCGTATGCGCGACGGACTGACCCGCCTGCGCGACTGCCTGGGAGGCGCGGCATGAGCCTGTTCGACCGACTGGCCCGCCGCGGGGACCCGCACTCCCTCGCCGCCCCCTACGCCCTCGACGCCCTGGAACCCGCCGAACGCGTCCGCTTCGAGAAGCACCTGGAGTCCTGCGCCCGCTGTACCGCCGAGGTGCGGGACCTCGCCGAGGACGCCGTCCGCCTCGCCTGGTCCACGGCCGCCCCCGCGCCCGCCGCGCTGCGGGACCGGGTCCTGGCCGCCGTACGGACCACCCCGCAGGAACCCGCGCCCGGGGAACCGGCACGCGCGCGTGACACGCGGCTCCCGCCGCACGTCTGGGGCGCCGCGCCCCCGCCGCGCCCCCGCGAGCGGCGCCGTGCGCCACTGTTCGTGCCGTTCGCGACGGCCACCGCCGCCGCGGCGCTCGTCGTCGCCGCGCTCTTCGCCGTCCAGGCGGACCGGACCCAGGACCGACTGGCCGCCGAACGCGACCGGTCACGTGAGATCGCCCACGTCCTCGCCGCCCCGGACGCCCGCGCGAGCAGCGGCCGGGACGCGCGCGGCCGCACGATCGGAGTGGTCGCCTCCGTATCGGCCCGCGGCGCGGTCGTCACCCTCGGCGGATACGACAACCCCCCGAACGGACGTGTGCGCCAGCTCTGGCTCATGGGCCCGGACGCACGACCGCGTTCCCTGGGGCTGTTCGAGGGCGACACGCCCCTGGTCGCCTCCGGCCTCGACACCGCCGCGACGTCACTCGCCGTGACCGTCGAGCCCGATGGCGGGTCACCGCAGCCCACTTCGCGACCCGTCGTTCAACTGGCCCTGAAAACGGTCGGTTTCGGAGAGTGATCGACGCGTGTTCGTCAATCCCCTTACAGGGAAGGTGAATCCTGTGGCCTCGATACACGAGTGCCCGAACGGGACGATAGGGTTACCCTGCCCGGGCCGGGTGGACTCGTACGGGTGGGGAGTGACATGGAACAGATAACAGTGCGCAGCAGGGCCAGGGTCCCTGCGATCACCTGCGGCAGCAGCGCGAGCAGCTCGCGCCTCGACCGCCATCTCTCGGTCCTCGGAGGACCCGCGGTCCCACAGCGGGAGACGGCCGAGGCGACGTCGCTGATGCGCGAGCTCATCGCGCGTGACACCGCGCACGACCGCGGCGCCAGGAGCGCGCGGGCCCGGACGAGCCGCGTCTCGCTCTTCGCCCCGCTGCGTCGGCTGCGCCGCTCCCTGTTCGGCAGCCGGTAGCGTCAGCGCCCGGGCGGCCCACCACCGTCCCGGCGCGGCGCCCCGCCCCGTCCGTCATCCCCACGGCACCGGTGGCGTCCGGCGCCCGGTCCGCCACCGGCACCTCCCCGGGCCGGCGCCCCCGTTCCCACCCGGCAGCGCTCCGGGGGCACACCGACCGACCCTGACCTGGCAGGAACCTGACATCCACCCCGGGAGCCTCACTCCCTCCCGCGCCCGTACTGCCGTACCGCCAGGGGCACGAACACCACGAGCAGCACCGCGCACCACCCCAGTGACCCCGCCACGGGATGCGCCACCGGCCAGGCCGCTCCCTCGGGCACCGGCGCGTTGCCGAACAGGTCCCGCAGCGCCGCCGCCACCGCGCTGATCGGGTTCCACTCCGCGACCGTGCGCAGCCCGTCCGGCAGCCCCGCCGTCGGGATGTACGCACTGGACAGCAGCGGCAGCAGGAAGGTCGCCCCGCCCAGCTGGCCGGCCGCCTCCTCGTTCCGGGTGAGCAGACCGAGGAACATCCCGATCCACACGCACGCGAACCGGAACAGCAGCAACAGGGCGACGGCGCCCACCGCCCCGAGCGCGCCGCCCTCCACCCGCCAGCCCACCGCGAGCCCCACCAGCAGGAACGGCACCGTCCCGGCCGCCGTCACCAGCACGTCCGCCACCGCCTGGCCCACCGGCACGGCCGCCCGGCTCATCGGCAGCGTGCGGAACCGGTCCGTCACCCCCCGGTGGACGTCCTGCGCCGCCTGGAACATGCCGGTCATGATCCCGCCCGCCGCCGTCGCCACCAGCAGCCCCGGCACCAGGAAGGACCGGTACTCCGCGCCCGGCACGGCGAGCGCGCTGCCGAAGACGTAGCCGAAGAACAGCAGCATGCTGATCGGCATCGTCTGGGTGAGGATCAGCAGCCCCGGGTTGTTCCGCATCCGCCGCAGCTGCCGACCGAGCATCGCGGTGCCGTCGTACGCCAACGTGCTCATGCGGCACGCTCCTCGTCGTCGAAGGGGTGGTGGTGGCCGAAGCCGTCGGTCAGCCGCAGGAACACGTCGTCGAGGGTCGGCGGCCTCAGGCTCGCGTCGAGCAGCGGCACGCCCGCCGCGTCCAGCGTGCGCACCAGGTGCGGGAGGGTGAGCGTCGGGTCCCTGGTGACCGCGCCGACGGCGTTGCGCTCCCGGTCCAGGGACGGCCGGGCGCCCGTCAGCCGGTCGAGCACCCCGGCCGCCGCCACCAGCGCCTCCGCGTCCGCCACGACCACCTCGGCGTGCGTGCCGACCAACGCCTTGAGCTCGGCCGGCGAGCCGGTGTGCGCGACCCGGCCCCGGTCCACCAGGGCGATGTCGTCGGCGAGCCGGTCGGCCTCCTCCAGGTACTGGGTGGTGAGCAGCACGGTCGTGCCCTCACCGGTCAGTTCCCGCACCACGTCCCAGATGAGAGTGCGGCTCACCGGATCGAGCCCGGTCGTCGGCTCGTCCAGGAACAGCACCTCGGGACGGCGGATCAGGCTCGCCGCCAGGTCCAGCCGGCGCCGCATGCCGCCCGACCAGCCGGACGCCGGCCGGTCGGCCGCCTCCGCCAGCCCGAAGCGGTCCAGCAGCTCGGCGGCCCGTGCGGCCGCCCCGTCCACCCGGTGCAGCCGGGCGAACAGCCGCAGGTTCTCGCGGCCCGTGAGGTCCCCGTCGATCGAGGTGTCCTGCCCGGTGACGCCGATCCTGCGCCGTACCGCGGCGGCCTCCCGTACGAGGTCGTGGCCCGCGATCCGCGCGGATCCCGCGTCGGGCCGCAGCAGCGTGGCCAGCAGCCGGACGGCCGTCGTCTTGCCCGCGCCGTTGGGCCCGAGCACCCCGCACACCGTGCCCTCGGCCACCGCCAGATCCAGCCCACGCAGGGCACGGACCTCCCCGAAACGCTTCTCCAGACCCTTACTAAGTACACCGTACGTAGTAGTCATGGGGGGACCGTAGCACATTACGTACGGCGTACGTAATTATGATGGGGGGAGAGGTGATGATCGATGGCGGGCCGAGCGGCCGAACCCCAAGTGATCTGGGCGCGCCCCGAGCGCACCGGCCGTGGACCGCGACCGGCGTATACACGCGCCGACATCGCGGCGGCGGCGGTGCGGATCGCGGACGCCGAGGGCCTGGACGCGGTCACCATGCGCCGCGTCGCCGCCGAACTGGGCTGCGGCACCATGTCGCTGTACAACTACGTCCCCCGCAAGGAGGACCTCCACGAGCTGATGGTGGACGCGGTCGGCGGCGAGCACGAGCTGTGGGAGCCGAGCGGCGACTGGCGCGCCGACATGCTCCGGGTGGCCCACCAGACCCGCGCGCTGATGCACCGCCACCCATGGCTGCCGCGGCTGATGTCGCCGGTCTACGGCTTCAGCCCCAACTCCCTGCGCTACCTCGAGCACTGCCTGGCCTGTCTGGACACGCTCCCCGGGCCCTACGGCACCAAGCTGGAGCTGATCGCGATGCTGAACGGCATCGTGACGACCTACGTCACCAACGAGCTGGCCACCGCCGAACGCACCCGCTCGCTGCCCTGGTCGCAGGAGCAGGAGGACGCGGTCCGGATCGCCTACCTGGGCGGCCGGATCGCCAGTGGTGAGTACCCGCGGATGGCGGCGGCCTTCGCGGAGGACGCCGGGCCGATCGATCTGGAGGCGGTGTTCGAGCGGGCGCTCGGCCGGATGCTGGACGGCTTCGAACCCCGCGGCTGACCCTTGGGCCGGCGCGGGCCGGCGCGGGCCGGGTCTCAGGTCGGCGTGAGCCGGGCCTCAGATCAACGCGAGCTGGCCCTCCGGCCCCTCCTCGCGGGCGTCCAGCACCGAGGCGGGGCGGCAGGCGGAGGGCGGCACCGGGAGCACGCCCGCCGCGCGCAGCTCGGCCGGTGTGACCGGGTCGGGAAGGGCGGAGTCCGTCAACGCCTCCCGCTCCGGGCGTACCTCGGCCAGCAGGGCGAGGACCGTGATCAGTTCCAGGAGTTCCGAGGTCCAGGCCTGGGGCCAGGCGGCCGGCCCGATCGCGGCCAGGGCACCCGGCTCGACCGGCCGCGTGCGGGCCGCGAACCACTGCTCCAGCACCCGCACACCGCCGGCCTCGAAGTCCCAGGCCCCGGGCGGCACCGGGGAGATGCGGCCCCCGTCGAGCAACAGGGCCTCCTCGTCCCGGTCGTACTCCACGGTCACCGGCCGGGAGGGCAACGGGGCGCGCACGTACGGGCGGCGCCCGCCGGGAAGCCTGGGCCGCTCCCCGTCGCGCCGCGACAGCCACAGCATCCGGCGGCCCACCGCGACGCCCCGGTCCCATACGCCGGCGTCCCCGGTGAGCGGCACCGCGAGCCCGGCGGGCGTGGTGCGCGCCGCCGCCATCGCCCAGGCGAGGACGTCCACCGGCGAGGTGTCCCGGCCGAGCCTGGCGGCGAGGTGTTCGGTCAGGCCCGGAGCCAGGTTCGGTTCCGCGGCGCCCGGCCGGCGGTACAGCGGGCGGACGCGGCCGGTGCGCAGCAACGGCAGCAGGGACGTGGCCAGCAGGGGAGGGCCCGTGAGGTCCCGGGCCGTGCCCGCCTCCACGACGAAGACCTGCCGCTCGTCCGCCACCCGCCACAACTCCGGCCGGGCCGCGTCGATCAGCCGCTGGTCGGGGATCAGCCACTGCTCGTCGAACGGGGCGTACAGGACCCGTACCGGCTCGGGGCACGGGCCCGACGCGCGGGCCAGCTTCTCCGTGCCGCCGCCGTGGCCCGGCAGCCGGCCGACGGCCGTGTGCGGCGTCCGGGAGCGCGTCGGCCCGAACAGCGCCTCGCGGTCCGGCCCCTCGGCCTTCAGCAGGGCGTCCCAACGGGCCTTCAGGGACGCCGCGTCGGGAGCCGCCGGCCACCCCCGGCCGAGCCGCGGCGGTGCGACGGACCACGGCATGAGGTCCGCCAGCAGCGGAGCGTCGTCGTGCGTCACGCAGGGCATCGTACGGCGTGCGGGCGCGGCGGATCAGGTGGCGTCCAGCGTCACCGTGAAGGAGAAGCGGTCGCCCCGGTAGTGGATGACGGCCACGTCCAGGGGCCGGCCGTCGGTGCCGTAGGTGACGCCCGTGTAGTGCAGGATCGGGCTGAGCAGCGGGACTTGGAGCAGCCGTGCCGTCTCCGGGTCCGCGAGCCGTGCCTCCACCGTGTCCGTGATACGGCTGATGCCCGCCCCGACGACGTCCCGCAGCACCTTGGTCATCGGCCACCGCACCAGGTCGTCCGGGTCGATGCGGGCGGCCAGTTCGGGACGGACCCAGTTGCGGGCGTGGTTGGTCGGTTCGCCCGTCTTCTCGTCGCCGCGCAGCCGGTGGTACGCGGCCGCCTCGGACAGGCCGGGGAAGTACTCGGCGAGTTCCGCCGGCACCGGCGCCGGACCGTGCTCCAGCAACTCGGTCGTCATGCCGGACTGCTGGGCCACGATCGCGTCCACCGAGCCCAGCAGCCGCACCGGGGCGCCCCGCCGGGCACCGGGCTCGATGAACGTGCCGCGCCGGCGGTGACGGGTGATCAGCCCCTCGTCCTCCAGCTCCTTCAGCGCCTGCCGCATGGTCAGCACGCTCACCCCGTAGTGCCCGGCGAGCTGTTCCTCGGTGGGCAGACGCAGCGGGTCCTGGGGCGAGCGGCCGAGGATCGAGGCGCGCAGCGACTGCGACACCTGATACCAGAGCGGCAACTTGCGGTTCAGGACGATCGAATCCGGAGCGAAGGAGGTCACGGGCTATCCGTACCGGTCGGGGAACGTTCAGTGCAACGGCTGGAAGTGACGCTCGAGTCCCTGCCACACGGTGTCGTAGCCCTGTTGCAGGTGCTCCGCCCGTGCCGCCTGAGGGGTCAGCGACACAGGCCAGCGGGTCTCGAACATGAAGGCCAGACCGTCGTCGATCTTCTGCGGACGCAGCTCCGCGGCGCTCGCCCGGTCGAACGTCTCCCGGTCCGGGCCGTGCGCCGACATCATGTTGTGCAGCGAGCCCCCGCCCGGCACGAAGCCCTCCGCCTTCGCGTCGTACGCGCCCTCGATCAGGCCCATGTACTCGCTCATCACGTTCCGGTGGAAGTACGGCGGCCGGAAGGTGTCCTCGCCCACCAGCCAGCGGGGCGCGAAGACCACGAAGTCCACCCCGGCCAGTCCCGGGGTGTCGCTCGGGGACGTCAGCACCGTGAAGATCGACGGGTCCGGATGGTCGTACGAGATGGTGCCCATCACATTGAAGCGGCGCAGGTCATAGGCGTAGGGCACATGGTTGCCGTGCCAGGCGACGACATCCAGCGGGGAGTGGTCGTAGGTGGCCGCCCAGAGGTTGCCGCAGAACTTGTTCACCACCTCCACCGGCCCCTCGACGTCCTCGTACGCGGCGACGGGTGCCCGGAAGTCCCGGGCGTTGGCCAGCCCGTTGGCGCCGATCGGTCCGAGGTCGGGGAGCCGGAACGGTGCCCCGTAGTTCTCGCACACATAACCGCGGGCAGAGTCCTCCAGGAGGTCCACACGGAACCGCACCCCACGGGGAATCAGCGCGATGTGTCCCGGCTCCACATGCAGTAGTCCGAACTCCGTGCGCAGCAGCAGCCCGCCGCGCTCGGGGACGATCAGCAGCTCACCGTCGGCGTCGCTGAAGACGCGGTCCATCGAGGCGGTGGCGTGGTACAGGTGCACGGCCATGCCGGTGCGCTGGGTGACGTCGCCGTTGCCGCCCAGGGTCCACAGCCCGGCGAGGAAGTCGGTGTCCCCGTCCGGCTCCGGCAGCGGGTTCCAGCGCAGCCGGTTGGGGTCGGGCACGGTCTGGGTGAAGGGCGCGGTGCGCAGTGATCCGTTGCCCGTGCGGGTGAACGCCGGGTGGGCGGCCGACGGGCGGATCCGGTACAGCCAGGAGCGGCGGTTCTGTGCGCGGGGCTCGGTGAACGCCGTACCGCTCAGCTGCTCCGCGTACAGCCCGAGCGGTGCGCGCTGCGGCGCGTTGCGGCCCTCGGGCAGGGCACCCGGGACCGCCTCGGAACTGTGCTCGTTGCCGAAGCCGGAGAGGTGTTCCAGCCCTTCGGCGATCTTGCGCGCTTCCCCGCGCTCGAACGCGCTCGCGCGGGTGGTACCCCCATCGCTCATGCCCGGTGCTCCCTTGCGGTCGGATTCCTATGCGACACCGTAGGATTGCGATTTCCGTGACGCAAGGGGGGCGCGCGGTCTCCGTCCCCTCCTCTCCACGGAGGACGCGGAACCCGACTTCGGGGGGATCCGCGGGCTCGCACCCGTGTTCTACGCTCCCGGGCATGTCGTGGACGCGGAGCCTGATCACCGCGCTCGCGGTCTGTGCCGCACTCCTGGCCGGACCCGTGGGCTGCGGTCCGAGCGGTGCCCGGGGGCAGGACGGGAAGCCGTCCTCGCCGGCCGGTGAACTCCTGGACGAGCGGGACGAGGAGGGCCGCCCCTACCGCGAGGTGGACGGGGAGGACGCGCCCGCCGTCGGCGTCGAGGTCACCCCCGACACCGACGGCGGCTGGGACGTACGGCTGACCGTGCGCAACTTCCGCTTCTCACCGGACGGCACCCGCGGGCGCGCGGTCGCCGGCCGCGGTCTGGCGCACCTCGAACTGAACGGCCGCCGCGTCGCCCTGCTGCGCACCCCCGGGTACCACCTCCCCGGCGACTCCGTCCCGCGCGGCACGCACCACGTCACCGCCCGCCTGTACGCCGACGACGGCTCGGTGTGGGCCGTGGACGGCGAGCCCG
This sequence comes from Streptomyces sp. NPDC018964, assembly GCF_044390325.1. Classification (NCBI taxonomy): domain Bacteria; kingdom Bacillati; phylum Actinomycetota; class Actinomycetes; order Kitasatosporales; family Streptomycetaceae; genus Streptomyces; species Streptomyces sp. NPDC018964. Next base: position 85,319 of record NZ_JBIRYZ010000012.1, read on the forward strand.
TGGAGAGCACGGCCGACATCACGGTCTCGGACCGGGAACCGGGTCCCGGCCCGAGCGCCGGGCCGGCCGCCACGGCGTCCCCGGGGCAGGGGCGCGGAACGGACGGGCGGAACCGTGGCGGAGGGCGAGGTTCACCGGACGGGGACGAGCGGGCATGATGAGCCCCGTGCCCCACGCGACAACGCTCCGCCGGGCGCCGGTGCAGCGGCGCAGCGCCGAACGGCTGACCAGGATCCTCGACGCCTGCGCCGCACTCCTCGACGAGGCCGGCTACGACGACCTCAGCACCCGTGCCGTCGCCGAGCGCGCCGGCGTGCCCATCGGCTCCGTCTACCGCTTCTTCGGCAACAAGCGCCAGATGGCCGACGCGCTGGCCCAGCGCAACCTGGAACGCTTCACGGAACGGGTCACCGAACGCCTCGGGACCACCGGTGACCGGGGCTGGCGGCACGCCATGGACGTCGTGCTCGACGAGTACCTCGACATGAAGCGCACCGCCCCCGGCTTCTCCCTCGTCGACTTCGGCAACCAGATACCCGTCGGCGCCCGCCGCGCCGAACCCAACCACCGCGTCGCCGACCGCCTCACCGACCTGCTCTCCGGCCACCTCGGCCGCGAGGCCGACGGCGACCTGCGCCGCACCTTCCTCATCGCGGTCGAGACCGCCGACACCCTCGTCCACCTGGCGTTCCGGATGGCGCCCGAGGGGGACGGGAAGGTCATCGGCGAACTGCGCGAGATGCTGCGGGCGTACCTGGCCCGGACGCTGGACTGAGCCGCCCCGGCGCCCCCCTCCCCACCGTGCATACCGGTCGGTATGCTCGGCGTGTCCGCGCGCCACCGCAGCCGCCGCACCCGGGAGGACCCGTGTCCCGCACCGCCCTTCGTATCTGCCCCCTGTGCGAGGCCACCTGCGGCCTGACGCTCACCATCGACGACGGCCGCGTCACCGGCGCCCGCGGCGACCGCGACGACGTGTTCAGCAAGGGCTTCATCTGCCCCAAGGGCGCCGCCTTCGGGGCCGTCGACTCCGACCCCGACCGGCTGCGCGCCCCGCTCGTCCGCGTCGACGGGGAACTGCGCGAGGCCACCTGGGCGGAGGCGTTCGACGCCGTGGCCGCCGGGATACGGCCCGTCGTCGAACGGTACGGACCGCACGCCGTCGGCATCGTCCTGGGCAACCCCAACGTCCACACCGTGGCCGGCGCCCTCTACCCGCCCGTGCTCATCGCCGGGCTCGGCACCCGCAGCCTGTTCACCGCCTCCACGGTCGACCAGATGCCCAAGCACGTCGCCTGCGGACTGCTCTTCGGCGACGCGAACGCCATCCCCGTACCCGACCTCGACCGCACCGGCCACCTGCTGCTGATCGGCGCCAACCCCCTGGAGTCCAACGGCAGCCTGTGCACCGCCCCCGACTTCCCCGGCCGGCTCAAGGCGCTCAAGGCCCGCGGCGGCACCCTCACCGTCGTCGACCCGCGCCGCACCCGCACCGCCCGCCTCGCCGACCGGCACCTCGCCGTCCGCCCCGGCACCGACGCGCTGCTGCTCGCGGCGCTGGCGCACACCCTGTTCGACGAGGGCCTGGCCGACCCGGGGGAACTGGCACCCCACCTGACGGGACTCGACGAACTCGAAGCGGCACTGCGTGACTTCACCCCCGAAGCCGTCGCCCCCGCCTGCGACGTCGACGCCGCCACCCTGCGCACCCTCGCCCGGGAACTCGCCGCCGCCCCCACCGCCGCCGTCTACGCCCGCATCGGCAGCTGCACCGTCCCGCACGGCACCCTCGCCAGCTGGCTCGTCGACGTCCTCAACATCCTCACCGGCAACCTCGACCGGCCCGGCGGCGCCCTCTTCCCGCAGGCCGCCACCGACAGGACCCCGCGCCCCGCCGGACCCGGCCGCGGCTTCGCCCTCGGACGCTGGCACTCCCGGGTGAGCCGGCACCCCGAGGCCAAGGGCGAACTGCCGCTGTCCGCCCTCGCCGAGGAGATCGACACCCTCACCGACGACGGCGAGCCGGTCCGCGCCCTCGTCGCCGTCGCCGCCAACCCGGTGCTCTCCGCCCCGGACGGCGACCGGCTCGACAAGGCGCTCGGCTCGCTCGACTTCATGGTCAGCGTCGACCCGTACCTCAACGAGACCTCACGCCACGCCGATGTCGTCCTGCCCCCGCCCCCGCCCGCGCAGAGCCCGCACCACGACTTCGCCTTCAACACCCTCGCCGTGCGCAACCAGGTCCGCTACACCCGCCCCGCCGTCCCCCTGGAGCCCGGCCGGATGGCCGAGACCGAGATCCTGGCCCGGCTGATCCTCGCCGCGACCGGCACGCACGGCGCCGACCCCGGCGCCGTCGACGCCATGGTGATCGACCAGACCCTCGCCAAGGCGGTCCGGGAGCCGCACTCCCCGGTCCACGGCCGCGACCCGAAGGAGCTCGCCGCCCTGCTCACCGGCGAGAACGGCCCCGAACGGCGCCTCGACATGATGCTGCGCCTCGGCCCGTACGGCGACGGCTTCGGCGCCGACCCCGACGGGCTCACCCTGGAGAAGCTGCTCGCCCACCCGCACGGCATCGACCTCGGCCCCCTGCGCCCGCGGCTGCCCCAGCCGCTGAAGACCCGCAGCGGCACGGTGGAACTGCTCCCGGAACCGATCGCCGCCGACCTCCCCCGGCTGCGCGCCGCCCTCGGCGAACGCCCCGCCGGACTCGTCCTCGTCGGCCGCCGCCACCTGCGCTCCAACAACAGCTGGATGCACAACGTGCCCGCCCTCACCGGCGGCTCCAACCGCTGCACCCTGCACCTCCACCCCGAGGACGCCGCACGCCTCGGCGTACGGGACGGACAGCCGGTGCGGATCAAGGGCGCCGGGGGAGAGGTGACCGCCCCCGCCGAGGTCACCGACGCCGTACGCCAGGGGGTGGTGAGCCTGCCGCACGGCTGGGGACACGACCGGCCCGGCACCCGCACGCGGCACGCCGCCACCGACCCCGGCGCCAACGTCAACCAGCTCCTCGACGGCAGCCTCCTCGACCCGCTGTCGGGCAACGCCGTCCTCAACGGCATCCCCGTCGAGGTGGCCCCGCTGGACGCCGCCGTGACCGAAACGTTCCATGCCCTGACCTGAGCAAAGCTGTGACCTGGGGTTTTGCGCTTATTGCTCGCAGGTCAACGTCTTGTTAACGCCGCTTTACGGAACCTAACGTCGACGCACCGCCGGCCCTGGTGGGAGTTCAAGGGCGAACGTTAGGTGTCCACTCATGCTGACCATCCTCGGCTTCGTCATGATCGCGACCTTCCTGGTCCTGATCATGCTGAAGAAGATGTCGCCGATCGCGGCGCTCGTGCTGATCCCCGCGCTGTTCTGCGTGTTCGTCGGCAAGGGCGCCCACCTCGGTGACTACGTCATCGACGGCGTGTCCAGCCTCGCGCCCACCGCGGCGATGCTCATGTTCGCGATCGTCTACTTCGGCGTGATGATCGACGTCGGGCTCTTCGACCCGATCGTCCGCGGCATCCTCCGCTTCTGCAAGGCGGACCCGATGCGGATCGTCGTCGGCACCGCGCTGCTCGCCGCGATCGTGTCCCTGGACGGCGACGGCTCCACCACCTTCATGATCACCGTCTCGGCGATGTATCCGCTGTACAAGCGCCTGAAGATGAGCCTGGTCGTGATGACCGGCGTCGCCGCCATGGCCAACGGCGTGATGAACACCCTTCCCTGGGGCGGTCCCACGGCCCGCGCGGCGACCGCGCTCAAGCTCGACGCCGGCGACATCTTCGTCCCGATGATCCCCGCCCTGCTGGTCGGCCTGCTGGGCGTCGTCGTCCTCGCCTACGTGCTCGGTCTGCGCGAGCGCAGGCGGCTGGGCGTGCTGACGCTGGACGAGGCGCTGGTGAAGGAGAACGCCGAGGAGACGGAGACCGTGCTGGTCGGCGCGGGTTCCGCCGGCGGCTCCGGCAAGGACGCCCGGCCGGTCGGCGGCTCCGGTGCCGGTACGGACGCCGACGACGAGGACGACGACGACTTCCAGGGCCTCGACCCGAACCGCCCCACCCTGCGCCCCAGGCTGTACTGGTTCAACGCGCTGCTCACGGTCGCCCTGCTCACCTCCATGATCATGGAGCTGCTGCCGATCCCGGTGCTGTTCCTGCTCGGCGCCGCCCTCGCGCTCTCCGTCAACTTCCCGCACATCCCCGACCAGAAGGCCCGGCTCGCGGCCCACGCCGACAACGTCCTCAACGTCTCCGGCATGGTCTTCGCCGCCGCCGTCTTCACCGGCGTCCTCCAGGGCACCGGCATGGTCGACCACATGGCCGAGTGGATGGTGGACGTCATCCCCGAGGGCATGGGCCCGCACATGGCCCTGGTCACCGGTGTGCTCAGCCTGCCCCTCACCTACTTCATGTCCAACGACGGCTTCTACTTCGGCGTCCTGCCCGTCCTCGCCGAAGCCGGCGCCGCGCACGGCGTCTCCCCGCTGGAGATGGCCCGCGCCTCCCTCGTCGGCCAGCCGCTGCACATGTCCAGCCCGCTCGTCCCCGCCGTGTACGTCCTGGTCGGCATGGCCAAGGTCGAGTTCGGCGACCACACCCGGTTCGTGGTGAAGTGGGCGGCCCTGATCTGCCTGCTGATCCTCGCGGCCGGAATCCTGTTCGGCATCATCTGAGCCGGACACCCGGACCACCGTCAGGAAGGACCCGATCATGACGCCCGGCGGGAACCGCGGCTGGCTGCTCCGCCTCGTCATCGCCTTCGGCTTCGCGCAGGGGGCGGTGTCGATGGCCCGGCCCGCCGTCTCCTACCGGGCGCTCGCGCTGGGCGCGGACGAGCGGGCGGTCGGTGTGATCGCGGGCGTGTACGCGCTGCTGCCGCTGTTCGCCGCCGTACCGCTCGGCCGGCGCACCGACCACGGCCGCTGCGCGCCCCTGCTGCCGGCCGGCGTGGTGCTCATCTCCGGCGGCTGCGCGCTGAGCGGCCTCGCCGGCTCGCTGGGGACGATGGCCCTGTGGAGCGGGGTGATGGGCCTCGGCCACCTCTGCTTCGTCATCGGCGCGCAGTCCCTCGTGGCCCGCCAGTCCGCGCCGCACGAACAGGACCGCAACTTCGGCCACTTCACCATCGGCGCCTCGCTCGGCCAGCTGGTCGGCCCCATCGCGGCGGGCGCGCTGATCGGCGCGGACATGGCCCGGACCAGCGCGCTCGCCCTGCTGGCGGCGGGCGCGGGCGGCGCCGTCGCGCTCACCTCGCTGTGGCGCATAGAACGGCCCGGGGCCCCGAAACCCCGTACGGGACAGGGCACACGGGTGCCGGTGGGGGGCATCCTGCGCGCCCGGGGCGTCCCCGCGGGCATCCTCATCAGCCTGGCCGTGCTGTCCGCGACCGACATCCTCACCGCCTACCTCCCGGTGGTCGGCGAGCACCGGGGCATCGACCCGGCCGTCATCGGCCTGCTGCTCAGCCTCCGCGCGGCGGCCACCATCGCCTGCCGGCTGGTCCTCACCCCGCTGCTGCGCCTGCTCGGCCGCACGGTACTGCTGACGGTGACCTGCCTGCTGGCGGCACTGCTGTGCGCGGGCCTCGCGCTGCCGCTGCCGGTCTGGGCGCTGGCCCTGGTCCTGGCCGTCCTCGGCTTCTGCCTGGGCGTCGGGCAGCCGCTGTCCATGACGACGGTCGTCCAGGCCGCCCCCGCCGACGCCCGCTCCACCGCCCTCGCCCTGCGCCTCACCGGCAACCGCCTGGGCCAGGTCGCCGCCCCCGCGGCGGCGGGCCTGATCGCGGGGGTCGCGGGCGTGGCGGCACCGTTCGTGATGCTCGGCGCCCTGCTGTTCCTGGCTTCGGGCGTCGCCCTGCGCAGCCCGTCCCGGCCGGCGGAGGACCCGCCGTCCCCCCGGAAGGTCACCGGCGCCCGCCCCCGGCGCCGTACGGCTCGCTAGCCGGTGCCCGGCGGGCGCGTCCGCACTGGCAGGATGGCGCGATCGCACATGCCGCCCACCGAGAGGCGGGCCCGTGCGCACATGTGCCGTGCACACACAGAGGGGGGTTCACATGTTTCTGCTCGTCCTGTCCGTTGTCCTCGTACTCGTCGTCGGAGGATGCGTCTGCGTCGTCCGGGCGGTCCGGGGCGGTCCGCGCTGGGTCCGCGGAGTGGCGAGGGCGATCCTGGCGGCGGGCGAACCGCTCCGGTCGAGCCGTTCGAGCGGCCGCTCGGGAAGCGGCGACGACGGGAGCGGCGGAGACGACTGACGCGGAACGCCGGCCACCCCGAGGGGACCAGGACGTCGGCTGAATCCGGACGTCCGCTTTCTCACCTGCTGGACCGGAGCGCCCCGATCCCGCCCGGCATCTTCCCCCGGCTGCTACTTTCCGTTAGCTTCCGTGACCCATACGCCCCGTGCGACCCGTGCGGGGCGTTCCGAACGCGGAGCGCCAGCGCCCTGATCCGCCCCCGGGGGCACTTTCATGACACGCGCCATCTCCCTGCACGACGTGAGCAAGGCATACACGCGAGACGCCCGCGTGGTGGACCGGCTGTCGCTGGACATCGCGCCCGGCGAGTTCCTCGTCCTGCTCGGCCCCTCCGGCTGCGGCAAGTCCACCGTGCTCCGGATGATCGCCGGACTGGAGGAGATCGACGAGGGCCGGCTGTTCCTCGACGGCGAGTACGGCAACGAACTGCCGCCCTCCGACCGGGACATGGCGATGGTGTTCCAGAACTTCGCCCTGTACCCGAGCATGACCAGCCGCGACAACATCGGCTTCCCGCTGCGCATCGAGTCCCCCGGCGCCGATCCGGCGCCGCGCGTGGACGCCACCGCCCGCATGCTCGGCATCGAGGACCTCCTCGACCGCTTCCCCGCCCAGCTCTCCGGCGGGGAACGTCAGCGCGTCGCCATGGGCCGGGCCATCGCCCGCCACCCCTCCGCCTTCCTGATGGACGAGCCGCTGTCCAACCTCGACGCCAAGCTCCGCAACCGGCTGCGCGCCGAGATCTACCGGCTCACCCGGGAGCTGGGCGTCACCACCGTCTACGTCACCCACGACCAGTCCGAGGCCATGTCGCTCGGCGACCGCGTCGCCGTGCTGCGCGGCGGCGTCCTCCAGCAGGTCGGCACCCCGCGCACCGTGTACGCGCTGCCGAGCAACGTCTTCGTCGCCGCGTTCGTCGGCACCCCGCGCATCAACCTGCTGCGCGGTCTGGTGCGCGCCCCGCTCGACGGGGCGATGACCATCAGCCTGGGCAAGCAGTTCCTGCGGCTGCCCGAACCGCTCTCCCTGGACCACCAGTTGCTGCGGGTGCAGCAGGGCCGCGAGGTCATCGTGGGCCTGCGCTCGGAGGCCGTACGGATCGCCAAGCCGTCCGCCGCGCGGACCGGCGAGGTGGCGCTCACCGGCCTGGTGGAGCACCTGGAGTTCCAGGGCCACGAGGTCCTCGTGCACTTCGACACCGGCTCCCGCCCCGCCGTCGTCCCCGACCTGGAGGCCCCGCGCCCGCGGCCCGAGCGCCCGGCCCGGCGCCGCCGCCGTGAGGGCACGGTCCTGCACCGGCTGCGGGAACGGGCCGGGGCGCTGCGCGCCGGCCCGGTGGCGACGCTCGACCCACCGGACCAGGCCTCCGATTCCACGTCCACGGAGCCGCGTGTCCCCGGCGACCTCATCGTCCGCACCACCCCCGACATCCGCCTCCGGTACGGCATGCAGGTACCGCTCCTGGTCGACCTCGCCCACCTCTTCGTCTTCGACCAGCAGGGCGAGCGGATCTGTCCGAACCCGGCACGGCTGCCCGACCTGGAGGAATGAGACGGGGACACGGAGACCTCTGGCGCGGTAAAACTAACATCGCTAGTTTGGGACCCTCGCACGAACTGAGCGGTCGGACACCGACGCCCCGCCCCGGAGGAAGCGCGATGAAGGCACACGACGGCATGTACATCGACGGCGCCTGGCGCCCCGCCGCCGGCCCGGACGTGATCGAGGTGGTGAACCCGGCCGACGAACAGGTGATCGCCACCGTCCCCGCGGGCACCGCGGAGGACGTCGACGCCGCCGTGCGCGCCGCCCGCGCCGCCCTCCCCGCCTGGGCCGCCACCCCGCCAGCCGGGCGCGCGGCCCGGCTGGCCGCGCTGCGGGACGCGCTCGTGGCTCGGCAGGACGAGATCGCCCGGACGGTGACCGCCGAACTCGGCTCGCCCCTCAAGCTCTCGCAGGCGGTCCACGCGGGTGTGCCGATCGCCGTGGCCGGCTCGTACGCCGAGCTGGCGGCGACGTACCCCTTCGAGGAGAGGACGGGCAACTCGACGGTCCTCCACGAGCCCGTCGGCGTGGTCGGCGCGATCACCCCCTGGAACTACCCGCTCCACCAGATCGTCGCCAAGACCGCGCCCGCCCTCGCGGCCGGCTGCACCATCGTGGTCAAGCCCGCCGAGGACACCCCGCTGGTCGCCCGGCTGTTCGCCGAGGCCGTGCACGAGGCCGGGATCCCGGCGGGCGTGTTCAACCTCGTCACCGGTCGCGGCCCGGTGGCCGGGCAGGCCCTCGCCGAGCACCCGGGCGTCGACCTGGTCTCCTTCACCGGCTCCACCGCCGTCGGCCGCCGCATCGGCGCGATCGCCTCGGGCATGGTGAAGAAGGTAGCCCTGGAACTCGGCGGCAAGTCCGCCAACGTCATCCTGCCCAGCGCCGACCTGGCCCGCGCGGTCAACGTCGGCGTCGCCAACGTCATGTCCAACTCCGGCCAGACGTGCAGCGCCTGGACCCGCATGCTGGTCCACCGCGACCGGTACGAGGAGGCCGTGGAACTCGCCGCCGCTGCCGCCGCCAAGTACGGCGACCGCATCGGTCCGCTCGTCAACGCCGCGCAGCGGGAACGCGTACGCGGGTACATCGAGAAGGGTGTCGCCGAGGGCGCCCGGCTGGTCGCGGGCGGCCCCGACTCCCCGCACGAGAAGGGCTACCACGTCAGCCCCACGGTCTTCGCCGACGTCACCCCGGAGATGACCATCGCCCAGGAGGAGATCTTCGGCCCCGTCCTGTCGATCCTGCGCTACGACGACGAGGACGACGCCCTGCGCATCGCCAACGGCACCGTCTACGGCCTGGCCGGCGCGGTCTGGGCCGGTGACGAGGCGGAGGCGGTGGCCTTCGCCCGCCGCATGGAGACCGGCCAGGTCGACATCAACGGCGGCCGCTTCAACCCGCTGGCCCCGTTCGGCGGTTACAAGCAGTCCGGTGTGGGCCGCGAACTCGGCACGCACGGCCTGACCGAGTACCTCCAGACCAAGTCCCTCCAGTTCTAGGGGAGTCGAATCCGCCATGGCCGTACGAGCCGCCGTTCTGCCCGCCGTCGGTGCCCCGCTGGAGATCACCGGGATCGAGCTGCCCGAACCCGGCCCCGGCCGGGTCCGTGTCCGGCTCGCCGCCGCCGGGGTCTGTCACTCCGACCTGTCCCTGTCCGACGGCACCATGCGCCTGCCCGTCCCGGCCGTCCTCGGCCACGAGGGCGCCGGCACGGTCGTCGCCGTCGGCGAGGGCGTCACCCGGGTCGCCCCCGGTGACGGCGTGGTCCTCAACTGGGCGCCCTCCTGCGGCACCTGCCCCGCCTGCGCGCGCGGCGAGGTCTGGCTGTGCGCGGACGCCCTGGCCGGCGCCGCCGAGGTGCACGCCCGCCGCGCCGACGACGGCACCGACCTGTACCCGGGGCTGAACGTCGCCGCGTTCGCCGAGGAGACGGTGGTGCCCGTCTCCTGCGTGCTGCCCGCCCCGGACGGGGTCCCGCTCACCGACGCCGCCCTGCTGGGCTGCGCGGTGCTCACCGGCTACGGCGCCGTCCACCACTCCGCGCGGGTGCGCCCGGGGGAGACCGTCGCGGTGTTCGGCGTCGGGGGAGTGGGCCTCGCCGCCCTCCAGGCGGCCCGGATCGCGGGCGCGTCCACGATCGTCGCGGTCGACGTCTCCCCGGAGAAGGAGGGGCTCGCGCGGTCCGCGGGCGCCACCGACTACCTCGTCGCCTCCGACACCACTCCCCGGCAGATCCGCGCCCTCACCGGGAAGGAGGGCGTGGACGTGGCGGTGGAGTGCGTCGGCCGTGCGGTCACCATCCGCACGGCCTGGGAGTCCACCCGGCGCGGCGGACGCACCACGGTCGTCGGCATCGGCGGCAAGGACCAGCAGGTCACCTTCAACGCCCTGGAGATCTTCCACTGGGGCCGCACCCTCTCCGGCTGCGTCTACGGCAACTCCGACCCGGCCCGCGACCTGCCGGTCCTCGCCGAGCACATCCGGACCGGCCGCCTCGACCTCGCAGCCCTGGTCACCGAACACATCGCCCTGGACGGCATCCCGGCCGCCTTCGACAACATGCAGGCCGGCAAGGGCGGACGGGCCCTGGTGGTCTTCTAGAGCACGCCCGCCGCGCTTCCGGCCGTGCCGCGGACCTGTCACTCTCCCGGACCGGCGGCACGGCCCGGCGCACGGCCTCCGGGCCGTTTGCCGTGAGGTTGCGGGCGGCCCGGCGTACGGCTCCGGGCCGCCCGTCGCGCGGCCCCGGACCGTCCGGCGTACGGAACCGGCACCGCCCCTGGAAGCCGAGGCCTCGACCGTGCCGGTGTCCCGCTGGCCGTGCCGTGCCGCCGTACCCCGCCGTGCCGTACCGACCGGGACGCCGGCACGCCCGCGGGGCACGGGAACCCTCCGCCGACGCCCCGGCGCCAGGGGGAGGCACGGGGACGGGAAGCCCGCGGTCTTCCGGCGGGACCTGCCGGTGCCGGTCAGTGGAGGGCCCGCGCCGGTATCCCCAGCAGCTCGGACAGCGCGCGTTCGCCCGCCTCCGTCACCTTCACCGCCCGCCCGGAGCCGATGCGCACGCACCACCCCGTCTCCAGGGCGTGCCGGCACAGGGCCGCGCCCGCCACCCCGGCGAGGTGGGGGCGGCGTTCCGTCCAGTCCAGGCAGGCGCGGGCCAGTGGCCGCCGTCCGCGGCGGTCCAGGCCGATGCCCGCCGTGCCGAACCAGCGCAGCCCCGCGTCCGTGAGCGCGAACCCGGTGTCCTGGAGCAGCAGCCCCCGCGCGGTGAAGGCGTCCGTGACGGCGATGCCGAGCCGTCCGGCGAGATGGTCGTAGCAGGTCCGCCCGCGGGCCATGGCCGACCCGGCGCCCGCCTGCCGCAGCGTGCGCGGGCGTTCGGCGGCATCCGGAGCCACCTGCGCGGCCAGGTCCTCCACCAGCTGCGCGGCCCGCGCGTCGGCCAGCCGCACGTACCGGTGCCGCCCCTGCCGTTCCTCGGCCAGCAGCCCGCCCGCGACCAGTTTGCCCAGGTGCTCGCTCAGCGTGGACGCGGCGACACCGGCGTGCCGGGCCAGCTCGCCCGCCGTCCAGGCCCGCCCGTCCAGCAGCGCCAGCAGACACGCGGCCCGCGTCTCGTCGGCGGCCAGCGCGGCGAGCCGCGCGAGACCGGCCGCCCGGGGGTCCTTGGTGGTCATGCCCCCAGCATGCGGCACGGACGCTTCGGCGCTCACCGAAGCGTCCGCACCCCCCGCCGGGCGCGGCGGCCGGCGTCCGCGGAGCGTCAGCCCGCCCAGACCTCGGCCTCGTCGGCCGGGACGGTGGTGGCCAGGCCCAGTTCCTTGCGGGCGGCGACCGACTTGTTCGGGTCGATGCCGTCGAACGCCGGGTCGTAGGCGAGGTAGAACGCGTCGGCGTCGGCGGCGTTCGCGGCCTTCTCCCAGTTCCCGGCCGCCTTCGTCAGGGCCGCGCGGAGCTTGCCGACCTCGGTGCCCTTGATGTCGCCCAGGCCCTCGACGTGGGTGTCGAGGGCGGCCGCGACGGCCTTGGCCTGCGCCTTGTAGCCGGCCAGGTCGTCCTCGACGGTGTCCTTCTCGGGCTGGTTCGCCCACAGGGCCTCGTAGACCGCGTTCGAACCCGTGAGGTACGTGACCTGCTCGGGCTCGAGGGACTTCGCGGTGTCCAGCGAGCCGTTGAGCTTGCCCCCTTCCGCGGTGTAGGTGCAGCTCACCGCGCGGTCGCCGGTCGCCCAGCTTTCCTTGGTCGGGGTGTAGTAGAAGAGGGCGGCGCCCTTGGGGAGCGCCCAGGTGTCCGGGGCGTACTTCTGCGCCTCGACCGGGCAGCGGTCGTCCGCGATCGTCGAGATCTCGTCGTCGCCGGGGTACTCCGTGCCCTCGTCGATCGCGAACTCACCGACGACCTGACCCTCGTGCGCCTCGTCGCAGGGCACGATCTCGACGGAGTACGCCTCCCCCTCGGCCTTGCCGTTCGGGTTGTAGCAGTCGCCGATGTCCAGCGAGAACACCGAGCGCTGGCGAGCCACCTTCTTCGCGCCGTCCTTGGCGCTGTCGACGGCGTCGGAGACCTCCGAGCAGCCCACCGCGCCGATCGCGAGCAGGGCGACGACGGCGGATATGCCGCGAAGGGAACGGTGAGGGGCGCGGATCGCCATGACGTGTACATCCTCTTATGTGATCTTTATGAGAGTCGCGCGCATCGTATGTCATTCCCGTGGTCCGGCTGCGCGGAGGCCCTCACCTCGTCGTGATGTCTCTGACGTGCGACGGACCGTGAGGGTTGTACGGGGCCGCCCGCCGATGAAGACCGGGCCGTCCGCCGGTGACGGCCAGGCCGCCCGCCGGTGACGACCAGGCTGCCCGCCGGTGATGACCAGGCGGTCGGCCGCGACACCCGTCGCCGGCGGGCGGGAGCGCGCCCGCGGCGGTTCCCGCTCCGTGCCCGCCGGACCGCCCCGCCCGTCTCCATGGCGCCGGGACCTGGACGCGAGGCGGTCGCCCGGCCGGCCGGGCACGCCCTCCTAGGCGTCGGCCCGCACCCGCTCGTACTGCAGCGTCAGCCCGTCCAGCAGTGCCGCGAGCCCCGTCTCGAAGGCCCGCTCGTCGACCTTCTCCTGCTGCTCGGCGAGCAGATGGGCCTGCCCGAGGTGCGGGTAGTCGGCGGGGTCGTAGGCGCCGGCGTCGTCCACGAAGCCGCCCGCGAAGGAGCCGAGCGCGGAGCCCATGATGAAGTAGCGCATCAGCGCGCCGATGGAGGTGGCCTGCGCGGGCGGCCAGCCTGCCTCGACCATCGCGCCGTAGACCGCGTCGGCCAGTCGCAGCGCCGCCGGGCGGCGGCCCGGACCGCGGGCCAGGACCGGGACGATGTTGGGGTGGTCGCGCAGCGCGGCCCGGTAGGAGACCGCCCAGTCGTGCAGCGCGGTCCGCCAGTCCCGGCCGTCCTCGAACATCGACAGGTCGACCAGCGCGCTCACCGAGTCGGCCACCGCCTCCAGGATCTCGTCCTTGGTGCGGAAGTGGTTGTAGAGCGAGGGTCCGCTCACCCCCAGTTCCGCGGCGAGCCGGCGCGTGGAGACGGCCGCGAGGCCCTCCGCGTCCACCAGCGCACGGGCCGCGCCGACGATCCGGTCGGTGCTGAGCAGGGGCTTGCGCGGTCGGGCCATGGCGCACATAGTAGGACCGCGACAGGAAACTAGCAGTGCTAATTTAAATGCGCACGGCCTTTCGGACGTGCGCGGCAAGCGGATCTCACATGGGGTGACTCGGTATGAACCTGGAGCTCAGCGAGGAGCAGGAGGCCGTCCGCCGGCTCGCCCGGGACTTCGTGGAGCGCGAGGTCGTGCCCCACGCCACCGCTTGGGACCGCGCCGAGGAGGTCGACCGCGGCATCGTGAAGAAGCTCGGCGAGGTCGGCTTCCTGGGGCTGACGATCGACGAGGAGTACGGCGGCAGCGGCGGCGACCACCTCGCGTACTGCCTGGTCACCGAGGAACTGGGCCGCGGCGACTCCTCCGTGCGCGGCATCGTCTCCGTCTCCCTCGGTCTGGTCGCCAAGACGATCGCCGCCTGGGGGAGCGAGGAGCAGAAGCGTGCCTGGCTGCCGGGCCTGACCTCCGGGGAGTACGTCGGCTGCTTCGGCCTCACCGAGCCGGGCACCGGCTCCGACGCCGGCAACCTCACCACCCGCGCGGTCCGCGACGGCGACGACTATGTCGTCAACGGCACCAAGATGTTCATCACCAACGGCACCTGGGCCGACGTCGTCCTGCTCTTCGCCCGCTCCACCGACACCCCCGGCCACAAGGGCGTCTCCGCCTTCCTCGTCCCCACCGACACCCCCGGCCTGACCCGCCGCCCCGTCCACGGCAAGCTCGGCCTGCGCGGCCAGGCCACCGCCGAACTGGTCCTCGAGGACGTGCGCGTGCCCGCCTCCGCGATGCTGGGCGAGGAGGGCAAGGGCTTCTCGGTCGCCATGTCCGCCCTCGCCAAGGGCCGCATGTCGGTCGCGGCCGGCTGCGTCGGCATAGCGCAGGCCGCCCTGGACGCGGCCGTGCGGTACGCGGGGGAGCGGGAGCAGTTCGGCAAGCCCATCGCCCGTCACCAGCTCGTCCAGGAGCTGATCAGCGACATCGCCGTGGACGTCGACGCGGCCCGGCTGCTGACCTGGCGGGTGGCCGACCTGATCGACCGGGGCCGGTCCTTCGCCGTCGAGTCCTCCAAGGCCAAGCTCTTCGCCTCGGAGGCGGCCGTCCGCGCCGCCAACAACGCCCTGCAGGTCTTCGGCGGCTACGGCTACATCGACGAGTACCCGGCCGGAAAGCTCCTGCGCGACGCCCGCGTGATGACCCTCTACGAGGGCACCAGCCAGATCCAGAAACTGGTCATCGGCCGCGCCCTGACCGGGGTCTCGGCCTTCTGAGTACATGCCTGAGTAGCTGAGCGGATGTGGCCGCGGCCACATCCGCCGATCCTTTTCCCCATGAGCGACACACCGGTCAAGCAGCAGAGCACGGCCGCCTTCTACGGCCAGGCCGTCGCGTCCTTCGGAGTGGCCATGGGAGCCACCGCGGTCGGCATCTTCAACCTCGACACCGACGCCTGGGTCCGCGCCTTCCTGGGTATCGCGGTCCTGTATCTCGTCACCTCCGCCTTCACCCTGGCCAAGGTCATCCGCGACCGCCAGGAGGCCGGGCAGATCGTCAACCGGGTCGACCAGGCCCGCCTGGAGAAGCTGCTCGCCGAGCACGACCCGCTGCAGAAGCTGTGACGACGGACGCGCTAAGCGAGCGCTCACCCTTGCCGGTATGGTGTTACTCCTGCCAGTGAATGAGGTGAGCGATGAGTACGGCGGAGGAGACGGCCGGCGCCGAGGCGCAACCGTGGGGTGAGGTCACGCCCGACGCGGCCCGGCGGTTGCTGCTCGCCGCCGTGGAGGCGTTCGCGGAACGCGGCTACCACGCCACGACCACCCGCGACATCGCGAGCCGCGCCGGGATGAGCCCGGCCGCGCTCTACATCCACTACAAGACCAAGGAAGAGCTGCTCCACCGCATCAGCAGGATCGGCCACGAGAAGGCCGTCGAGATCCTGCGCACGGCGGCCCGCGCCGAGGGCGGCCCCGGCGAGCGGCTCGCCGAAGCGGTCAGCTCCTTCGTCCGCTGGCACGCGGGGGGCCGCACCACCGCCAGAGTCGTGCAGTACGAACTCGACTCCCTCGGTCCCGAGGCCCGCGCCGAGATCCTCGGGCTGCGCCGGCAGGTCGACGCCGAGGTGCGCGGGATCATCGAGGAGGGCGTGCGCTCCGGCGAGTTCGACGTCATCGACGTCCAGGGCACCACGCTCGCCGTGCTCTCCCTCTGCATCGACGTGGCCCGCTGGTTCAACGTCGACGGTCCCCGCACCCCCGAGGAGGTCGGCGCGCTCTACGCCGACCTCGTGCTCAGGATGGTCGGGGCCGGGGGGACCGGCCCCGCTCAGAGGTAGTACCGGGCCACCGACTCGGCCACGCACACCGGCTTGTCGCGGCCCTCGCGCTCCACGGTGAACGCCGTGGCCACCTGGACACCGCCCGGCACCTCGTCGACGGCGGTGATCGTCGCGGTCGCGCGCACCCGCGAGCCGACCGGGACCGGGGCGGGGAAGCGCACCTTGTTGGTGCCGTAGTTGACGCCCATCTTCACGCCCTCGACGGAGATCAGCTGCGGGCCGAACAGCGGCAGCAGCGACAGCGTCAGGTAGCCGTGCGCGATGGTCGTCCCGAACGGCCCCGCCGCGGCCTTCTCCGGGTCGACGTGGATCCACTGGTGGTCCCCGGTGGCCTCGGCGAACAGGTCGATCCGCTTCTGGTCGACCTCCAGCCAGTCGGTGTGTCCCAGCTGCTCGCCCACCGCCGCCTTCAGGTCGTCGACGGACGTGAAGATCCTCGGCTCTGCCATGTCCCGGCCTCTCGCGTCAGGAAGTCGCAGCGCATCCGTGCGCGCATGCTAAGCAACTGCTTAGCATGGTGTGCCGGGCGGTCCCTGTCAACGACGGCCCCGCCGGACGGGTGGGTAGGGTTCGAGGAGTGCCCCAGCTTCCCGAGAAGATCCACGAGCTCACGGTCGGCCAGCTCTCCGCGCGCAGCGGCGCCGCCGTCTCGGCCCTGCACTTCTACGAGTCCAAGGGCCTGATCAGCAGCCGCCGCACCGCGGGCAACCAGCGCCGCTACAGCCGTGACACCCTGCGGCGGGTCGCCTTCATCCGCGCCGCCCAGCGCGTCGGCATCCCGCTCGCCACGATCCGCGAGGCGCTCGCCGAACTGCCCGAGGAACGCACGCCCACCCGGGACGACTGGGCGCACCTCTCCGAGGCGTGGCGCTCCGAGCTGGACGAACGCATCAAGCAGCTCAACCGCCTGCGCGACCACCTCACGGACTGCATCGGCTGCGGCTGCCTCTCGCTGGACAGCTGCGTTCTGTCCAACCCGGACGACGTCTTCGGCGACCGGCTGACGGGGTCCCGTCTCCTGCCGGAGAAGAGCAGACGGTGAGCCCCCGCCTCCGCGGGCAGCCGTGCCTCCTCCGGTGCCTCGAGGGCCTGGGAGGTGCTCCAGGGCGATGGAAGCCTCGTTCGGGCGCGGCCGGGGGTGGCGATGGGGCCCGCTCGTGGGGTACCTCCCGCCCGCGCGCGGCCGAGGGCGGGGGAGAAGCCGGGAGCGGGGGAGGTGCCCCGCGGGCGCCGGCCGGCGGACCACGCGACCCGCGTCCCCGAAGTCAGGGGGTGCGGCATCCCCTGCGCACCCCCTCGCTCCGTTCGCTCCCTGCCTCTCAGGCCGACACCAGCAGCCTCGCCCTACGGGCCTCCGCCAGGGCTCCGGAGGTGAGCACGGGACGCGGCACCAGGATCCCGCAGTCCGTGCAGACCGGGCCCGTCGACGGCTCGTGGTCCAGGTCGAAGCGCCACACGAGCCGTTCCCCCCGGCACACGGGGCAGGCCGTGCCCGGCTCCCGCTCCAGCGCGGCTATCAGCCGCCGCAGCACCTCGGCCAGCGGCTCGCGCGGGTGCACCCGCGGGTCGTCGCACCAGGCCACACCGAAACCGCCCCAGGTCAGCCGGTGCCAGTCGTCCACGCTGCCCGGCCTGCGCAATCCGTCGTGCTTCTCCTTCCTGCGGCGCTCGGCGAACTCCACCTCGTAGCCCAGCCAGACCGCCCGGGCCTCCTCCAGCTCGTCCAGCGCGGCCACGAGCCGCGCCGGGTCGACGGAGCGGTCCTCGGGATCGAACCCGGCCCGCGAGCACAGATGGTCCCAGGTCGCCCTGTGCCCGTAGGGAGCGAACCGCTCAAGGCACTTGCGCAGCGAATAGCGCCGCAGCGCGAGATCGCACCGCGGATCTCGGACCTGTCTCGCCAGACTTCGGAAACCGGCCATCGTCCTGCACCTCCGTCACACCTGCACCTGTAATCCGGTCACTTCGGCGTCGTCGAACGGACGTCGCCGAATAGACGTATCGACACGCGAATCGGCTCCATCCTTTTTTCGATGGCCCCCATCAGCCGGCCGCGGGGACTCACGGGGCAACTCCCGTGATCCCTGCTTCAGTTGTGGTCGTACACGGGGATACCGGCGGTAACCCGCTCCGTGCCCTCCCCTCGGGGGAAGAACCCCTCCTCGTCAGCCTGAGAACTCCCGGCGGCTTCCACGGGTTCCTGAAGACCCCGCCGATATGCACACCCGACGCGAAACGGCGGCGGGCCGCCCGCCCGCCGCCGTCCCGTACCGCCCGCTCTCAGCGGTACAGCAGGTACCCCCGCCGCATCCTCCGGAACCCCGCCAGCTCCTCCTGCCAGCCGGCCACCACCTCGTCCGTGTCCGCACCCGCGTCGATCATGGTGCGCACGCGCGCGGAGCCGGTGAGCTTGTCGATCCAGTGGTCCGGGCGCCAGGCGAAACCGCTCCACGACCGCTTGGCGGTGATCAGCAGCCCGATCCCCGTCCGCACCGGGTCGAACGCCTCCCGGTCGTGCACGTGCACCTGGACACCCCCGACGGTCCTCCCCTGGAACTTGGAGAACGCCGGCGCGAAGTACGCCTCCCGGAAGCGCACGCCCGCGAGCCCCAGCGCGTTCGCCTCCTCCGCCCAGCGCCCGTCGATCCCCTCCGCCCCCAGCAGCTCGAACGGCCGGGTGGTCCCGCGCCCCTCCGACAGGTTCGTCCCCTCGAACAGGCACGTCCCCGCGTACACCAGCGCCGTCTCGGGCGTCGGCATGTTCGGGCTCGGCGGCACCCACGGCAGCCCGGAGGCGTCGTAGAAGTCCGACCGCCGCCAGCCCGACATCCGCACGGTCTCCAGCGGCACCGGCGCCGTCAGGAACTCCCCGTTGAACAGCAGCGCCAGCTCCGCCACCGTCATCCCGTGCGCCTGCGAGACCGGCTGCCGCCCGACGAACGTCGCGAACTCCTCGTGCAGCACCGGACCCAGCGCGGCCCGCCCGGTCACCGGGTTCGGCCGGTCCAGGACGACGAACCCCTTGCCCGCGAGCGCGGCGGCCTCCATGCAGTCGAACAGCGTCCAGATGTACGTGTAGAACCGCGCGCCCACGTCCTGGATGTCGAAGACGACCGTGTCCACGCCGGACGCGGTGAAGACGTCGGCGAGCGCCTGTCCGCTCTTCAGGTACGTGTCGTAGACCGGCAGGCCGGTCGCCGGGTCGTCGTGGCGGCCCTCCGAGCCGCCTGCCTGGGCGGTGCCCCGGAAGCCGTGCTCGGGGCCGAAGACGGCGGCCAGGTCCACCCGGTCGTCGGCGTGCATGACGTCGACGATGTGCCGCGCGTCCCGGGTGACGCCCGTCGGGTTGGTGACCACGCCCACGCGCCGCCCGTCGAGCAGCCCGTAGCCGTCCGCGGCGAGCCGTTCGAACCCGGTGCGCAGCCTCCGGCCACCCCCGTGCGCGGGCCCGGAAGCGGCGGCCGCCGGCGCGGCACCGGCCGCGGCCACGGCCGTGGTGGTGGCCAGCAGGCTCCGTCTGGACAGCTTCATGCGGTGACCTCCGTGATCGTGGCGGGTGTCATGCGCACGCACGCTAGCGCGCCCGACCGTCCCGGGGAACGAACCGGACCGGCCCCGCGCGGAACACCCCTTCCACCGGGCATACCGACCGGTTAGTCTGACGCCGGTAGCCGCTGGGAGCCGCGTCGAAGGAGACCGATGGTGCAAGCCGTGCAGGGTGCGAGGGTGGTCGTCACGGGAGCCGGGGGCGGCATCGGGGCGGCGCTCGCCCGCCGCTTCGCCGCTCAGGGGGCGAAGGTCGTCGTCAACGACCTGGACGCCGACCGCGCGAAGGCCGTCGCCGAGGAGATCGGGGGTCTCGCCGTCCCGGGCGACGCCTCCTCGACCGTCGCCGAGGCCCGCGACGCGCTCGGCGGCACCGTCGACGTGTACTGCGCCAACGCGGGCGTCGGCCGCGACGGCGGGGAGCCCGGCGAACCGCTCGACGAGCAGGGCTGGGCGCTCTCCTGGGACGTCAACGTCATGGCGCACGTCCGCGCGGCGCACGCGCTGCTCCCGGACTGGCTGGAGCGCGGCAGCGGCCGCTTCGTCTCCACCGTCTCCGCCGCCGGACTCCTCACCATGATCGGCACCGCCCCCTACAGCGTCACCAAGCACGGCGCCTACGCCTTCGCCGAGTGGCTGTCGCTGACGTACCGCCACCGCGGGGTGAAGGTCCACGCGATCTGCCCGCAGGGCGTGCGCACCGACATGCTCGACGCCAGCGGCAGCGCGGGCGACCTCGTCCTCAAGCCGACCGCGATCGAACCGGAGGACGTGGCCGACGCCCTCTTCCGGGGCATCGAGGAGGACCGCTTCCTGATCCTGCCGCACCCCGAGGTCGCCGAGTACTACCGCACCCGCGCCGCCGAGCCGGACCGCTGGCTGGCCGGCATGAACCGCCTCCAGCAGCAGTGGGAGGCCACCCGGTGACCGCCTCCCGCTACGCCGCCAAGCCCTGGCTGGCCCTCCTCACCGAAACCCAGCGCGCCCCCGTCGACCCCGCCGCCTCCCTGGTGCACGCCCTGCGCCGCGCGGTCGCCGAGACCCCCGACCGCACCTTCCTCGCCTACTTCGACGGCCGCCTCACCTACCGCGAGGCCGACGAGCTCGGCGACTCCCTCGCCGGCTACCTCGCCGCGCGCGGACTGGAGCGCGGCGACCGGGTGGCGATCCTGCTGCAGAACTCCCCGCTCTTCGTCCTCGCCCTGCTCGGCGCCTGGAAGGCGGGCGCGGTCGTCGTGCCCGTCAACCCGATGTACAAGTCCGGCGAGGTGACGCACGTCCTGCGGGACGCCGGCGCGGCCGCGCTGATCTGCTCCGACCGGGCCTGGGAGTCGTACCTGCGCGACACGGCCGCCGACTCGCCCGTGCGGATCGTGCTCACCGGCTGCGAGCTGGACTTCCAGACCCGCGGCGACACGCGCGTGCTCACCTTCGAACGGCTCCCGCAGCCCCCGGACGCCGACGACCTCACCACCGTCGCCCGCCAGGGACACCCGGCTCCGGAGGACCGCGCCCCCGCCCCCGGCGACACCGCGCTGATCAGCTACACCTCCGGCACCAGCGGCACCCCCAAAGGCGCCACCAACACCCACCGCAACATCATGTACAACGCCGAACGGCAGCGCACCGGGCTCGGCCTGCCCGAGGCACCCGTCTACTTCGCCCTCGCGCCCCTGTTCCACATCACCGGGATGGTCTGCCAGCTCGGCGCCTGCCTCGACAGCGCGGGCACCCTCGTCCTGGCCTACCGCTTCGAGGCCGGCGTCGTCCTCGACGCCTTCGCCGAGCACCGCCCGCACTACACCGTCGGCCCGTCCACCGCCTTCATGGCGCTGGCCGCCCACCCCGACGTGAGCCGTGACCACTTCTCCTCCTTCCGGGTGATCTCCTCCGGCGGCGCCCCGCTGCCGCCCGCCCTGGTGGAGAAGTTCCGGGCCGGCTTCGGACCGTACATCCGCAACGGCTACGGGCTCACCGAGTGCACCGCCCCCTGCGCCTCCGTCCCGCCGCACCTGGAGGCGCCCGTCGACGAGGCCTCCGGCACGCTCGCCGTCGGCGTACCGGGCCCCGACACCGTCGTACGGATCGTCGACGACCGGGGCGAGGAGCTGCCCTTCGGCGAGCAGGGCGAGATCGTCGTACGCGGACCGCAGGTCGTGCCCGGCTACTGGCAGCGGCCCGACGCCACCGCCGAGACCTTCCCCGACGGCGAGCTGCGCACCGGCGACATCGGCTTCATGGACCCCGAGGGCTGGCTGTACGTCGTCGACCGCAAGAAGGACATGATCAACGCGTCCGGCTTCAAGGTGTGGCCGCGCGAGGTCGAGGACGTCCTCTACACCCACCCCGCGGTGCGCGAGGCCGCCGTCGTCGGCGTCCCCGACGGCTACCGCGGGGAGACCGTCAAGGCCTTCATCAGCCTGCGCCCCGGCGTCGAGACGGACCCGGCCGCGCTCGCCGCGTACTGCGAGGAGAGACTGGCCGCCTACAAGTACCCGCGCCAGGTGGAGATCCTGCCGGACCTGCCGAAGACGGCCAGTGGGAAGATCCTCCGGAGGGAACTGCGTTCCCTGACCCACGACGACCAGTAGTGACACGGAAAGGCGGGTGGCGGCAGTGCCCAGGACGACGGACGGTGATGGGACTCCTGTGCCGCAGCGGCTCCTGGCCGCCGCCACCCGGCTCTTCGCCGAGCGGGGCTACGACCGCACCTCGGTGCAGGAGATCGTCGAGGCGGCAGGCGTCACCAAGGGGGCGCTCTACCACTACTTCGGCTCCAAGGACGACCTGCTGCACGAGGTGTACGCGCGCGTGCTGCGCCTCCAGCAGGAACGCCTCGACCGGTTCGCGGACGCCGACGAGCCGGTCGAGAAGCGGCTGCGCGGCGCGGCGGCGGACGTCGTCGTCACCACGATCGAGAACCTCGACGACGCGTCGATCTTCTTCCGCTCCATGCACCACCTCGGCCCGGAGAAGAACAAGCAGGTGCGCGCCGAGCGCCGCCGCTACCACGAACGCTTCCGCGCGCTGATCGAGGAGGGCCAGCGCGAGGGCGTCTTCTCCACGGCGACCCCGGCCGACCTGGTGGTCGACTACCACTTCGGCTCCGTGCACCACCTGTCCACCTGGTACCGCCCCGACGGCCCGCTCAGCCCCCAGGAGGTCGCCGACCACCTGGCGGACCTGCTGCTGAGGGCCCTGCGCCCCTGAGAACACCCCCCCACGGCTCGTGGCCCGCCGGCGGTACCGGCGGGCCACGAGCCGTTCCCCGGAACTACAGGTACTTCTTCAGCTCCCGGCGCGCCAGCGACCGCTGGTGCACCTCGTCCGGGCCGTCGGCGATCATCAGCGTGCGGGCCCCGGCGTACAGCTCGGCCAGCGGGAAGTCCTGGCTGACCCCGCCCGCCCCGTACAGCTGGATCGCCCGGTCGAGGATGCCGACCACCGTGCGCGGGGTGGCGATCTTGATGGCCTGGATCTCCGTGTGGGCGCCCCGGTTGCCGACGGTGTCCATCATCCAGGCCGTCTTCAGCACCAGCAGCCGCAGCTGCTCGACGGCCACGCGCGCGTCGGCGATCCAGTTCTGCACCACGCCCTGCCGCGCCAGCGCCTTGCCGAACGCGTCCCGCGACACCGCGCGGCGGCACATCAGCTCGACGGCCCGCTCGGCCATGCCGATCAGCCGCATGCAGTGGTGGATCCGGCCGGGACCGAGCCGGGCCTGCGCGATGGCGAAGCCGCCGCCCTCCTCACCGATCAGGTTCGACACCGGCACGCGCGCGTGGTCGAAGACCACCTCGGCGTGCCCGCCGTGGTAGTGGTCCTCGTAACCGAACACCCGCATGGCGCGCTTGACGGTCACGCCCGGCGTGTCGCGCGGGACGAGCACCATGGACTGCTGGCGGCGGATGTCCGCCCCGTCCGGGTCGGTCTTGCCCATCACGATGAAGATCGCGCAGTCCGGGTGCATCGCCCCGGAGATGTACCACTTGCGGCCCGTGATGACGTACTCGTCGCCGTCCCGCTCGATGTGCGTGGTGATGTTGGTGGCGTCGGAGGAGGCGACGTCCGGCTCGGTCATCGCGAACGCCGAGCGGATCTCGCCGGCCAGCAGCGGCCGGAGCCACTGCTTCTGCTGCGCCTCGTCACCGAACTGCGCCAGCACCTCCATGTTCCCGGTGTCGGGCGCCGCGCAGTTGGTGACGGTCGGCGCGATCTGCGGGGAGCGGCCCATGATCTCGGCGAGCGGCGCGTACTGGAGATTGGTGAGTCCGGCGCCGTGCTCGGAGTCGGGCAGGAACAGGTTCCACAGCCCCTGCCGGCGGGCTTCGGCCTTCAGCTCCTCCACCACGGGGACGTTCTCCCACGGCGAGTCCAGCCCGGCCCGCTGCTCGTGGGCGACCGCCTCGGCCGGGTACACGTACTCGTCCATGAAGGCGAGCAGCCTGGCGCGCAGCTCCTCGGTGCGCGCGTCGAACGCGAAGTCCATGGTCGGTCAGCCTTCCTGAAGAGTGGTCAGTCCGTGCCGGATGAAGACCGGGACCAGATCGCCGATGCGGTCGAAGCCGCGCCCGACCGTCCGGCCCAGGGTGTAGCGGTAGTGGATGCCCTCCAGGATCACGGCGAGCTTGAACCAGGCGAACGCCGTGTACCAGGAGACCGCGGAGACGTCGCGCCCCGACCGTGCGGCGTACCGCTCGATCAGCTCGGCCGGCGTGGGGTGCCCGGGCGCCTCGGCGGTCGTGGAGACGGGGGAGTCCGGCATGCCCAGCGGCATGCTGTACATCACCAGCAGCCCCAGGTCCGTCAGCGGATCGCCGAGCGTGGACATCTCCCAGTCGAGGACGGCCTTGATCTCGTCGGCGCCCTTCTCGGGCTCGGCGCGCTCCTCCGGCTCACTCGCCGGGCCGATCAGCACGTTGTCGAGGCGGTAGTCGCCGTGCACCACGGCCGGCGCGGGAGAGACGGGCAGCTCACGGCCGAGCGCCGCGTGCAGCTCGTCGATCCCGGCCAGCTCCCGGTTGCGGGAGGCGTCCAGCTGCTTGCCCCAGCGGCGCAGCTGCCGGTCCAGGAAGCCCTCGGGGCGGCCGAAGTCCGACAGGCCCACCTCGCCGGGATCGACGGCGTGCAGCTCGACCAGCGTGTCGACCAGGTTCAGCACCGCGTCCCGGGTGCGTTCGGCGCCGAGCGGGGCGAGCTGGCCGGCCGTCCGGTACGGGGTGCCCTCGACGAAGTCCATGACGTAGAACGGCGCCCCGAGCACCTCCTCGTCCTCGCACAGCAGTACGGTGCGCGGCACCGGCACGGCGGTCGGGTGCAGCGCGCTGATCACCCGGTGCTCGCGCTTCATGTCGTGCGCGGTGGCCAGGACGTGGCCGAGCGGGGGACGCCGTACGACCCACTTCGAGGTGCCGTCGGAGACCGTGTACGTGAGGTTCGACCTGCCGCCCTCGATCAGCCGGCCGGTGAGCGGGCCGTTCACCAGGCCGGGCCGCTCCCGTTCGAGCAGGCCGCGCAGCCGGTCGAGATCGAGTCCGGGCGGGTGGTCGGTGCTCATCGTCGCTCCTACGGGCAGGAAACAGTACCCGCCTCATGATGCCGACCGGTCGGTATGCCGTCCAGAGCGGCGGTCGAACGTGATCGGGGCCACGATAGGCGCTCGTGCCCCCCGTGCCTCGCCCAGCCACCACGCGAACGGCGTATATCGGACCGTTCCGCTTGCGCCGTGCGCGCGGAGCCCGGAGGGTCGGACCCATGAAGGCGATCAGCTACTCCCGGTACGGCGGCCCCGAAGTGCTGGAACTCGGAGAGGCCGACGACCCCGGGGTCGGACCCGACTCGGTCCTGGTGCGGGTGCGGGCGGCGGCCGTCAACCCGGTCGACTGGAAGTGCCGCGAGGGCCATCTCGACCCGGTCCTCCAGCCGGTCTTCCCGGTGATCCCCGGCTGGGACGTCTCGGGCGTGGTCGTCCAGCCCGGTCCCGCCGTACCGGAGTTCGCCGTCGGCGACGAGGTCATCGGTTACGTGCGCGAGGACGTCCTCTCCCGCGGCACCTTCGCCGAGTACGTGGCCGCCCCGGTGCGTGCCCTCGCGCGCAAGCCGCGCACGCTGTCCTTCGAGGAGGCGGCCGGCCTCCCGCTCGCGGGGCTCACCGCGTACCAGGTGCTGCACCGCGTCCTGGAGGTCAAGCGCGGCGAGACCCTCCTGGTGCACGCCGCGGCCGGCGGCGTCGGCTCCGTCGCCGTCCAGCTCGCCACCCACCTCGGCGCCCGGGTCATCGGTACGGCGAGCGAGCGCAACCACGACTTCGTGCGCGGACTGGACGGGGAGCCGGTGACCTACGGCGAGGGCCTGGCCGAACGGGTACGGGGGCTGGCGCCCGAGGGCGTGGACGCGGTGTTCGACTCGGTGGGCGGCGACGCCCTCAAGGCCTCCGCGAACCTGCTGGCCCCCGAGGGCCGCCTGGCCTCGATCACCGACCCCGAGGTGGTGAGCTACGGCGGCCGCTACTGGTTCGTCCGCCCCGACCCCCAGGACCTCCAGCACCTCTCCGACCTGGCGGACCAGGGCACGGTCACCGTCCACGTCTCGGAGACCTTCCCCCTGGAACGAGCGGCGGACGCCCACCGCCTGAACCAGGAGGGCCGCACCAGAGGCAAGATCGTGGTGACGGTGAGCGCATAGCACCGAACAGCCCGTCCGGCGTTTGAGGACGAGGCCCGTCCAGGGCCGAAGGGGGGTCCGGGGGCACAGCCCCCGGGGACGGGACGGGAAGGGGCGGCGGGGGCGAAAAACCACCGATCCCCCACCTCACCCCACCCCGACAAGCACCGCCCCACACCCGGCCATGGCCACCGTGCAGACCACCACGACCGCCGCACACGGCGAACCGAGCGCCCCCGGCTCACTCACCGCCGCCAGCCCCCGAATCCGCCGATGGGCAACCCACAGAAACCCCACCCAACAACCACAGCACAACACACACGCGACAACCCCGGCGACCGACCCCCCACCCGCCAGCGCCGCCTTCACGGCCAACACCGCAGCGACCGTCGCCGACAACGTCGTACGCCGCCACGCGAGCCGCGTCCGCTCGGGCTGCAGCCCCGGATCCCGCTCCGCGCCCCGGCCCGCCGCCACTCCGCTCACCCGTCCCACCCGAACAGCACCACGGCGACCATCGCCCCGGCCACCACCGCCACCACGAGACTCAGCAGCGCCGGGAACCGCGACACCGGCAGATCCTCCCCCCGCCGCATCGCCCGCTCACACCGCACCCAGTGGTTGACCGCCCGCAACGCGCACAACGCCCCCGCGGCCAGCAGCGCCAGCGCCAGCCCGACCCGCCACCCCCACCGCAGATCCGGCAGGAACTGGTCCACGGCGAACCCGCCCCCGATCAACGCGAGCGCGGTGCGCAACCAGGCCAGGAACGTCCGCTCGTTCGCCAGCGAGAACCGGTAGTCGGGCGTGTCGCCCTCCCGCCGCACCTCGCCGGGCGCGAACCACAACCGAACGTTCCGCACGAACTCGATCACGCCGCGACCCTACCGGGACCACCCCGCACCGGGCCGACGGCCGGGGACGGAGCCCCGCTCAGCCCCCGGCCCGCCCCGCCCGGTACGCCGTGAGCCGCCGGTACGCCTCCAGCCCGTCCGGAGTCCACTCCCACTCCCCGAGCCGCCGCTCCAGCTCCGCCTCCGGCAGGAAGTCCGCCCAGGCCACCTCCTCCGGCTGCGGCCGTACGGGCCGGTCGCAGCGCACCTCGTACACCGCCGACCACCAACTGCGGCCCGCCCCGTCGTCGTACAGGAACGTGAGGACGTACTCGGGGCGCGGCAGCCCGCTCACGCCCAGCTCCTCCTCGGCCTCCCGCAGCGCCGCCTCGTCGTAGCTCTCGCCCGCGCCGACGACCCCGCCGACGAACATGTCGTACAGGGAGGGGAAGACCTGCTTGGTCGCGGTGCGGCGGTGGACGAGGACCCGCCCCTCGGCGTCCCGGACGAGGACGAAGGCGCAGCGGTGGCGCAGCCCCCGCGCGTAGGCCTCCCCGCGCGGGGACCGTCCGACCACCCGGTCGTTCTCGTCGACGATGTCGATGATCTCCTCAGCACTCATGCGGCCATCCAAGCAGCGGCCGGCCCCTGCCCGGCCGCTCACCCCACCCGCGCGGTCCTCCTGCCCCGGACGTCACAAGTGGCCGTTCCGTGAACGAAGTTGACGCGAGTAACACATGAGGTGCCCTTGACGTGATCCGTGGGCTGACGGTTTGCTGTGAGTGATCAGCCCATGGCGTTCGGCAGCCGACCACTGCCGTACCGACCGCCCGCCGTGAGCCGGTGACCCCAAGAAGAGCGCGTGAGGAAGTTCCGCGGTGCCCCCACCCCCGCCTCCCCTCGGCCGTGCCCGCAGACGGGCGGCACAGACCTTCGACGAGGCCCTCGACGACGCCGAACTCGCCGCCGCGCGGACCGCGCTGGCGCAGGGCCGCTGGCAGAGCACCCGCTCGCTGCTGGTCCGCACGGGGGACGACTGGGACCGCCGGGGCCACCGGATCACGGTGCTCGCCGGGGAGCCGTACTGCGCCGCCTGGACCCGCGAGTGGCTGCTCGCCGAACCCGACTCCGGTGACGCGTCCGTGCTGCTCGCCCTGGCCCAGGTGCGGCGCGCGCTGCGCGGCGAGGAGAAACCGGCCCGTGCCCGCGAGGCCTGCCACAAGGCGGCGGAACTCCTGCCCGCAGACCCCACCCCCTGGCTCGGACTGCTCCTGCTGGAGTGCGCCCAGGGCGCCGAGGGGGACGTGATCCGGATGTTCGAGCAGATCCGCACCCGGTACGCGGACCACCACCACGCCCACCATCTGGTGGTCGCCTGGCTCGCCGAGCGTCGTGTGGAGGCGGGCCCGGACCCGCTGCACGAGGTGTACGACTTCGCCAACTGGGCCGCCGAGCAGGCCCCCGCCGACTCGCCGCTGGCGGTCCTGCCGGTCGTCGCGCACGCCGAGCGCTACCGCACCCTGGCCGCCGCCGGGCACGAACCCGCCGACCCGGTCGCCTCCGGCCACTGGGTCGGCCGCCGCGCCCGGCAGGTGATGAAGGCCGCCTTCGACTGGTGGCTGGAGTGGGAGCACGAAGGCCACCCGCGCCGCCTGGTCGACCTCAACTTCCTCGCCCACGCCAAGGTCTGCGAGGGCCGGGGCGCCGAGGCCGCCGCACTCTTCCACCGCATCGGAGACCACGCCACCCCCGCCCCCTGGTCGTACCCCGACCGTGACGCCCTGACCGCCTTCCGCACCGCCCGCGCCGCAGCCCTGGGCACGACCTGACCCCACGCCCCACCCGTCCACCCGCCCGTCACCACCACAACCGACCAAGGACGGCCTCCCGATGACGACGGACAGTCCGAGCACTTCGAGCACTTCGAGCACTTCGAGCACGAGCGGAGCGACAGCCGACGGCATCAGCACCTTCAAGGGGCGGGAGCGCGCCCTGCGTGCCGGCCGCCTCGGCACGGGGGGCCTGCTGCTCTCCGTCCTCGCCGCGACCGCTCCCCTCATGGTGGTCGCGGGTGTCATGCCCACCACATTCGCGGTGATGGGCATCGTCGGTCAGCCGCTGCTCTTCGTGGCCCTCGGCGTCGTACTGGTCCTCTTCAGCCTCGGCTACGCCGAGATGAGCCGGCACGTCCACAACGCCGGCGCCTTCTACGCCTACATCTCCCGCGGACTCGGCGGCACCGCCGGAGCGGGCGCCGCCCTCGTCGCGCTCGTCGCCTACAACGCCCTCCAGGTCGGCATCTACGGCATCTTCGGCTTCGAGGTCTCCGGCCTCCTCGCCACCTACGCCGACCTCGAGGTCGCCTGGTGGATACCGGCGCTGGCGGCCGTCCTCGCCGTCGGCGCGCTGGGCTGGCTGAAGATCGACGTCAACGCGCGCGTGCTCGGCGTGCTGCTGGTCATCGAGGTGCTGCTGGTCGTCGTCTTCGACATCGCCGCCGTCGCCGACCCCGGCGCGGAGGGCCTGTCCCTGCACGCCTTCGATCCGGACACGCTCACCGGCGCCGGCGTCGGCACCGCCCTGTGCTTCTGCATCGCCGCCTTCCTCGGCTTCGAACAGGCCCCCGTCTACGCCGAGGAGACCAGCAGGCCGCACGAGGTCGTGCCGCGCGTGATGTTCCTCGCGGTCACCGGCGTCGCCGTCTTCTTCGCCCTCAGCAGCTGGGCGCTCACCGTCGCCACCGGCCCCTCCGGGATCGTCGGCGCCTCCCGGGAGCAGAGCGCCGGCCTGCTGTTCTTCCTCACCGAGGACCGCCTCGGCGGCACCTTCACCGACGTCCTGCACGTCCTCTTCGTGACCGGCATGTTCGCGGCCATGCTCAGCTTCCACAACGTCGTCGCCCGGTACGCCTTCGCCATGGGCCGCGAGGGCCTGCTGCCCGCCGCCTTCGGCCGCACCACCGGCACCAGCGGCGCCCCCGGCACCGGCTCCCTGCTCCAGACCGTCATCGCCGCCGTGCTCGTCCTCGCCTTCGCGCTCACCGACGACAAGCCCACCGGCGACCCGACCGCGCCGGTCCTGCACCTGTTCACCTGGGGCGGCAACGTCGGCGCGCTCGGCGTGATCGTGCTGATGGCCATCGCCTCCCTGTCCGTCGTCGTCTTCTTCGCCCGGCGCGGCGCCGCGGGCGCGCAGGGCTGGCGGCTGGCCACCTCCGCGCTGGCGGGCATCGCCCTGGCCGTCATCGCGGGCTACACGGTCAAGGACTTCGACGTCCTGGTCGGCGCGGGCCCCGACTCCTCGCTGAGCTGGCTCCTGCCTGGCGTCATCGGGCTCGCCCTGGTCGCCGGCCTGGTCCAAGGCGCCGTCCTGCGCGCCCGCGCCCCCGAGAGGCACGCCCGCATCGGGCTCGGCAACGAGGCGTTCCAGCTCGAGAAGGAGGCCGAGCGCACCTCGTAGGAGAGCTGATTACGGAAATCTGACGGGCACCCGCGTTCCCTGGTCCGACGGGGACGCGGGTGCTCGAATGGAGGGGTGAACCCCGAACAGCCGCCACCGCCCCCCGACGAGGGGGACGCGCGAGGCAGGCCCATCGGCCGCCGTGTCTTCCTCGGCACCCTCGGCCTGGGCGCCCTCGGCGTGGCCACCGCGCCCACCCTGCAACGCGGCCTGGAATCCTTCCTCGCCGGAGCCTCCGACAAGGACCCCACCGGCCTGACCGGACTGCTCCCCAACGGCGGCGGTTTCCGCTACTACTCGGTCACCTCCTCCGTCCCGCGGAAGAACGCCGGCACCTACCGCCTCACGGTCGACGGCCTCGTCGACCGCCCCACCACCTACACCCTGGCCGACCTGAAGGCCCTGCCGCAGACCCGCACGGTCCGCGACGTCCAGTGCGTCACCGGCTGGCGGGTGCCGGACACGCCGTTCGAGGGGGTGCGCCTGTCCCGGCTCCTGGACGCCGCGGGCGTACGCTCCTCGGCCGGGGCGGTGCGCTTCACCTGCTTCGACGGCGCGTACTCCGAGAGCCTCACCCTCGACCAGGCCCGCCGCGCCGACGTCCTGGTCGCCCTGCGCATGCGGGACGAGGACATCGGCCACGCCCACGGCGGCCCGGTCCGCCTCTACGTGGCCCCCATGTACTTCTACAAGTCCGCCAAGTGGCTCTCCGGCATCACCGTCACCGAGGACGTCGAACCCGGCTACTGGGAGGAGCGCGGCTACGACATCGACGCCTGGGTCGGCCGCTCGAACGGACGCGACGATGAGCCCACGAGCTGACGCCCCGCCCGCCGCCACCGCCACCGCCACCGCCGTACGGCGCTTCGGGCGCGCCCAGCGGTGGGCGCACCGTGCCACGGCCGTGCTGATGGGCGTCTGCGTGGCCACGGCCGCCTGCCTCTACGTTCCCCAGCTCGCCCAGCTGGTGGGCCGCCGGGCCTTCGTCGTCACCCTCCACCAGTGGTCAGGGCTCGCCCTGCCCGTCCCCGTCCTCGCCGCTCTCGCCTCCCGCGCCTTCCGCGCCGACCTGGGCCGCCTCAACCGCTTCGGCCCGCACGACCGCGTCTGGCTGCGGGCCGCCCTGCGCCGCGACAAGCGCCCCTCGTCCCGGCCGGCCGGCAAGTTCAACGCGGGCCAGAAGGTCTACGCGGCCTGGATCGCGGGTGCCACCCTGGTGATGCTCGGCACCGGACTGCTGATGTGGTTCACCCACCTCACCCCGCTGGTGTGGCGCACCAGCGCGACCTTCGTCCACGACTGGCTGGCGCTGACCATCGGCATCGTCCTCGCCGGGCACATCGGCATGGCCCTGGCGGACCCCGAGGCCCGGCGCGGCATGCGCACCGGCTCCGTCGACCGCGACTGGGCGGAGCGCGAACACCCGCTGTGGCGCCCCTGAAACGACACGGGCCCACCCGCGCCCCGAGGGGGAGCGGGTGGGCCGTACACGCCCGGTCCTCAGCCGAATGATCAGCTGAACGAACGGCTTCGGGCGAACAACTAAATGATCAGCGACAGCAGCAGCACCAGAGCACCGGCGACCACCGAGATGATCGTCTCCATGATCGACCAGGTCTTGATCGTCTGCCCGACGTTCAGCCCGAAGTACTCCTTCACCAGCCAGAACCCGGCGTCGTTGACATGGCTGAAGAACAGCGAACCCGCACCGATCGCCAGCACCAGCAGGGCGGCGTGCGTGGTCGACATGTCGGCCGCCAGCGGCGCCACGAGACCGGCCGCCGAGACGGTCGCCACCGTCGCCGAACCGGTCGCCAGCCGGATCGCCACCGCGATCAGCCAGGCCAGCAGCAGCGCCGGGATCGACCAGTCCTCGGAGATCTCCAGGACCATCTGTCCCACACCGGTGTCGATCAGCGTCTGCTTGAAGCCGCCGCCCGCGCCGACGATCAGCAGGATGCCCGCGATCGGCGCGAGCCCCTTCTCGACCAGGGACGAGATCCGCTCCTTGCTGAACCCGGCGGGCATCCCCAGCGTGAAGATGCCGACCAGCACGGCCGCGAGCAGCGCGATCAGCGGGGAGCCGACCACGTCGAACACACGCTGCACGTGGTGCTCGGGGTCGTCGACGACGATGTCGACCAGCGCCTTGGCCAGCATCAGCACGACCGGCAGCAGGATCGTGGCCAGCGTCGCGCCGAAGCTCGGACGCTTCTCCAGGTCCTCGGAGGGCCGCTGCGGGATCATCCGCTCCGGGGCCGGGACGTCCACCCAGCGGGCGGCGTACTTCGAGAACAGCGGACCGGCGATGACGACCGTCGGTACGGCGACGAGCACGCCCAGCGCCAGCGTCACACCGAGGTTGGCGCCGACGGCGTCGATCGCGACCAGCGGACCGGGGTGCGGCGGCACCAGACCGTGCATCACGGACAGACCGGCGAGCGCCGGGATGCCGATGCGCATCAGGGAGTAGTTGCCGCGCTTGGCGACCATCAGCACCACCGGGATCAGCAACACCACGCCGACCTCGAAGAACAGCGGCAGACCGATCACCGAGGCGATCAGCACCATCGCCCACGGCATGGAACGGCCGCTCGCCTTGGCGAGGATGGTGTCGACGATCTGGTCGGCGCCACCGGAGTCGGCGAGCATCTTGCCGAGGATCGCGCCGAGGGCGATCAGCACGCCCACGCCGGCGACGGTGGAGCCGAGTCCGGCACTGAAGCTGGTGATCACCTTGTCGAGCGGCGCGCCGGCGAACGCGCCGAGCGCCAGCGTCCCGATGGTCAGCGACAGGAAGGCGTGCAGCTTGAACTTGGTGATGAGCAGGACGATGACGGCGATGCCCAGGAGCACGGCGATGCCCAGCTGGGCGTGGCCGGCCGAGGTGATCGGCTCGGGTGCGTCCGCTGCCAGCATCTCAACGCTGAGTCTGGTCACGGTGGTTCCCTTGTTTCTACGGGTTGGGGAGGAAACCGGGGAGTGGGGGCGCCCCGGGAACTGGGGGTCCGGTCAGGGACCTACGGGGCCGGCTCTCAGAGGGCGTCCAGGGCGGCGGCCGCCCGCGCGGTGATCTCCTCGGGGCTGCCCGTCACGTCCACGGCGACTCCGGCCTCGTCCGGCTCCAGCGGCTGGAGCGTGGCGAACTGGGAGTCGAGCAGCGCCGTGGGCATGAAGTGGCCCTGCCGGTGCGACATCCGGTCCTCGACGAGCGCGCGGTCACCGGAGAGGTGCACGAAGAGCACGCCGGGCGCGGCGGCCCGCAGCCGGTCGCGGTACGACCGCTTCAGCGCCGAGCAGCTGACCACCCCGCCGAGACCGGCCCGGCCGTGCGCCCAGTCGCCGATGGCGTCCAGCCAGGGCCACCGGTCGTCGTCGGTGAGCGGGGTACCGGCCGACATCTTGGCGATGTTGGCCGCCGGGTGGAAATCGTCGCCCTCGGCGTACGGAACGCCGAACCGGGCCGCGAGCAGGGGACCGATGGTGGTCTTCCCGGTGCCCGCGACGCCCATGACCACGACGACATGGGGGGTGTTCATCGCTGCCTCACTGTCCGCTGTCTTCGTCGACACCTGATGTCGACGCAACTGAAGCTCATTAGGTACGACGAATTCAAGAGTCTGTGACATATAAGTCTGACTTTTTGTTCCCGTGATCCGCCCCGTACTCTGAGTGCATGAGCACCACGGGCCGGGGGCTGCACGGCCGCGTACTGGACACCCTCGGCCCCGAGATCACCGCCGGCGAGTACCCGCCCGGCAGTGTCCTGCGCACCGACGAACTCGCACAGCGCTTCGACGTGTCGCGCTCCGTGATGCGCGAGGTCGTCCGCGTCCTGGAGTCCATGCACCTGGTGGAGTCCCGGCGCCGCGTGGGCGTGACGGTCCTTCCGGCCCACGAGTGGAACGTGTACGACCCCCAGGTCATCCGCTGGCGCCTGGCCGGCGCGGACCGCCCCCGCCAGCTCCGCTCCCTCACGGTGCTGCGCTCGGCGATCGAGCCCGTCGCGGCCGGCCTGGCCGCCCGCAACGCCACCCCGGAACAGTGCGCCGAACTCACCGAGTGCGCCCTCGGCATGGTCGCCAACTCCAGCGGCCACCGCCTGGAGGGCTACCTCCTCCACGACGTGGCGTTCCACCGCGTGATCCTGACCGCCTCGGGCAACGAGATGTTCGCCCGCCTCGGCGACGTCGTCGCCGAGGTGCTGTCCGGCCGCACCCACCACGACGTGATGTTCGAGGACCCCGACCCCGCCGCCGTCACCCTCCACGTCCAGCTCGCCGAGGCGGTCCGCGAACGCGACCCCGCCCGCGCGGAGAAACTGACCCGAGAGATCACCGAGGGCGCCCTCCAGGAACTGGACATCCTGGCGCCCTGACGGCCGTACGGGGACGCCCCCGTGGAGCTCAGTCCAGGAACTCCCCGTCGACGTACACCCACGCCCCGTCGACCCGCTCGAACCGGCTGCGCTCGTGCAGCGAGCCGCCCCGGTAGGAGGCCCGGAAGGTCACCGTCCCGGTGGAGTGGAAGGCGGACCCGTCGCTCGTGTCCAGGACCTCCAGCCCGGTCCACCGCATCCCGGGATCGAAGTCGATCCGCTCCGGCCGCGTCCGCGGATGCCAGGTCCGCAGCAGATACGCACCGTCCCGCCGCACGAACGCGCAGTACCGCGACCGCATCAGCCGCTCGGCGGTGGGGGCGGTGGCGGCCCCGGAGTGAAAGCGCCCGCAGCAGTCCTCGTACGCCTCGGGGAGCCCGCAGGGGCAGGAACGCGTGGTCATGGCGACCATTCTGTCCGATCGCCCTCGAGGCCGGGCGCCGCTGTCCCGTGAACCGGCGTTTACAGGGCACACTCCGCCCAGACGGTCTTGCCGGGCGCGGCGGGCCGCGGGTCGGTGCCCCAGCGGGCGGCCAGCCGGGTCACCAGGAGCAGTCCCCGGCCCGACTCCGCGTCATCGGGCGTCTCTTGGACGGACGAGGGCGGCCTCCGCTCGGTGCGGGCGTCCGTCACTTCGATGCGGAGTACGTCCGGGGTCGCGGTCAGCCGGAGGTGGAAGTCCCGGCCGGGGACGTGACCGTGCCGCACCGCGTTGGAGGTGAGTTCGGCCGCGATCAAGGTCAGGGTCTCGTTGACGGGGGAGTCGTACGGGTGCCCCCACTGGTCAAGTCGGTGCGAGACGAGACGGCGGGCGAGACGGGCACCGCGCGGGGTGGAGGTGAACCGCATGGCGAACTCGTGCGGGGCGGCCGGGACTTCCGGTGCCTGTGGGGTGGTGGTGTCCGTGGTTTTCATGGCGGATAGCTTGCCGAAGACGAAACGGCTCTGACCAGCGGAAACGCCTGTACTGGCGAGGGTTGTACAGGTGGCTGCCCAGTGCGTACACGCAGAGGTGAGTTCTCGTACGAGGGAACTTGTGGGCGTTCGGGGGACCAGCCCTTCATCACCGTACGTAGCGTGATACGTCGCGCTGCGTGCACGGTTCCAGCCTGTACGGCCGCGCATCAGAACCGTGGGCGATGAGGTGCCGGAGGCGGCGGGCATGGTGGAACAGGACGACGGGGCGAACTTCCTGCGGTGCTTCGGGCGGCAGATGAGACTCCTGCGGGAGCGGGCTGGGTTGACGCGGAGGGAGCTGGGGTCCCGGCTCGGTTACGGGGAGGACCAGATCACGTCGGTCGAACTCGGCCGACGCATCCCCAAACCGGAGCTGATCGACAAGGCGGATGAGGTACTGGACGCCGGGGGCGTCCTGCGGGCGATGAAGGAAGAGGTCGCGCGGGCGCGGTATCCGGCGTTCTTCCGGGATGCGGCGCGGTTGGAGGCGGAGGCGGTCGAGTTGCAGGTGTACGACACCCACATGGTCAACGGCCTGCTGCAGACGGAGGAGTACACGCGAGGGGTTCTGCGCATGCGCCGACCGCTCCTGAAGGAAGAGACGATTGAAGAGCGGGTAGCGGCGCGTCTGGCTCGCCAGGAGATCTTCAACAAGTGGCCCGCGCCTCTGTTCAGTTTCGTCATGGAGGAGTCCGTATTGTTGCGGCGACTCGGCGGAACCACGGTGGTGCGGGGACAGCTGGAGCAGATCCTTCTGATCGGAGAGAAGCGCAACGTCGAAGTGCAACTGATGCCGCTCGATCGGGAGGACAACGCCGGTGTGGACGGCGGCTTCACGGTGTTCTCCCGTAAGGGAGGAGAGCAGATCGGCTACACAGAAGCGCAGGGACGTAGCACACTGGTGACTTCTCGTGAAGAGGTCCGCGTGCTCGCCGCACGCTATGGGATCATCCGTGCGCAGGCCCTCACCCCGTGTGAGTCTCTGGCCTACATCGAGAAGTTGCTGAGGGAGCTATGAACGTCCGAGGGATCACGACCATGGCTCAGGACCTGCGGTGGTTCAGGAGCAGCTACAGCGGTGCTGAGGGCGGCCAGTGCGTAGAGGTGGCTGCTTCCCGGCAAGCCGTTCACGTCCGTGACTCCAAGATCGTCACTGGTTCCGTGCTCACCGTGACCCCCACCGCGTGGACGGCCTTCACCGGCTTTGCCGCACGCCGCAGTAACGAGGTTTGACCCGGACCGTACGAAAGTAACCGCGGAGAGGATCTCGGCGCGAGTAAGGGCGTCCGCTGGGGCGGGAGACGCGCTGTGTGACCGGTCGGCCCGGCGAGCCCGGGCCGGTCATCCGAGCGGTGCGATCTCCTTCGGGCCGTAACAAGCGACGGCCTCACCCGTGAGCAGAGCCCAGTAGCGGTCTCCGAACGACCAGTGCCACCATTCCGTGGGGTAGTTCACCAGACCCGCCGCCTCCAGCACGGAACCCAGGAGCTTCCGGTTGGCGCGGGCCTCCTGGCTGATGTTGGCGGCATGGGTGTAGCAGGCGCCCTTGCTCTCCTCCGGGTCGGCGTTCATCCGTGTGCCCAGGTCCAATTCGCGCCCACTGACATCGGCCAGAGTGAGGTCGACGGCCGCTCCGGCGCTGTGCGGAGCGATCTCGGGCGGCGACACATACCGGCTCGCCGCCGAATGGATCTGTCCGGGGGACCATTCCGGGTGGATGGCCCGCAGCCGGCTCGTGTACTCCTCGAAGTACTTCTGCTGCAGGGAAGGCGGCCGGCACCCCTCGACGAAGAGCAGCCGTACGTCCTGCGGAAGTGTCGTCTGGGCCTTGAGCAGCCGTTCCAGCACGCCTTCCCGCAGGTACGCAAAGGCATCTGCCGGATCCTGCTTGCGTGCATCGATCAGCAACGAACCGCCCGCCCGAACGTCCACGAGACGTTCGCCGCACTCTGCAACGGGTACGGCGGTGACCTTCGGATCCGACATCAGCACGATTTCACTCATGCCGTGATCATCTCGCAACACTCGACTCGGCGGACCTTCTCGGGCAGAGCGCGAGGCAGATTCAGCCAGTCCTTGATTGGTGGCCCGCGTTCGGAAGACACCCCGGGCTCGGTGTCGCGCGACCCGGCCGTACGGTGTGGGACGGGCGGCCGTGGCGGAAAACACTGAAGGCCCCTGATGATCAGGGGCCTTCAGTGATCTTGCTGGTGTCCGAGGGGGGACTTGAACCCCCACGCCCGATAAAGGGCACTAGCACCTCAAGCTAGCGCGTCTGCCATTCCGCCACCCGGACAAGGTGTCTGTCGCGTGGGGTTTCCCCCTTGGCGACGACGTAAACATTACCAGGTGTTCCGGGGTGGCCGATCACCCCCGCCCGGCCGCGCCGTCGCGTGAACGGCGTGTGACGGGCCGGGCCGGGTCTTGGGGAGCGACCGCGGGGGAGAGAGGATGAGGGGACGACCCACCAGCGGGAACACCAGCAGCGGGAGGAAGCACGTGAGCGAGACGGACACGGCCAGGAGCGTCACCGGTGAGGACGAGGTCGTGGACCTCTGCCGCGAGCTGATCCGGATCGACACCAGCAACTACGGCGACCACTCGGGCCCCGGCGAGCGCAAGGCGGCCGAGTACGTCGCCGAGAAGCTCGCCGAGGTGGGCCTGGAACCGCGGATCTTCGAGTCGCACCCGGGGCGCGCCTCCACGGTGGCCCGGATCGAGGGCGAGGACCCCTCCCGGCCCGCGCTGCTCATCCACGGCCACACCGACGTCGTACCGGCCAACGCCGACGACTGGACCCACCACCCCTTCTCCGGCGAGATCGCCGACGGCTGCGTGTGGGGGCGCGGGGCCGTCGACATGAAGGACATGGACGCGATGACCCTCGCGGTCGTCCGCGACCGGATGCGCAGCGGACGCAAGCCCCCGCGCGACGTCGTCCTCGCCTTTCTCGCCGACGAGGAGGCCGGAGGGACGTACGGCGCCCGCCACCTGGTCGACCACCACCCGGACCTCTTCGAGGGCGTCACCGAGGCGATCAGCGAGGTGGGCGGCTTCTCGTTCACCGTCAGCGAGCAGCGCCGGCTGTATCTGATCCAGACGGCCGAGAAGGGCATGCACTGGATGAAGCTGACCGTGGCCGGCACCGCCGGGCACGGGTCGATGATCCACCGCGACAACGCCATCACCGAGCTGTCGGAGGCCGTCGCGCGCCTCGGCCGGCATAAGTTCCCGGTCCGCGTCACGAAGACGACCCGGGCCTTCCTCGACGAGCTGGGCGACGCCCTCGGGACCGAGCTCGACCCGGAGAACATGGAGGGGACCCTCGCCAGGCTCGGAGGCATCGCCAAGCTCATCGGCGCGACGCTCAGCAACACCGCCAACCCCACCCAGCTGGGCGCGGGCTACAAGGTCAACGTCATCCCGGGCGAGGCGACCGCGCACGTGGACGGCCGTTTCCTGCCCGGACACGAGGAGGAGTTCCTCGCCGACCTCGACCGGATCCTCGGTCCGAAGGTGCGGCGCGAGGACGTCCACTCCGACAAGGCCGTCGAGACCACGTTCGACGGAGCCCTCGTGGACGCGATGCAGTCCGCGCTGGTGGCCGAGGACCCGGCCGCGAAGGCCGTCCCGTACATGCTCTCCGGCGGGACGGACGCCAAGTCCTTCGACGACCTCGGCATCCGGGGCTTCGGCTTCGCCCCGCTGAAGCTGCCCCCGGAGCTGGACTTCGCCGGCATGTTCCACGGGGTCGACGAGCGGGTTCCGGTGGACGGCCTGAAGTTCGGCGTGCGGGTGCTCGACCGCTTCCTCGACGCGAGCTGAGACGGTTACCCGATGACCCCAATAATCGTCCAGACGTGCGGAGTTGACTGAAAAGAGTGAATGCGACGATAAGCTCGTAGCCTCATTACTCCGTCCTCGTTAGCCGTGATGTGATCCGCGACTTTGGATCGCTTTGCCAACAAGGAGGAATGATGCTGAAGAAGGTCGTCGCCGTCGCGGCTGCTACCGGTGGTCTGGTTCTCGCGGGCGCGGGCATGGCCGCCGCCGACTCCGGTGCCCAGGGTGCCGCCGTGCACTCCCCGGGTGTCCTTTCCGGCAACGTCGTGCAGGCCCCGATCCACGTCCCCGTGAACGTCTGCGGCAACACGATCTCCGTGATCGGGCTGCTGAACCCCGCCTTCGGCAACGTCTGCATCAACAAGTGACGTTGTGCCTCGCCCTCTAGGGCATGCCCGCTGAGGGCTTGAGCCCGTCGGCCCCGGAGCGCCCGCCATGCGCTCCGGGGCCGACCGGTCTCGTCGAACGTCGGAACACCGGGAATCCGTCGGAAGACCGATCCCCGGCACCAGGTCGAAGGCAGGGAATTCAGCAATGCGACAGGTCACCCGCAAGGGCCTGATGACGATGGCGGCCGCCACGGGCGTACTCGCGGCCGCGAGCGGGGCCGCCCACGCCCACTCCGGCGCGACGGGCCACGCCGCCGGCTCACCCGGCGTGGGTTCCGGGAACGTGGTGCAGGCACCGGTGGACATCCCGGTGAACGTCTGCGGCAACACGGTCGATGTCGGCGGTGTTCTCA
This sequence comes from Streptomyces sp. NPDC018964, assembly GCF_044390325.1. Taxonomy (NCBI): domain Bacteria; kingdom Bacillati; phylum Actinomycetota; class Actinomycetes; order Kitasatosporales; family Streptomycetaceae; genus Streptomyces; species Streptomyces sp. NPDC018964. The sequence goes on from NZ_JBIRYZ010000012.1 coordinate 125,528, forward strand.
ATCCGTCCGTGGGGAACTCCTGCGCCAACGAGAGTGGCCCTTCCTCGGGCGGTCACGGCGACTCCGGGGGCCATGGCGGTTCGCACGCCGACGGGCACGCCGAGGGCTCGCCCGGCGCGCTCTCGGGGAACGTGGTGCAGGCGCCGGTGCACGTGCCGGTGAACGTCTGCGGCAACAGCGTCAACGTCCTCGGCGCCGGCAACGCCACCGAGGGCAACGACTGCGCGAACCAGGGTGGCTCCTCCTCGGGCGGTTACGGCGACTCCGGCGGCCACGGTGGTTCGCACGCCGGCGGGCACGCCGAGGGCTCGCCCGGCGCGCTCTCGGGGAACGTGGTGCAGGCGCCGGTGCACGTGCCGGTGAACGTCTGCGGCAACACGGTCGATGTCGGCGGTGTTCTCAATCCGTCCGTGGGGAACTCCTGCGCCAACGAGAGTGGTCCCTCCGCGGGCGGTCACGGCGACTCCGGCGGCCACGGCGGTTCGCACGCCGACGGGTACACCGAGGGCTCGCCCGGCGTGGGTTCCGGCAACCACGTCCAGGTACCGATCCACGTCCCGGTGAACGTCTGCGGCAACGGCGTCGACATCCTCGGCGTCGGCAACGCCACCGAGGGCAACGACTGCGCGAACGGCGACCCGGGCCACGACACCCCGGCACAGCCCGGCGACCCGGGCGACCCGGGCGACCCCGGTGACCCGGGCGACCCCGGCAGTCCCGAGCACCCCGGTGACGAACCGGGCACCCCGGACCGCCCGTCGGCCGGCGACCAGCCGGGGACCCACTCCCTCACCCACCCCCGGCACGACGCGCAGCTCGCGCAGACCGGCAGCGAGCTGCCGATGGGGCTCGTCCTGCCCGTCGGCGCGGGCGCCCTGCTCGCCGGCGCGGTCCTCTACCGCAAGGCACGGACCGCCGCGTGACACCGGACACACGGAGCGGACCCCGCGACCGCGGGGTCCGCTCCGTCGTGTGATTCCGGTCGGGTGTCGAAGATCACCAGGTGGCACGCACCTGGCGGATGATCCGCCTCCGCAGCCGCACCCTGCGACTGCCGTCACGCATCAGCGTCAGGCGGTACAACTCCCAGTGACCGTACTCTGCATGGTCCGTCAGCAGACGTGCCGTCTCCTTGCGGGAGACCCCGCGCGGTACGTACACGTCGACAAATTCGTATTCCGGCATCGCATCTATTGTGCGGGCCGGGCCCCGGTACGGATAGCGTCTGCACTATGTCTGATGCTGCGCAGCCCACCGCTGCCGAGGTACGCGCCGCCGCCGAGGCGGTGAAGACCGCGCTCGACCGCCACCTGGCCGCGGTCGAACGCCGGTCGGGGGAGGACGACCCGGCCGTCTACGAGGCGTTCAACCAGCTGGCCGCGGCCGCGGAGGCGTACGACGAACTGCTCTACGACCGCTACGACGAGGTCACCCCCTTCGAGATCCCCGGCGCGGAGGACGCGCCGCCCTACACCGGTCCCGAGGAGCCGGCGGCGCTCAGCGTGCTGATCCGCCGCGACTACGCCGTCGTGGAACCCCAGCGGCTGCGCGCCCACGCCCAGCGGATCGAGGCGGCCGACGACGAGACCTCGGAGGCGTCGGGCACCGTCCACGGAGCGCTCGGCCTGCTGTTCGGCGAGTTCGAGCCGGACGAGATCGCCTCCCGGCACAAGGAGTTCGGACTGGAGGAAGGCGACTCCACGCTCTGGGTGACGGCATCGGACGAACCCGCGGAACCCGGCGAGTGGCTGGAGGCGCCGTTCGAGCAGGTGGACCCGCAGCAGGTGGTGTGCCGCTTCGACGTCAGCGCGGTCTTCGACGACGACGAGGAGGACCTGGAGGACGAGCTGGACCCGGGCCTGGACGAGGACGAGGACCTGGAACCCCTCGACGCGGACCGCTGACCGCACCCGCCCCGCACGGCGGCGGCACCCCCGGGTGCCGCCGCCCGCGCACGGACCCGGATCAGCCCTCCGCCACCGGCACCTGCGGGGCCAGCAGCACCGGCAACCGGGTGGTCCGCGGCTTCGCCGTCACCTCGGCCACGGCACGCGGCAGCGCCTGCTCCACGCCGTGCACCACGGACAGATGCCGGTCGGCCCTGCCGAACGCCGTGTACACCCAGGGCCGGCTCAGCGCCTGCACAGCGTCACCGGGCAGCACCGCGACCACCGCGGGCCACCGGCAGCCCACCGTCTGGTGCGCGGTCAGCGCCCACCCGTGCCGCACGGACGACTCCACCCGCTCCCTCGGCACGACGATCTCCTCGCCCCCGCACTCCAGGTGCAGCCCTTCGCCGTCGGCCCGCACCACGCGGCCCGGCAGCGTACGCCCCGGAGCGGGGGAGTAGGCGACCCGGTCACCCGGGTCGAACCCGCCGAAGCGCCCCGGCCCCGGATTCAGCCGCTCCTTGAGCGCCGCGTTCAGCACACGCGTCCCCACCGCGCCCCCGTGCCCCGGGGTGATCACCTGGGTCTCCTCGGCCGGCACCCCGATCGCGCGCGGCACCGAGTCCACCACCAGCTGCACGGTCCGGTGCACGGCCTCCCCCGCGTCCCGCACCGGCACGATCACGACCTCCTTGCCGGGCGCCGCCACCTGGTTCAGCTCGCCGACACCGATGCCCGAGACCAGCTCGCCCAGCGGACCGGGGTCCGGCCGCCGCGAGGCGATCTGCGGGCAGACCCGCGCCGCCAGCAGATCCGCGAACACCCGCCCCGGCCCCACCGACCACAGCACGCCCGGATCACCGGCCAGCACCAGCCGTGCCCCGTCCGGCAGCGACTCCGTCACCAGCGCGGCGGTCTCGACATCCAGCTGCGGGGCGTCGAGCACCACCAGCAGATCCACGGCCAGCGCCCCGTCGGCGTCCCGCCCGGGCCCCTCGGCACCGGACAGCAGTCCGGCGACGGTGGCGACCCCGGACCCCCCGACCAGGCCCGCGAACCGGGCACGCCCCACCGGACCGTGGGCGGCGGCCCAGACCCGCAACCCCAGCCCCCGCGCGGCACCCACCAGTGCCGCCGGCTCGGCCAGCGAGGCCTCCCCGCCGGTGTGCAGCACCAGCCCGTGCCCGGCGACCGCCCGGATCAGCTCACCCGCGGAACCCTCCGCCGAGGCGGCCGCACGCTCCCACTCCTCGTCCGCACCGTCCCGCCCGGTCACGGAGTTGACCAGCCGGGCCAGCCCGTCGGCCAGACTCTCCTCGGCCAGCGCACACCGCTCCAGCCCCACCAGCACCCGAACCGGCCGCTCCCCGTCCTCCCCGGCTTCGCCGACGGCGTCCTGGAAGACGAGCACGTCCCCCTCCGAGACGGCGTTCCCCACGGTCTCCTCGGGCTCCGGCACCCCTTGCCGCCCCAGCGCGGCGACCAGCGCCGACATCTCCAGCACGGTGTGTCCGGCCAGCGCGGCCTGCTCCAGCAGCCACACGGTCACCGCCCGCCCCCGCCGCTCGTCGTCCGGCCCGGCCCCGGCGCCGAGCAGCGCCCGGGCGAACCCGTCCGCCTGCTCGGGCCGCACCCCGGGGACCCGCAGCAACTGCCAGGGATCGGCGCGCAGCACGTCGCCGCCCCCGTCCCCGAACACGCCGGCGGCCTGTACGGCGATCCCCTCCGGCGCGCCCCCCTGGACCAGCACCGCTCGCACCTCCTCGACGGCACCGGCGGCGGGGAGCACCGGGCCCGGGGTCACGGCCGGAACCCGGCGCTCGGGCTCGGGAGCGGGCCGCCGCGGCACGGGCCCGGCCTCCGCGAACACGGCGGCGGCCGGCTTCTCCCCGCTCTCCACGGCCCGCACGGCGGCCAGCAGATCCGCGGCCGTGCCGCTCAGCTTGCCCCCGGCCTCGATCGGCCCCTGCCGCTCCGCCTTCCGCCGCTCGATCCGCTCCCGCTCCACGCGCTGCGCGGCCAGCTCGGCCTCGGCCTCGGACACCTGCGCGCCCTCGGCGGACGTCCCCGGCTCCTCGGCGTCCTCCGCGGTCTCGGGCGGCTCCGTGCTCACAGCGTGCTCCAGTCGTGATCGGGATAGCGGTGCACGGGCGCCGACACGTCGTCGAGAGCCCGGCAGATCTCGTCAGGAAGACTAAGGGCCTCCACTGACAACGCCGCCGTGAGCTGCTGCGCGGTGCGCGCGCCGACGATGGGGGCGGCCACACCGGGCCGGTCACGGACCCAGGCGAGGGCCACCTGCAGCGCGGTCACGGCGAGCCCGTCCGCCGCCGTGGTCACGGCGTCCACGATGCGGCTCGCCGTGTCGTCGAGATACGGCTCGACGAACAGCGCGAGGTGCTCCGAGGCACCCCGGGAGCCCGCCGGCGCGGAGTCGTTGCGGTACTTGCCGGTGAGCACGCCCCGGCCGAGCGGCGAGGACGGCAACAGGCCGATGCCCAGATCGAGCGCGGCGGGAAGGACCTCGCGCTCCACACCCCGCTGGAGCAGCGAGTACTCCATCTGCGTGCTCGCCAGCCGGGTCCGCGCGCCCGGCGCGGCGAGCTGCCAGGTCGCCGCCTTGGCCAGCTGCCAGCCGCAGAAGTTGGAGACACCGGCGTACCGCACGCGCCCGCTGCCGACGGCGGTGTCGAGCGCGGCGAGCGTCTCGTCCATCGGGGTGAGGGGGTCGTAGGCGTGGACGTGCCACACGTCGACGTAGTCGGTGCCGAGGCGGGCGAGCGAGGCGTCCAGGGCGGAGAGCAGATGGCCGCGCGAGCCGTCGAAGCGGCGGTCCGGGTCGGGTACGCTCCCGGCCTTCGTGGAGATGACGAGGTCCCGGCGCGGCACCAGCCCGTCCATCAGCTTCCCGAGCAGGTACTCGGACTCCCCGTCGCCGTACACGTCGGCGGTGTCGACGAGGGTCCCGCCGGCTTCCCAGAACGTCTTCAAGAGGTCCGCGGCGTCGTGCTCGTCGGTGTCCCGACCCCAGGTCAGAGTCCCGAGCCCGATCCGGGACACGCGAAGGCCGGTACGGCCGAGATGCCTCTGCTCCATGAACGCCGAGATTACTGGCCAGAGCCTTTGGTGTGGGTGCCTGTGGACAACGGATTTCCCGAGGGGGTGACCGGTCGGTGCGGGCCGGGGACGGGCCCGCGAGGCCCGGCGCGTCGTGCGGTGCCCGGCGTGGGTGTGGGCCGGGGGGTGTTCGCGCGGCCCGGCGCTCACGGGGCGCCTCCCCCACTCTCGGCTTCTCCCCCACTCTCGACTCCGCTCGAGCGGGGGACCCCCATGAGCGGGAGGTACCCCCATCGCCCACCCTCCCCCACTCTCGGCTCCGCTCGAGCGGGAGGTACCCCCATCGCCCTGGGGGTACCTCCCAGGCCCTTGAGGCACTGGGGGAGGCACGACTGCCCGCGGTTACGCGGGGAGCGGTCGGCAGGCGCGTACGGCGGGAAGGGGGCGGGGCGGGGGTGGCCGCCCGCAGTGGCCGGCGCGTCCGCGCCCCGCACTCCTTCCGAGTGACGTGATCCGCGCCGGTCCGAGGACGGCCACCCCCGACACGGCCCCGACCCACCCACCGGCCGTGGGCGCTACACCCGCCCCCACCGGACCGAACGATGCGCCGCAGGCACAAGACCCGCACCCCCACCGAAGCCGCACAGGCGCCGCAGGCATCCCACCCGACCACCGGAGGTATAAGGTCTCCGCACAAACGACGTTACTCATCGGTAAGGGGAGAGCCGCCATGCAGCTAGGGATCAACCTCGGCTACTGGGGTGCCGGAATGGACGCGGACAACCTCGCCGTGGCCCAGGAGGCGGACCGCCTCGGATACGCCGTCTGCTGGGCCGCGGAGGCCTACGGCTCCGACGCCGCCACCGTCCTCACCTGGGTCGCCGCCCAGACCCACCGCATCGACGTGGGCTCGGCCATCTTCCAGATCCCGGCCCGTCAGCCGGCCATGACGGCGATGACGGCCGCCACCCTGGACTCCCTCTCCCAGGGCCGCTTCCGCCTCGGCCTCGGCGTCTCCGGCCCCCAGGTCTCCGAGGGCTGGTACGGCGTCAAGTTCGACAAGCCGCTCGCCCGCACCCGCGAGTACGTCGAGATCATCCGCAAGGCCATGACCCGCGAACGCCTCACCCACGACGGCGAGCACTGGACCCTCCCCCTCCCCGGCGGCCCCGGCAAGCCCATCAAGCTCACCGTGCACCCCCAGCGCGAGCACATCCCCCTCTACATCGCCGCCATCGGCCCGAAGAACCTCGAACAGACCGGCGAGATCGCCGACGGCGCCCTGCTGATCTTCCCCTCCGCCGACCACCTCGAGGACACCGCCGTCAAGCACCTCCGCGCGGGCCGCGAGAAGGCCGGCAAGACCCTCGACGGCTTCGACGTCTGCCCCACCGTCCCCCTCGCCGTCGGCGACGACAAGGACGTCACCACCCTCGCCGACACCTTCCGCCCCTACACCGCGCTGTACGTCGGCGGCATGGGCAGCCGCAAGCAGAACTTCTACAACCAGCTCGCCCGGCGCATGGGCTACGAACGCGAGGCCGCCGAGATCCAGGACAAGTACCTCACCGGCGACAAGCAGGGCGCGGCCGCCGCCGTCCCGCACGACCTGATCGACAGGACCACCCTCCTTGGCTCCGTCGACCGCATCGCCGACCGGATGAAGGCCTACGCCGCCGCCGGAGTCACCACCCTCACCCTCGCCCCGGCCGGCTTCACGCTCGACGAGCGCCTCGCGGCGCTCCGCGCCGGAACCGAAGCCCTGGAGCGCGCGGGTCTCGCGTAGGCCTCACGGCCGTGGCGGGGGCTCGGGGGCACCCCGCCACGGCCGTGACGTCCGTCACCCACCACAACGCCCGCCGACCCGCCCGGTTACGCCCCCGCGCCCCTCTCCCGTACTCCTTTCGGAGGAGTTGCCGGGCACACCTGTTGCCGCCACCCACCCCGCGCACTTGACTCGTTCTTTGCGGAACTGCGAAGCCGCGAAAGCCGGTAGAGAGCGGAAAGACCACGGAGAGCTGAAAGACCACGGAGAGCGGAAAACCCGCGGAGAGGTGGCCCACCATGCTTTCGGCCAAGAGTCTGTTCCAGGAGATCCTCGACAACGACGAGTCCTTCGCCCTGTTCTGCTCCATCGCCGCGAGCGGCGAGTCCCAGGGCGGCTGGGAGAACGCCCGTATCGCCGCGCTGGTCCCCGAGACCCGGCGCGAACTCGCCCCCAAGATCACCAGGCACGGCGCCGACGAGGACAAGCACGGCCGCATCTTCAACGCCCTGATGAAGAAGCGCGGCCTCAAGCCCGTTCCGGTCCCCCAGGAGACCGACTACACGATGCTCCTCGAGAACAACGGCATCGGCCTGGCCCACGGCCGGCTGAAGCGCGACGAGCCGCTCACCGTCCAGGACATCGTCACCTACCTCGCCCACAGCAGGGTCACCGAGCAACGCGCCTCCGAGCAGATGAACCTGCTGCGCAAGCACTTCTCCGACCACCCCGACCTCGGCCGCGCGGTCAGGATGATCTCCGACGACGAGGACAACCACCTCGCCTACTGCCACGAGGAACTGCTGCGCTTCGCGTACGCCGGGCACGGCCGCGCCATCCAGCGCACCCTGCGCGCGTGCGCGCTCGCGGAGATCCGCGTCTACCGGGATGTCAGCCTGGCGGTGATGGCCCACATGGGACGCATCCTCGGCTGGCCCGCACCCAAGGCGGCGGTCCTCGCGGCAGGCATCCACGCGGTGTACGCGTACGAACGCCTGGGCGGCTGGCGCCGCATGGTCTCCCTCAGGATGCCCGACCGCCGCAATGCGCTCGGCGGCCCGGCGGACCCGGAACCGGAGTTCGCGTGACCGCCCACCGGACGCCGACACGGCCCCTCACATCCACCCCCGCCGCTTGAACAGGCGGAACAGCAACACCTCCAGCCCCACCATCACCAGGACCACCACCGGATACGACCACTCCCACCGCAACTCCGGCATGTGCTCGAAGTTCATCCCGTAGATCCCCGCGATCATCGTGGGGACCGCGGCCATGGCCGCCCACGCGGAGATCTTCCGCATGTCGTCGTTCTGCCGCACGCTCATCTGCGCCAGGTGCGCCGAGAGGATGTCCGAGACCAGCCGGTCCAGCCCCTCCACGGACTCGTTCACCCGGGTGAGGTGGTCGTGCACGTCACGGAAGAAGGGTCGCACCCGGTCCTCCACGAACGGCACCTTCCCCCCGTACGTGCCGATCCCCGCCAGCCGCGTCATCGGCAGCGCCAGCGGCCCGGTGGCGCGGCGGAACTCCAGGATCTGCCGCTTGAAGTTGTAGATCTTGGACGCGGTGTACCGCGACCCCCCGCTGTCGGGGCTGAAGACCTCCGTCTCCAGCTCCTCCAGGTCGGTCTGCAGCTCGGTCGCCACGTCCAGGTAGTGGTCGACGACGGCGTCGGCGACCGCGTACAGCACCGAGGTGGGCCCCTCGCCCAGCAGTTCGGGCTCACGCTCGAGCCGCCGCCGCACGGCCCCGAGCGGCGCGTCCTCCCCGTGCCGCACGGTCACGGCGAAGGAGTCACCGAGGAAGATCATGACTTCGCCGGAGGAGACGGTGTCGCTCCGCGGCTCGTAGCCGACCGGTTTCAGCACCACGAAGAGCGAGTCGTCGTACACCTCCAGCTTGGGTCGCTGATGGGCCTTGAGGGCGTCCTCGACCGCCAGCGGGTGCAGGCTGAACTCCTGCGTGACCAGGTCGAACTCGTCCGCCGTCGGCTCGTGCAGCCCGATCCAGACGAACCCCCCGGCCGACCGCGCCTCGTCCAGCGCGTCGGAGAAGTCATGGGGCCCCTCCGACCGGTGCCCCTCCCGGTAGATGGCACAGTCGACGATCACGAAGCGTCTTCTCCCTCCCTCTCACGGACACCGCACCCGCGGATGCGCCTACCCTGGGCCGCATGCCCACGCTGCTCCTGGTCCGGCACGGACGTTCCACCGCCAACACCGAAGGACTGCTCGCCGGGTGGACGCCCGGCGTCGCCCTCGACGACCGCGGCGCCGCCCAGGCCGCCGCACTGCCCGGACGGCTCGCCGAACTGCCGCTGGCCGAGATCGTCACCAGCCCGCTCCAGCGCTGCCGGGAGACCCTCCGGCCGTTGCTGGACGCCCGTCCCGGCCTCACCCCGCACACCGACGACCGCATCGGCGAGTGCCACTACGGCGACTGGTCCGGCCGCAAACTCGCCGAACTCAAGGACGAGCCCCTGATGGAGGTGGTGCAGGCGCACCCGTCGGCGGCGGCCTTCCCCGGCGGGGAGTCCATGCGCGCGATGCAGACGCGCGCCGCCGAGGCGGTGCGCGAGTGGAACGCGCGCGTGGAGCGCGATCACGGCGCCGACGCCGTGTACCTCATGTGCTCGCACGGCGACATCATCAAGTCTCTCGTCGCGGACGCACTCGGACTTCATCTCGACCTCTTCCAGCGGATTTCCGTTGAACCGTGTTCCATCACCGCGATCCGTTACACACGGTTGCGTCCTTTTCTCGTCCGCCTCGGCGACACCGGCGACCTCGCGTCCCTGGCGCCGCGCGAGGAACCGCCGGCCGACGACGCCACGGTCGGGGGCGACGCGGGCGCACCGTGATCGTCGGGCGCAGTAGGGTGAAGCGGTCGCAGCAGAGTGCGTCCCCGTTTCGACCAGCCGCCCGTCCCCCCTCACCGCCCACCACGACTCTCAATGGAGACAGGACGTGTCCCGTCAGGTGTTCCTCTACGACCAACCGGAACGTTTCGTGGCCGGTACGGTCGGGCTGCCAGGGCGCCGTACGTTCTTCCTCCAGGCCTCCGCCGGCTCCCGGGTGACCAGCGTGGCTCTGGAGAAGACCCAGGTCGCGGCGCTCGCCGAGCGGATGGACGAACTGCTCGACGAGGTCGTGCGCCGCAGCGGCGGCAGCGCCGCGGTGCCCGCGATGACGCCGGCCGAGATCACCGACAGCGCCCCGCTGGACACCCCCGTGGAGGAGGAGTTCCGCGTCGGCACCATGGCGCTCGCCTGGGACGGCGAGGAGCAGCGCATGATCGTCGAGGCGCAGGCGCTCGTCGAACTGGACGCCGAGTCCGAGGAGGACCTCGCCGAGGCCGAGGAGCGGCTGCTCCAGGACGAGGAGAACGGGCCCCCGATGCTCCGCGTCCGGCTCACCGGCGCGCAGGCCCGGGCCTTCGCCAAGCGCGCCCTCGACGTCGTCAACGCCGGGCGGCCGCCGTGCCCGCTGTGCAGCCTCCCGCTCGACCCGGAAGGACACGTATGTCCGCGCCAGAACGGATACCGCCGCGGAGCGTGACGGCCGCAGACCCGACCACCGCGGCGCTGCTCGCCGAGGGTGAGCTGACCGTGCGCGGACGCATCCGCGAGGCGTCGAACGCGGCACTGTACTGCACCGTCACCCATGAGGGACGCGAGGCCGCCTGCGTCTACAAACCGGTCGCCGGGGAGCGGCCCCTGTGGGACTTCCCCGACGGCACGCTCGCCGGACGCGAGGTCGCCGCGTACGCGGTCTCCGAGGCGACCGGCTGGGGCCTCGTCCCGCCCACAGTGCTCCGCGACGGCCCCTACGGCGAGGGCATGTGCCAGCTGTGGATCGAGACGGTGCCCGGCGCCGAGCTCCTCGCCCTGGTCGACGGCGAGGAACCGGAGCCGGGCTGGAAGGCGGTCGGCTTCGCCGAGGTCGGTGAGGGCCGCACCGCACTGCTCGTGCACGCCGACGACGAGCGGCTGCGCCGGCTCGCGGTCCTCGACGCGGTGATCAACAACGCCGACCGCAAGGGCGGGCACCTGCTGCCCACCGCGGAGGGCCCGCTGTACGGCATCGACCACGGGGTCACCTTCAACGCCGAGGACAAGCTCCGCACCCTGCTGTGGGGCTGGGCGGGTGAGCCCCTGACCGCGGAGGCGCTGGACGTCCTCGAGGGCCTCAGAACGGCCCTCACCGACACCGGCGCCCTCACCGCCGCCCTGACCCCCCTCATCACCCGCGCGGAGATCGACGCCACCCGCGCACGCGTCGAGACGCTCCTCACCACCGGCATCCACCCGCGGCCGGGCGGCGACTGGCCGGCCATCCCCTGGCCCCCGGTCTGAACGGGACGGCGGCTCGTCCGGAGCCGGGCGGCGGCCGGCAGGTCATTCCCGGGCCTGGGTCCGAACGGGACGGCGGTCCGTCCGGAGCGGGACGGCCGCCCGCCCGGAACGGGGAGCAGCCCGGTCCGCACGGGAGGCGGTCCCTCCGGAACGGGACGGCCGACCCTCCGGAACAGGACCGGCAGCACACCGGACGGCGCGGCGCAAGAGCGCCTTCCCGGTCATCCGGCCTGCTCCCGTTCGTTTTCCGAACCGCGGTCCGGTTAGGCTCATGACATGCATGCCTGGCCCGCTTCCGAGGTCCCCGCCCTGCCCGGTCAGGGCCGCGACCTGAGGATCCACGACACCGCGACCGGAGGCCTGATCACCTCCGCCCCCGGTCCCGTCGCCCGCATCTACGTCTGCGGCATCACCCCCTACGACGCCACCCACATCGGACACGCGGCGACCTACAACGCGTTCGACCTCGTGCAGCGCGTGTGGCTCGACACCAAGCGGCAGGTTCACTACGTCCAGAACGTCACCGACGTCGACGACCCGCTGCTGGAGCGGGCCGAGCGGGACGGCCTCGACTGGGCCGAGCTCGCCGAGCGCGAGACCGCGCTGTTCCGCGAGGACATGACGGCGCTGCGGATGCTGCCCCCGCGGCAGTACATAGGCGCCGTGGAGGCGATACCCGGCATCGTCCCCCTCGTCGAACGGCTGCGCGACCTCGGCGCGACCTACGAGCTCGACGGCGACATCTACTTCTCCGTCGAGTCCGACCCGCACTTCGGCCAGGTCTCGAACCTCGACGCCGCCGCCATGCGGCTGCTGTCCGCCGAACGCGGCGGCGACCCGGACCGCCCGGGCAAGAAGAACCCCGTCGACCCGATGCTCTGGATGGCCGCCCGCGAGGGCGAGCCGAGCTGGGACGGCGGCTCCCTCGGCCGGGGCCGCCCCGGCTGGCACATCGAGTGCGTGGCCATCGCCCTCGACCACCTCGGCATGGGCTTCGACGTCCAGGGCGGCGGCTCCGACCTGGTCTTCCCGCACCACGAGATGGGCGCCTCGCACGCCCAGGCGCTCACCGGCGAGTTCCCCATGGCGAAGGCGTACGTCCACGCCGGCATGGTCGCCCTGCACGGCGAGAAGATGTCCAAGTCCAAGGGCAACCTGGTCTTCGTGTCCCGGCTGCGGCGCGACGGCGTGGACCCGGCGGCGATCCGGCTGGCGCTGCTCGCCCACCACTACCGCGCCGACTGGGAGTGGACCGACCAGGTCCTCCAGGACGCCGTGACCCGCCTCGGCCACTGGCGTGCCGCGGTCTCCCGCCCCGACGGTCCGCCCGCCGAGGCGCTGGTCGAGGAGATCCGCGAGGCGCTGGCCAACGATCTGGACGCCCCGGCCGCGCTGGCCGCCGTCGACCGCTGGACCGTCCTCCAGGAGGAGAGCGGCGGCACGGACACCGGCGCGCCCGGCGTCGTCTCCCGCGCGGTGGACGCACTGCTCGGCGTGGCGCTGTAACCGGACGCGACGACGAAGGGGCGCCCCGTTCAGAAACGGGGCGCCCCGACGTGTTCAGTCCTCCGACGAATCATCGCCGCCCGGGTCCGAGTCCGGGTCCGGGCCCGAACCGGTGTCCGAGCCCGGATCGGAGCCCGTCTCCGGCTTCGGCGGCTTCGACGGGCGGGTGCGTCCGCCCGGCCCCTCCCGCCGGTACGACGTACCGTCCGAGCCGTCGGCCGTGGCGTGCCCGCCGGGCGGACCCGACGCTCCGTCACGGCGCCGCAGATAGCGCTCGAACTCGCGGGCGATCGCCTCGCCCGACGCCTCCGGCAGCTCGGCGGTGTCCCGGGCCTCCTCCAGCGTCTGGACGTACTCGGCCACCTCGCTGTCCTCCGCGGCCAGTTGGTCCACACCCACCTGCCAGGCCCGCGCGTCCTCGGGCAGCTCGCCCAGCGGGATCCGCACGTCGATCAGGTCCTCCAGGCGGTTGAGGAGGGCCAGCGTGGCCTTCGGGTTGGGCGGCTGCGACACGTAGTGCGGGACCGCCGCCCACAGCGACACCGCGGGCACCCCCGCGTGCGTGCACGCCTCCTGGAGGATGCCGACGATGCCCGTGGGACCCTCGTACTTGGTCTCCTCCAGGTCCATGCGGCGGGCCAGGTCCGGGTCGGACGTGGTCCCGCTGATCGGGACCGGGCGGGTGTGCGGGGTGTCGCCGAGCAGCGCGCCCAGCACGACCACCAGCTCCACGCCGAGTTCGTGCGCGAAGCCGAGGATCTCGTTGCAGAACGAACGCCACCGCATGGACGGTTCGATGCCGCGGACCAGCACCAGATCGCGGGGCTTCTCGCCGCCGACCCGGACCACCGACAACCGCGTCGTCGGCCAGGTGATCTTGCGGACGCCGTCCTCCATGAACACCGTGGGGCGGTTCACCTGGAAGTCGTAGTAGTCCTCGGCGTCCAGCGCCGCGAACACCTCGCCCTTCCACTCCCTGTCCAGGTGCGCGACCGCGGTGGAGGCGGCGTCGCCGGCATCGTTCCAGCCCTCGAACGCGGCCACCATGACCGGGTCGACCAGCTCGGGAACCCCCTCGAGCTCGATCACCCAGTGCCTCCTTCCGACGTGCCCTCGCGTACGCCCCAACCTTACGGCGTGCTCACGGGGCGCCCGCAGCCCCCTCGCAGGGGGAGTGCCCCCATCACTGCCCCGTAGGGCGCCGGGAAACACCCTCCGGAGGGCCAGGGGCCCCGGGGCGGAAGGAGACGTTCACAATGTGGACCGCAGCCACTGCTCCACGCTCGCGATGTGCACCGTCGCCCAGGACCGCGCCGCCTCCGCGTCCCGGTCCCGCAGGGCGGCGAGGATGGCCCGGTGCTCGCGCAGGGTGTGGCCGACCGCGTCCTCCTGGGTGAGCCCGCGCCAGATCCGGGCCCGGGTGGTGGGGCCGGACAGGCCGTCGAGCAGGGAGCACAGCACGGAGTTGCCGGAGCCGCGCACGATGCCCCGGTGGAACTCCAGGTCGGCGGCGACCAGGTCCTCCACCGACGGCTCGTCGCCGAGCCTGTCCAACTGATCGGACAACGCGTCCAGTTGCTCCTCGCCGATCCGGGTGGCCGCCAGGGCCGTCGCGGCCGGCTCCAGGATGCGGCGCACGGCGAGGAACTCCAGGACCGTGTCGTCGCGGTGGAAGTCGACGACGAAACTCAGCGCCTCCAGCAGGAGTTGCGGGTCGAGACTGGTGACGTAGGTGCCGTCGCCCTGCCGTACGTCCAGGATGCGGATCAGCGACAGGGCGCGCACCGCCTCGCGCAGCGAGTTGCGGGACAGCCCCAGCTCGGCCGCCAGCTCGCTCTCCTTGGGCAGCCGGGCGCCGGGACGCAGCGTGCCCGAGACGATCATTCCCTTGATCTTCTCGATCGCCTCGTCGGTCACTGCCATACCGCGCCTCCCTGCGGACCAGACCTCCGATGTATCCAGCCCATTATGTACGTACGGGTCGGGGGCGGCTCCGTCGCTGCGGAGCCGCCCCCGACCCGTGTGCCGGCTCCCGCGCGGGGGAGCCGGGGGAGCGCGGGTTACTTCTTGTCGAGCAGGGACTGGACGTCGGCGCGGACCTCGTCCGTGGCCAGGCCGCGGATCGTCAGGGTGGTACGGCGGCGCAGCACGTCGTCCGCGGTCTCGGCCCACTCGTGGTCCCGGGCCCAGACGACCTGCGCCCGGATCTCCGGGGCGTCCGGGTGGACGCGCCGGGCGAGCGCCGGGTCCTCGTTGGCCAGCCGGGCGATGTCGAAGGCCAGCGAACCGTAGTGGGTGGCCAGGTGCCTGGCGGTGTCCGCCGCCATGCGCGGGCCGGGCGCCGGACCGTCGACCAGCAGCCGGTGGGCCACCGCGCGGGGGTTGGCCACGCCCGGCAGCGGCAGCTTCTTCGGCAGCGAGGCGATCGGCTCGAAGTCGTCGCCCAGCGGGTGGCCGGGCAGCTCCTGGAGCTTGCGCATCACCGTACGGCCGATGTGGCGGAAGGTGGTCCACTTGCCGCCCGCGACGGACAGCATCCCGCCCCGGCCCTCGGTGACGACCGTCTCCCGCTTGGCCTTGGCCGTGTCCCCGGGACCGCCCGGCAGCACCCGCAGCCCGGCGAAGGCGTACGTGATCAGGTCACGGTCGAGCTGCTGGTCGCGGATGGAGAACGCGGCCTCGTCGAGTATCTGCGCGGTGTCCTTCTCGGTGACCGCGACGTCCGCCGGGTCGCCCTCGAACTCCTCGTCGGTGGTGCCGAGCAGCAGCATGTCCTCCCAGGGGAGGGCGAAGGTGATCCGGTACTTGTCGATCGGCGTGGCCAGCGCGGCCTTCCACGGGGAGGTCCGCTTCAGGACCAGGTGGGCGCCCTTCGACAGCCGGATGGACGGCGCGGCGTCCGGGTCCTCCATGCGGCGCAGGTGGTCGACCCACGGGCCGGTCGCGTTGAGCACGAGCCGGGCGTTCACCCCGAACTCGTCGCCGGAGAGCCGGTCGCGCAGTTCGGCGCCGGTGACCCGGCCCCGGGTGAAGCGCAGGCCCGTCACCTCGGCGTGGTTGAGGACGACCGCGCCCGCCTCGACGGCTGCGCGGACCGTCATCAGCGCCATGCGCGCGTCGTTCATCTGGTCGTCGCCGTACACGGCCACGGCCTTGAGGTTGTCGGTGCGCAGCTCCGGCACGTCCTGCGCGGCCTTGGCCGGCGAGAGCAGGTGCCCGACGCCGTCGCCGAAGGCGGACAGCGCCGAGTACGCGAAGACACCGGCGCCGAGCTTCGCCGCGCCGTGCGGCCCGCCCTTGTACACGGGGAGGTAGAACGTGAGCGGGTTCGCCAGGTGGGGGGCCACCTGGCGGGAGACCGCACGGCGCTCGAAGTGGTTCTCCGCCACCAGCTTCACCGCGCCGGTCTGCAGGTAGCGCAGACCGCCGTGGAGGAGCTTGGAGGAGGCGGAGGAGGTGGCGCCGGCGAAGTCACCGGCGTCCACCAGGGCCACCCTGAGGCCGGACTGCGCGGCGTGCCAGGCGGTGGAGATGCCCAGGATGCCGCCGCCGATCACGAGGAGGTCGTACGACGCCTTGGAGAGCTGCTCCCGGGTCTCGGCACGGCTCGGGTTCGAGCCGGACGCCGGGTGCGTCCCCAGGGCAGGCACGGACTGCAGGGTGGACTGGCTGGTCATGGCGGTTCTTACTCCTCGTCCTCGAGCCAGCCCATGGTCCGCTCGACGGCCTTGAGCCAGCTCTTGTACTCACGGTCGCGGGTCTCCGCGTCCATGCGGGGGGTCCACTCGGCGGCCCGCCGCCAGTTGGCGCGCAGGTCGTCGGTGCTGTTCCAGAAGCCGACGGCCAGGCCGGCGGCGTAGGCGGCGCCGAGGCAGGTGGTCTCGGCGACCATCGGGCGCACCACGGGGGCGTCCAGGAAGTCCGAGAGCGTCTGCATCAGCAGGTTGTTGGAGGTCATGCCGCCGTCGACCTTGAGGGCGGTCAGCTCCACGCCGGAGTCCTTCGTCATGGCGTCCGCGATCTCACGGGTCTGCCAGGCGGTGGCCTCCAGGACGGCGCGCGCGAGGTGCGCCTTGGTGACGTACCGGGTGAGGCCGGCGATCACACCGCGGGCGTCGGAGCGCCAGTACGGGGCGAACAGGCCGGAGAAGGCCGGCACGAAGTAGGCGCCGCCGTTGTCCTCGACCGACAGGGCGAGGGTCTCGATCTCGGCGGCGGTGGAGATCAGGCCCATCTGGTCGCGCATCCACTGCACCAGCGAACCGGTGACGGCGATCGAGCCCTCCAGGGCGTAGACCGGCTTCTGGTCGCCGATCCGGTAGCCGACCGTGGTCAGCAGGCCGCTGTAGGAGTTGATGATCTTGTCGCCGGTGTTCATCACCATGAAGGTGCCGGTGCCGTACGTCGACTTGGTCTCGCCCTCGGCGAAGCAGGTCTGGCCGAACAGGGCCGCCTGCTGGTCACCGAGCGCGGAGGCGACCGGGATGCCGCCGAGCAGCTCGCCCAGCCTGCCGCCGGTGATCTCGCCGTAGACCTCGGCGGAGGAGCGGATCTCGGGCAGCATCGCGGTGGGCACGCCGATGGACTCGGCGATCCTCTCGTCCCACTGCATCGTGTGCAGGTTCATCAGCATGGTGCGGGAGGCGTTGGTGACGTCGGTGACGTGGTGGCCGCCGTTCACCCCGCCGGTCAGGTTCCAGATGACCCAGGTGTCCATGGTGCCGAAGAGGATGTCGCCCGCCTCGGCGCGCTCCTTGAGGCCGTCGACGTTGTCGAGCAGCCAGCGGGCCTTGGGGCCGGCGAAGTAGGAGGCCAGGGGCAGGCCGGTCTCGCGGCGGAAGCGGTCCTGGCCGACGTTGCGGCCGAGCTCGCGGCAGAGGGCGTCGGTGCGGGTGTCCTGCCAGACGATGGCGTTGTGGACCGGCTCACCGGTGTTCCTGTCCCACAGCACGGTGGTCTCGCGCTGGTTGGTGATGCCGATGGCCTTGATGTCGTCGCGGGTGATGCCGGCCTTCTCGACGGCCCCGGCGACGACCTCCTGGACGTTGGTCCAGATCTCGGTGGCGTCGTGCTCGACCCAGCCGGGCTTGGGGAAGATCTGCTCGTGCTCCTTCTGGTCGACGGAGACGATGCGCCCGTCGCGGTCGAAGACGATGCAGCGGGAGGAGGTGGTGCCCTGGTCGATGGCGGCGATGAACGGGCCGGCGGTGTGGGCGTCGGTCACTGTGTGCTCCTGGAGTTCCTTGGGTTACGGGGCTGTGTGTACGGCGCTTCTACAACAGTCGCCGCTGACGGCGATCCGGTCGACTAGGCGAAGGCGACGTTGTAGAGGCCGGCCGCGAGGGCACCGCCGATCAGCGGGCCGACCACCGGGATCCAGGCGTAGGACCAGTCGGAACCACCCTTGTTCGGCAGCGGCAGCAGGGCGTGCACGACACGCGGACCGAGGTCACGGGCCGGGTTGATGGCGTAACCGGTCGGACCGCCCAGCGACAGGCCGATGGAGACGACGACGAGCGCCGTGATCAGGCCGCCCAGCACGCCCAGGCCGTTGCCCGCGTCGTTCAGGCCCTGGGTGAGGATGGCGAGCAGCAGCACGAAGGTGCCGACGATCTCCGTGGCGAGGTTCTGCACCGTGTGCCGGATCTCCGGACCGGTGGAGAAGACGCCGAGCACCGGGCCCGCGCCCTTCTCCTGCGCCTCGACCGCCTTGGCGGCGGTGGCCTGCGCGCCCGGACCGCCGACGATCTCCTGGTCGGTGAGGTGGGCCAGGAACTGGCCGTAGTAGGCCACCCAGACCAGAGCCGCGCCGATCATCGCGCCGAGGAACTCTCCGGCGAAGTAGACCGGAACGTTGCCCCACTCGCCGTCCTTGAGGGCGAGTGCCACGGTGACGGCCGGGTTGAGGTGGGCGCCGGAGAGCGGTCCGGAGATGTAGACGGCCGTCATGACGGCGAAGCCCCACCCGAAGGCGATGGCGAGCCAGCCGGCGTTGCGGGCCTTGGAGGCCTTCAGCGTCACGGCGGCGCACACGCCGCCGCCGAGCAGGATGAGTATGGCGGTACCGATGGTCTCGCCGATGAAGATGTCGGAGCTGGACACCCGCGACTCCTTTGTCCTTCGTCCAGGGAAGCCGACCCCCGGGTCCCACCGGGGATTGGCGCCCTCAGGGGTGAGAGCGATGCCGGCCCTTGGCGTTGTCACACTCTAACTCGTATTGCCGGTAGGTGTTCGACAATGCCGACCGATGGACGGGAGTCTTTCCCGGCACCTCGTGGGCGTCAAGAGTTTGGTTGTCGAAAACGCGATCGTTATCGATCGTCCCGAGTCGTCGATCTTCGCGGCGGTTGCACCAGCTCGCGCCCCCTATGTCCGCCCCCGGGCACGACTGTGACCGGAACGCCGTACGGCATCCCGGTCTCCCCGGTGTTCCGCTCAGAACCGCCCGGCGCCCAGGTCCCGCGACACCGCGCGGGCACAGTCCCGCACCGCCGCGATCAGCTCGGGCCGCAGCTCGCCGTCCCGGCGCAGCCGCTCCACCGCCCCCGTGATGCCCACCGCGCCCACCGGCATGCGCCGCCGGTCGTGGATGGGGGCGGCCACGGCGGCGACGCCCTCCCAGGTCTCCTCCACGTCCGCCGCGTAACCGCGCGCACGAGTGAGGTCGAGGATGCGTTCGAAATCGTCCGGGTCGCACACCGTGCGGTCGGTGAAGGCCTTGCGATCGGCCTCCAGGGCCTCGCTGTGGGCCACCGGGTCGTAGGCCGACAGCACCTTGCCCAGGGCCGTGGAGTGCAGCGGTTGCATGGCCCCTATCTCCAGGACCTGCCGGCTGTCGTCCGGCCGGAAGACGTGGTGCACGATCAGCACCCCCTGCTGGTGCAGCACGCCGAGATAGACGCTCTCGCCGCTGGAACGGGCCAGGTCGTCCGTCCACACCAGGGCGCGCGCCCGCAGTTCGTGCACGTCGAGATAGGTGGTGCCCAGGCGCAGCAGCTCGGCGCCCAGCTGGTAGCGGCCGGAGGCGTCGTCCTGCTCGACGAACCCCTCCTGCTGGAGCGTGCGCAGGATGCCGTGGGCGGTGCCCTTGGCGAGGCCCAGCGACGAGGCGATCTCCGACAGGCCGAGCCGCCGCTCGCCGCCCGCGAGCAGCCGCAGCATCGCCGCCGCCCGTTCGAGCGACTGGATGTTCCGTGCCATCGCCGTACTGCCTCCGTCCCCTTCGGCCGTCAACCCGCGACGAGCCGCTGCCGCCGTTCGGCATTGTCGAACACTACCGGTCGATGCCGACCTCCCGCCAACGGTCGGTCGCGACCGGTTCCGCCACCCGTACTCCGTACGTCGGCCGTCGGCCATCATCGTCCGCCCCGTGGACGCACTGAACATCAGGGACCGGTCCCGGATACCCTGGCGAGGTGCGCCCAGCCGGGGACGCTCCGTGAGGGGCTTCCCGGGCAGCCGCAAAGCCGACAGCCGTCGCACCCAGAGGGAGCCCCTTTCATGGCCTCGTTGCCGCAGACCCCTTCCGTCGACAGCCGGACCCGTGTGTCCGCCCTCCGCGAGGCGCTCGCCACCCGGGTGGTGGTCGCCGACGGAGCCATGGGCACCATGCTCCAGGCCCAGGACCCCACACTCGAGGACTTCCAGAACCTCGAGGGCTGCAACGAGATCCTGAACCTGACGCGCCCGGACATCGTCCGCTCGGTCCACGCCGAGTACTTCGACGCCGGAGTCGACTGCGTCGAGACGAACACCTTCGGCGCCAACCTCACCGCCCTCGGCGAGTACGACATCCCGGAGCGCGTCACCGAACTGTCCGAGGCGGGCGCCCGCATCGCCCGCGAGACGGCCGACGAGTACGCCGCGCGGGACGGCCGCACCCGCTGGGTGCTGGGCTCGATGGGCCCCGGCACCAAGCTGCCCACCCTCGGCCACACCACCTTCACCGCCATCCGGGACGCCTACCAGCGCAACGCCGAGGGCCTGCTCGCCGGCGGCGCGGACGCGCTGCTGGTGGAGACGACCCAGGACCTGCTGCAGACCAAGGCCTCCGTGATCGCCGCCCGCCGCGCCATGGAGACCGCCGGGTTCGAAGTCCCGCTGATCGTGTCGGTCACGGTCGAGACCACCGGCACCATGCTGCTCGGCTCCGAGATCGGCGCCGCGCTCACCGCGCTGGAACCGCTGGGCATCGACATGATCGGCCTGAACTGCGCCACCGGCCCGGCCGAGATGAGCGAGCACCTGCGCCACCTGGCCCGCCACTCCCGCGTCCGGCTGTCCTGCATGCCCAACGCCGGCCTGCCGGAACTCACCAAGGACGGCGCCCGCTACCCGCTGTCCCCGGGAGAGCTCGCGGACGCGCAGGAGAACTTCGTCCGCGACTACGGCCTGTCCCTGGTGGGCGGCTGCTGCGGCACCACGCCCGAGCACCTGCGGCAGCTCGTGGAGCGGGTGCGCGACCTCGCCCCGGCGGAGCGCGACCCGCGCCCGGAGCCCGGCGCCGCCTCCCTCTACCAGGCCGTGCCCTTCCGCCAGGACACCTCCTACCTGGCGATCGGCGAGCGGACGAACGCCAACGGGTCGAAGAAGTTCCGCGAGGCGATGCTCGAGGGCCGCTGGGACAACTGCGTGGAGATGGCGCGCGAGCAGATCCGCGAGGGCGCGCACATGCTGGACCTGTGCGTGGACTACGTGGGCCGTGACGGCGTCGCCGACATGGAGGAACTGGCCGGACGCTTCGCCACCGCCTCCACCCTGCCGATCGTCCTGGACTCCACCGAGGTCGACGTCATCCGGGCCGGGCTGGAGAAGCTGGGCGGCCGCGCGGTGATCAACTCGGTGAACTACGAGGACGGCGACGGGCCCGAGTCGCGGTTCGCCAAGGTCACCCAGCTCGCCAAGGAGCACGGCGCCGCCCTGATCGCGCTCACCATCGACGAGGAGGGCCAGGCCCGCACCGCCGAGAAGAAGGTCGAGATCGCCGAGCGGCTGATCGACGACCTGACCGGCACCTGGGGCATCCGCGAGGAGGACATCCTCGTCGACTGCCTGACCTTCACCATCTGCACCGGCCAGGAGGAGTCCCGCAAGGACGGCCTGGCCACCATCGAGGGCATCCGCGAGCTGAAGAAGCGCCACCCCGGGGTGCAGACCACCCTGGGCCTGTCGAACATCTCCTTCGGCCTCAACCCGGCCGCCCGCATCCTGCTGAACTCGGTCTTCCTCGACGAGTGCGTCAAGGCCGGCCTGGACTCGGCGATCGTCCACGCCTCGAAGATCCTGCCCATCGCCCGCTTCAGCGAGGAAGAGGTCACCACGGCCCTCGACCTCATCTACGACCGCCGCGCCGAGGGCTACGACCCGCTGCAGAAGCTGATGGCGCTCTTCGAGGGCGCCACCGCCAAGTCCCTCAAGGCCGGCAAGGCCGAGGAACTGGCCGCGCTGCCCCTCGAGGAGCGCCTCAAGCGCCGCATCATCGACGGCGAGAAGAACGGCCTGGAGGCCGACCTGGACGAGGCCCTCCGGACCCGCAAGGCCCTCGACATCGTCAACGACACCCTCCTGGACGGCATGAAGGTGGTCGGCGAACTGTTCGGCTCCGGCCAGATGCAGCTGCCGTTCGTGCTCCAGTCCGCCGAGGTGATGAAGACGGCCGTCGCGCACCTCGAACCGCACATGGAGAAGACCGACGAGGCCGGCAAGGGCACCATCGTGCTGGCCACCGTCCGCGGCGACGTGCACGACATCGGCAAGAACCTGGTCGACATCATCCTGTCGAACAACGGCTACAACGTCGTCAACCTGGGCATCAAGCAGCCGGTCTCCGCGATCCTGGACGCCGCCGACGAGCACAAGGCCGACGTCATCGGCATGTCCGGACTGCTGGTGAAGTCCACGGTGATCATGAAGGAGAACCTGGAGGAGCTCAACACCCGCGGCCTGGCCGCCGACTACCCGGTGATCCTCGGCGGCGCCGCCCTCACCCGCGCCTACGTCGAGCAGGACCTGCACGAGATCTACCAGGGCGAGGTCCGCTACGCCCGCGACGCCTTCGAGGGCCTGCGCCTGATGGACGCCCTCATCGGCATCAAGCGCGGTGTGCCCGGCGCGAAGCTGCCCGAACTGAAGCAGCGCCGGGTCCGCGCGGCCACCGTGGAGATCGAGGAGCGGCCCGAGGAGGGGCACGTCCGCTCCGACGTCGCCACCGACAACCCGGTCCCCACCCCGCCCTTCTGGGGCACCCGCGTCGTCAAGGGCATCCAGCTCAAGGAGTACGCGAGCTGGCTCGACGAGGGCGCCCTGTTCAAGGGCCAGTGGGGCCTGAAGCAGGCCCGCACCGGCGACGGGCCGACCTACGAGGAACTGGTCGAGACCGAGGGCCGACCCAGGCTGCGCGGGCTGCTCGACCGGCTCCAGACGGAGAACCTGCTGGAGGCGGCCGTGGTCCACGGCTACTTCCCGTGCGTCTCCAAGGACGACGACCTGATCATCCTGGACGAGCAGGGCAACGAGCGCACCCGCTTCACCTTCCCGCGCCAGCGCCGCGGCCGCCGGCTGTGCCTGGCGGACTTCTTCCGCCCGGAGGAGTCCGGCGAGACCGACGTCGTCGGTCTGCAGGTGGTCACCGTCGGATCGAGGATCGGCGAAGAGACCGCCCGGATGTTCGAGGCCAACGCCTACCGCGACTACCTGGAGCTGCACGGGCTCTCCGTACAGCTCGCGGAGGCCCTCGCTGAGTACTGGCACGCGCGCGTGCGTTCCGAACTCGGCTTCGCGGGCGAGGACCCGGCCGCGATGGAGGACATGTTCGCCCTGAAGTACCGGGGCGCCCGCTTCTCCCTCGGCTACGGCGCCTGCCCCGACCTGGAGGACCGCGCCAAGATCGCCGCCCTGCTCGAACCCGAGCGCATCGGCGTGCACCTGTCCGAGGAGTTCCAGCTGCACCCGGAGCAGTCCACGGACGCCATCGTCATCCACCACCCGGAGGCCAAGTACTTCAACGCCCGCTGAGGCACCAGGAGCCGCACCGGGCGTTTCGAGCCCACACGACGTACACTGGTCGGTCCACCGCAGGCCGGTTCCCCCCCGGGGGAACCGGCCTGGTCGTCCCTGTGAAGGAGGTACGTGGATGACCAGTACGGTCCCCGCGCTCGGAACCCGGACCGCCGAGGGTTCGGCCCTGCAGGCCGTTCTCCTCGACATGGACGGCACCCTGGTGGAC
This sequence comes from Streptomyces sp. NPDC018964, assembly GCF_044390325.1. NCBI lineage: Bacteria > Bacillati > Actinomycetota > Actinomycetes > Kitasatosporales > Streptomycetaceae > Streptomyces > Streptomyces sp. NPDC018964. The sequence goes on from NZ_JBIRYZ010000012.1 coordinate 149,323, forward strand.
ACCGAGGGCTTCTGGTGGGACGTCGAGGTCGAGGTCTTCGCCTCCCTCGGCCACACCCTCGACGACTCCTGGCGCCATGTGGTGGTCGGCGGCCCCATGACCCGCAGCGCGGGGTTCCTCATCGAGGCCACCGGCGCCGACATCGGCCTGCCCGAGCTGACGGTGCTGCTCAACGACGGCTTCGAGGAGCGCATCGACCACGCCCTGCCGCTGATGCCGGGCGCCGCGCGGCTGCTCGCCGAGCTGTCCGAGTACGAGATCCCCACGGCGCTCGTCTCCGCCTCCCACCGGCGCATCATCGACCGGGTGCTGAAGACGCTGGGCCCCCACCACTTCGCGCTGTCGGTCGCCGGCGACGAGGTACCGCGCACCAAACCGCACCCCGACCCGTACCTCGCGGCCGCCGCCGGGCTCGGCGTGGACCCCGTGCGGTGCGCCGTCGTCGAGGACACCGTGACCGGTGTCGCCGCCGCGGAGGCGGCGGGCTGCCAGGTCGTCGCGGTGCCCTCGGTGGGCCCGATCGTACCTGCCGCCCGGCGGACGGTCGTGCCCTCCCTGGAAGTCGTGGACCTGGCATTCCTGCGCGGGCTGATGACGGAAATGCGCTAGGCGTTCACCCAGCGCAGCGGTGTTACCGCCGGAATTCCCGCCACTCGGCTTCCCGGACCCGGCCGCGTGCCCTCCGAAAGAATTCCCCCGCTTGCCGGTGGCCGAATTCCGGCGCCGCCAGTCCCTTTTCACATGTGAGGTTCACCACACTAAAGGGGGTCGACAACGATGTCCGTCTGTGCCTTCCGCACCATTTCGGGAGGCGCCGGTGCGTCTTTGTGTCCCGATTCATGAGAAGCTGCACCAATCCTTCCCCGGTCGCCTTTACCGGTGCGTTCACACCCGGTTCCACTGCGTGATGTGCCCCCAACTCCGGCGGCTGTGAACCCTCCTGCGGGTGCGGACTAATCTCATCGCGAGAACCTCGCCCCCATCCCCGTGATCCGCTGCAATACCCCCTGCGTGCCGGATGCACGGAGTCGACAGTCCTGGAGAAACTCGAGCATGAACCGCAAGACTTTGGTGCTGGCGGCCGCGATGGGCCTGCTCGCGCCGGTGCTCGCCGCCTGTGGCGACACCGAGGGCGGGAGCGGAGACGGCGAAGCGATCGTCGTGGGCACCACGGACCGGTTCACCGCATCCAAGGAGGACGGCCCCGCGCCCCTCGACCCGGCCTGGGCCTACGACGTCGGTAGCTGGAACATCCTGCGGCAGACCGTGCAGACCCTCATGGTCCAGCCCCGGGGCGACGGCGAACCGGTGCCCGAGGCCGCCGAGTCGTGCGGATTCACCGACGCCGGCAACGAGCGCTACAGCTGCACCCTGCGCGACGGTCTGAAGTTCTCGAACGGCGACGCGATCACCGCGGAGGACGTGAAGTTCTCCTTCGAGCGCGCCATCGACCTCGAGGGCGACAGCGGCGTGTTCGCGCTGCTGTCCGTCATCGACACCGTCGAGACGCAGGGCGACCGCGAGGTGATCTTCCACCTCAAGAGCGCCGACGCCACCTTCCCGTACAAGCTGTCCACCCCGGTCGCGGGCATCGTCAACGAGGACTCCTACGACAAGGGCGCGCTGCGCGAGGGCTTCGAGATCGACGGCTCCGGCCCGTACACCTTCGAGGGCAAGGTTGAGGGCGACACGCTCGTCAGCGCCACCTTCACCAAGAACCCCTCCTACAAGGGCGCGCTGGAGGTGAACAACGACAAGGTCGAGATGGTCTCCTACGACAGTTCCGAGGCCATGGTCGACGCGCTGGAGAAGGGCGACATCGACATGGCGACCCGCACCATGTCGCCGGAGCAGATCCAGGAACTCGGCAACTCCACCGACGGCGAGATCGAGCTGGTCGAGTCGCCCGGTCTGGAGATCCGGTACCTGGCGTTCAACACCGAGGCCCCCACCGTGAAGGACAAGGCCGTCCGCCAGGCGATGGCCCAGGTCATCAACCGCGGCGAACTGGTCGGCAACGTCTACGGCTCCCAGGCCGAGCCGTTGTTCTCGCTGGTCCCCGCCGGCGTCACCGGTCACACCAACGCGTTCTTCAACAAGTACGGCGACCCGAACGTGGACAAGGCCCGCGACCTGCTGGAGGAGGCCGGCGTCAGCACCCCGGTGAAGCTGACGCTGCACTACACGCACGACCACTACGGTCCCGCCGCCAAGACGGAGTTCGAGCAGCTGAGCAAGCAGCTCAACGACAGCGGTCTGTTCGACACCGACATCAAGAGCGAGACCTGGAACAAGTTCAAGACCGCCGCTCAGAACGAGAAGTACGACGTCTACGGCATGGGCTGGTTCCCCGACTACCCGGACGCCGACGCCTTCACCGCGCCCTTCCTCGGCGAGGACAACTTCCTCAGCTCGCCCTACGCGAACCCCAAGATCATCAATGATCTGATCCCGGAGTCGCGCCGCCAGGCCGACCGGCTGTCCGCCTCCGACAGCCTCGCGGAGATCCAGAACATCGTCGCCATCGAGGTCCCGCTGATCCCGCTGTGGCAGGGTAAGCAGTACGTCGCCGCACGCGACGGCGTCACCGGCACCGCCTACGCGATCAACTCCTCCTCGTCCCTCCAGCTGTGGGAGCTCGCGCGCGGCGTCACCGAGTGACGGAACCGCACGACCCCGGACCGCCGACGCGGTCCGGGCAGCAAGAACGACAAGGCACAGCACGTGAATTTGCGTAACCCGTGGCCAGTCCTGCCCATCGTGGCGGGGCTGGCCTCCGGCCTGTTGACCGGTTGTGGCGCCGAGAGCGGCGACACGGGGGCCGACGGCTCCGGCGTCGTGGTGGGGATGTCCGAGGACATCCTGGCCACCGACCCCGCCTCCGGCTACGACCCCGGCTCCTGGCTGCTGTTCAACAACGTCTTCCAGTCGCTGCTCGGCTTCCCCAAGGGAGCCACCGAGCCGCAGCCGGACGCCGCCGAGAGCTGCGGCTTCGCGGACACCGGCACCACCGTCTACCGCTGCACCCTGCGGGACGGACTGAAGTTCAGCAACGGTGACCCGCTCACCTCGAAGGACGTGAAGTTCTCCTTCGACCGCATGCTGAGGATCAACGACCCCGACGGGCCGGCGATCATGTTCCCCACACTGGAGAAGGTCAGCACCCCCGACGAGAAGACGGTCGTCTTCGAACTCAACACACCCGACGCCACCTTCCCCAGCAAGATCGCGTCCGGCGCCGGTGCCATCGTCGACCACCGCGAGTACGACGCCGACGGACTGCGCGAGGACGGAGAGGCGGTCGGCTCCGGCCCGTACCGGCTGGACTCGTTCGCCAACGACCGCGCCGTCTTCTCCGTCAACGAGCACTACCGGGGCAGCGCCGAGACCAAGAACTCCGGCGTGACCCTGGAGTTCTTCCACGGCGACCAGAACGCCCTGAAGAAGGCCGTACAGGACACCCAGGTCGACATCGCCTACCGCGGCCTCACCGCCGAGGCCATCAACGACATCGACCGGGCCGACGACGGCACCGGCGGCATCGAGATCGTCGAGGGCAGCAGCGCCGAGGCCCAGTACCTGGTCTTCAACATGGACGACCCGGTCGCCGGGAAACCCGGCGTGCGCCGGGCCATCGCCCATCTGATCGACCGTGACGCCCTCGTCCGGGACATCCACCAGGGCACGGCCAGCCCGCTGTACTCGATCGTCCCGGCCGGCATCGGCGGCCACAACACCGCCTTCTTCGACACCTACGGCGCCCGCCCCTCCAAGGCCAAGGCCGCCGCCGCGCTGGAGGAGGAGGGCATCACCGGCAAGGTGAGGCTGACCCTGTGGTCCACCCCGTCCCGCTACGGCCCGGCCACCGACCAGGAACTGAAGACGATCGCCGGACAGCTCGACGCCAGCGGCCTCTTCGACGCCGACGTCAAGTCGGTCCCCTTCGCCCAGTACGAGAAGGACATCGCGGCCGGCAAGTACGGCGTCCACGTCAAGGGCTGGATACCCGACTACCCGGACGCCGACAACTTCACCGGCCCCTTCTTCGGCAAGGGCAACGTACTGCACAACAACTACGACGCCGGCCCGATCACCGACTCGCTCCTCCCGCGCACGGCCGCCCAGAGCGACCGCTCCGCCACCGACGAGGAGTTCGGCCGGATCCAGGACATCGTCGCCGAGGACATCCCCGTCCTCCCGCTCTGGCAGGCCAAGCAGTACGCGGTCGTCCGGGACGGCGTGTACGGCCTGGAGTACTGCCTCGACGCCTCGACCGTGTTCCGGTTCTGGGAACTGAGCAAGAACTGACGCCGTACCCCTAACGACGAGGGCGCCCTCCCCGCCAGGAAGGGCGCCCTCGCCGTACCGCGCGACTGCCGCGCTACTGCGCGCCGGGGCGCACCAGCCCGCTCTCATAGGCGTACACCGCCGCCTGCACCCGGTCACGCAGCCCCAGCTTGGTCAGGACGTGCCCCACATGCGTCTTGACGGTGGTCTCACTGACGAACAGATCCGCGGCGATCTCCGCGTTGGACAGCCCGCGCGCCACCAGCTTCAGCACCTCGACCTCACGCTCGGTCAGCGTGTGCAGCGTGTCCGGCACCGGCTCGTCACCGGACGGCAGATGCGTGGCGTACTTGTCCAGCAGCCGGCGCGTGATGCTCGGCGCGAGCATCGCCTCCCCGGCGGCCACCACACGGATCGCCTGCACCAGCTCGTTGGCCGGGGCGTCCTTCAGCAGGAAGCCACTGGCCCCCGCCTTCAACGCCTCCACCACGTACTCGTCGAGATCGAACGTCGTCAGCACCAGCACCTTCGCCGGTCCGTCCCGCTCGGGTCCGGTGATCTGCCGGGTCGCCTCCACCCCGTCCATCCGCGGCATGCGAATGTCCATCAGCACCACATCGGGCTGCAGCGCCCGCACCTGGTCCAGGGCCTGGAGGCCGTCCCCGGCCTCGCCGACGACCGCGATGTCCTGCTCGGCCTCCAGAATCATCCGGAACCCGGTACGCAGCAGCGGCTGGTCGTCGACCAGTAGGACGCGGATGGCCACGTAAGTCTCCTTCGCTAGTCCGGCCCCATTCTGCCCTGTTGGACCCCGCCGGACTCGGGCGCCCTCACCGGCAGGGGGTACGGCGGGGGAGTGCCGCCGAACTCCGGACAGTGCGCCTGGTGGTCGCACCAGCCGCACAGCTTCGTGGGACGCGGACGCCAGACGCCCGTCTCGGTCGCCAGCCGGATAGCGTCCCACAGCGCGAGCAGCTTGCGCTCCACCCGCTCCAGATCCGCGAGCACGGGATCGTAGGTCACCACGTCACCACTGCCGAGGTACACCAGCTGGAGCCGGCGCGGGATCACCTTCTTCAGCCGCCACACCACCAGGGCGTAGAACTTCATCTGGAACAGCGCACCCTCGGCGTACTCCGGCCGGGGCGCCTTGCCCGTCTTGTAGTCGACGATCCGCACCTCGCCGGTGGGCGCGACGTCCACCCGGTCGATGATGCCGCGCAGCCTCAGCCCCGAATCCAGCTCCGCCTCGACGAACAGCTCCCGCTCGGCGGGCTCCAGCCGGCTCGGATCCTCCAGCGAGAACCACCGCTCGACCAGCCGCTCCGCCTCCGCCAGCCAACGCGCCAGCCGCTCACCCCCCGGATCGTCGGCGAACAGCTCCATGACCTCCGGCCTGCTCTCACGCAACCGGTCCCACTGCCCCGGGACCAGCGACTTCGCCCGGGGCGCGGTACGGTCGGAGGCCGGGGCGTCGAAGAGCCGCTCCAGCACCGCGTGCACCAGCGTGCCCCTGGTCGCCGCCTCGCTCGGCTTCTCCGGCAGCCGGTCGATGACCCGGAACCGGTACAGCAGCGGACACTGCATGAAGTCACTCGCACGGGAAGGCGACAACGAGGAGGGCGGCACGACAGCCGCATCCGCTCGCACGCCCACGGTGACCGGGCTGCCGCCGGTCCGCTCCTCGCCCTCGGTGCTCGTCTCCATGCCACAGACCTTACGGCCCGCCACCGACAGAGCGCGCACGCCGACCGAACGGAAAGGACGGGAACGCCGTCCGCCACCGCCAGCGCTCCCATGCCCCTCCGACGGGCCGATCACCCGCCGGCCCGCGGACGGACACCTCCGACGCGGCCCCGGACCACCCGCGGACACCGCGCGTGACGGCGGGGCAGGAAGGGGAAGGAGGAAGGAGGGGAAGGAGACAGGGTGCCGGGGCGGAACGCGCGGCGCGGGCCGCATACCATCGACACGAGACCCTCCCGCCCGGCAGGCGCGGGAGACGCAGCGAACGAGGGGACACCGGTGGACGTAAGCGGCGGGCGCGGACAGCCGCGACCCGGCAACGACGAGTCGCCCGACCACACGGGCCCTCACCCCCCGGCCACCCCCGAGCCCGGCCACCCCGCGGACGAGCCCGCCACCGGCCGGCCCGACGGCACCCCCACGCCCCCGGCCACCGGCCAGGACCGCACCCCCGCCTCCACCCAGCCGGCTCCCCGGACCTCGGACACCGGACCCGGCGAGCCCTCCGCCCCCACGGACGGGCCCCGCGACCGGCGGAACACCCCGCGGGCCGACGACACCGGCGGGAAACGCCCGCTCGCGCACTCCGGTACCGGACAGACACCGCCGCAGCGGCCGCAGGAGAAACAGCGGGGCGGGCTGCTGATGGGACGCCCGTTCGGCGTACCCGTGTACGTGGCACCCAGCTGGTTCCTCGTCGCCATCCTCATCACCTGGGTGTTCGGCGGACAGATCGACCGCGTACTGCCCGAGCTCGGCGCCGCCAGCTACCTCGTCTCCCTGTTCTTCGCGGTCGCCTTCTACGCCTCCGTACTGGTCCACGAACTCGCCCACACCCTCGCCGCACTCCGCTTCAAACTCCCGGTGCGCCGCATCCAGCTCCAGTTCTTCGGCGGCGTCTCCGAGATCGAGAAGGAAGCCGAGACCCCCGGACGCGAGTTCGTGCTGGCCTTCGTCGGCCCGCTGCTCTCCCTCGTCCTGTCCGGCCTCTTCTACCTCGCGCTGCTGGCCGTCGACCCCAGCAGCGTCCCCGGCGTCCTGCTGGCCGGCCTGATGATCTCCAACCTCATCGTCGCCGTCTTCAACCTCCTGCCCGGCCTCCCCCTGGACGGCGGCCGCATGCTCCGCGCCGTCGTCTGGGCGATCAGCGGCACACCCATGACCGGCACCATCGCCGCCGCCTGGGTCGGCCGCGCCCTTGCCGTCGCCGTCCTGATCGGCCTCCCCCTGCTCACCCAGTCCGGCGCCCTCGGCTCCGACGCCGTGGACAACGTGGGCATGGACACCGTCCTGGACGCCCTGCTCGCCGCCATCCTCGCCGCGATCATCTGGACCGGCGCCGGCAACAGCCTGCGCATGGCCCGGCTGCGCGAACACCTCCCCGAACTGCGCGCCCGCACCCTCACCCGCCGCGCGGTGCCCGTCGAGACCGACACCCCCCTCTCCGAGGCCCTGCGCCGGGCCAACGCCGCCGGCGCCCGCGCCCTGGTCGTCGTCGACCCCGACGGCGCCCCCCTCTCCCTGGTCCGCGAGGCCGCCATCGTCGGCGTACCCGAACACCGCCGGCCCTGGGTACCCGTCGGCGGACTCGCTCAGGACCTCACCGACGGCATGCACGTCTCCGCCGAACTCGCCGGAGAGGACCTCCTGGACGCCCTGCGCGCCACCCCGGCCACCGAGTACCTGGTGGTCGAGGACACCGGCGAGATCTACGGCGTCCTGTCCGCCGCCGACGTCGAACGCGCCTTCGTGAAGGCGATGGCACGGCCCAGCTGACCCTCCCGCCCGCACCGGTCGTGGTCGGCACCCCCTCCCGGGACGGGTAGGCTGTTCACATGTCCGAACCGACCGGTGCCGCCCGCAGGCGCGGGCCCTTCAAGGTCGGGGACCAGGTTCAGCTGACCGACCCCAAGGGCCGCCACTACACGTTCACGCTCGAGGCCGGGAAGAACTTCCACACCCACAAGGGTTCCTTCCCCCACGACGAACTGATCGGCGCTCCCGAGGGCAGCGTTGTCCGCACCACCGGGAACGTCGCCTACCTCGCGCTGCGCCCCCTGCTCCCCGACTACGTCCTGTCCATGCCCCGCGGGGCAGCCGTCGTCTACCCCAAGGACGCGGGGCAGATCCTCGCCTTCGCCGACATCTTCCCCGGCGCGCGCGTCGTCGAGGCCGGCGTCGGCTCCGGCTCGCTCAGCAGCTTCCTGCTGCGCGCCATCGGCGACCAGGGCATGCTGCACTCCTACGAGCGCCGCGAGGACTTCGCCGACATCGCCCGGCAGAACGTCGAGCGCTACTTCGGCGGCCCGCACCCCGCCTGGCAGCTCACCGTCGGCGACCTCCAGGACAACCTGTCCGACACCGACGTCGACCGCGTCATTCTCGACATGCTCGCCCCCTGGGAGTGCCTGGAGGCCGTCTCCAAGGCACTCGTCCCCGGCGGCATCCTCTGCTGCTACGTCGCCACCACCACCCAGCTCGCCCGGACCGTCGAGTCCATCCGCGAGATCGGCTGCTTCAACGAGCCGACCTCCTGGGAGACGATGATCCGCAACTGGCACATCGAGGGCCTGGCCGTCCGCCCGGACCACCGGATGATCGGCCACACCGGCTTCCTCCTCACCGCCCGCCGCCTCGCCGACGGCGTCGAGCCGCCCATGCGCCGCCGCCGCCCCGCCAAGGGCGCCTACGGCGAGGACTACGCCGGCCCCAACGCCGACGGAGGCGCCACCCGCTGACGCGGACCGCCACCCCCACAACGGACCGGCGCCGTGGCGCAGTTCCCGGCAACAACCGGGAACTGCGCCACGGCGCCTTCACGTTGACCCGACGATCCGACCGGCGGCACGGAGAACGCACCCCCTCCCGGCGCCCCCGCACCGGAACCGCACACCCCGCCGTTCCCCCGTACTGTGACGTGTGGCACGATGCTGGCCACCCCCACCGGCACAGCCCTCACAGGAGACACTCCTCGTGCAGCCTTCCGCCGTTCCGGAGCTCGCCCACACGCACACCCGGCCCATCCACTGGGTCGCCACCGCCACGGCCGTCGCCGGTGTCGTGGCCCTCTCCTCGGTCGTGGGGCCCGACGCCGCCACCGCCGTCCCCACGCCCGGACCGCGGACGAAGAGCGCCCCGGCGCACACCGCCCCGCCCGACCCCGCGGCCGCCGAGTTCCCCCTCGACTGCGGCCGGGTGGGGCTCGCGGTGAAGAAGAAGGCGTCCGGCGACCTCGACGGCGACGGCCGCCCGGAGACCGTGGCCGTGGTCCACTGCGACACCCCCATGGGTACCCCGCCCGACGGCGTGTACGTCCTCACCCGGGCCGCGGGCGGCACCGCACCACGCGTGGTCGCCACCCTCGTCGACCCCGAGGACCGCACCAACGTCGGAGACTTCGCCGTACGTGACGGCGAGGTCACCGCCGGACTCTTCGGCTACTCCTCCGCCGACGTGCCCAGTTGCTGCCCCGACGTACGCGAGAGCGTGAAGTGGCGGTGGGAGAACGGCACATTCGTGCGGTCCGCCCCGTCCGGTGCCAGGAGCGTGTGACCCGTGCACGGGCGCGCCGCGGGCGCGCTCCGGCACACACGCCCCGAAATGTGAGAAATCAGACAGTGGTGACGCGTCGTGTCACATCGATCACCCGGCGTCCGGCCCGTACACCTCGACACCGTCCGAAACCCGACGGACGTGGATGCACTCACCCGGACACTCCTTCGCCGAGTCGACCACGTCCACGAGGAGCGGCAGCGGCACGGGCGTTGCCGCCCCCCTGTCCTGCAGCAACTCGTCCCGCGGGCTCTTCACGTAGGCCAGACCGTCGATGTCCAGCTCGAACACGTCGGGGGCGTACTGGGCACAGATGCCGTCACCGGTACACAGGTCCTGGTCGATCCACACCTCCAAGGCCTCGCCGCCGACTCCGGCCTCCTGCTGCACGCTCATCTCTCCTACCGTTTCCTGCGTCGAACCGAACGGGAATCCGGCCAGCTCCGACGGGTGTTGAACACTTCGACCCTACCTTCGCCTGGGTTCCGATCGTCTTCGATGGGTATTCCCCTGGCGTGAGGGAGAGCGCAAGGGTGAAGATCGGACACACCCCGACCGTCTTTGTGATCTAGGGGTTTCAATCGACACCCGCCCAGGTAGGGTCTGGAAGCGTCCAGCTCCCCTTGGAGGAGGTGAGGACCGTGGCAGCCCACGACGACGACATGAACCGCGGCATCCGCCCAGGATGCGGGTCCGACGACCCGGCAGGGCAGATTGCCTACCTTGAGCAGGAGATCGCCGTCCTGCGACGCAAGCTCGCCGACTCTCCGCGACACACGAGGATTCTCGAAGAGCGGATCGTCGAGCTGCAGACCAACCTGGCCGGCGTGTCCGCCCAGAACGAACGACTCGCCGGAACGCTCCGAGAGGCCCGCGACCAGATCGTGGCCCTCAAGGAGGAAGTCGACCGGCTCGCGCAGCCCCCGGCCGGCTTCGGGGTCTTCCTCACGGCGAACGAGGACGGCACGGCCGACATCTTCACCGGCGGCCGCAAACTGCGGGTGAACGTCAGCCCCAGCGTCGAGCTCGACGAGCTCCGACGCGGCCAGGAAGTGATGCTCAACGAAGCGCTCAACGTGGTCGAGGCCATGGAATTCGAGCGCGTCGGCGACATCGTCACCCTCAAGGAGATCCTCGAGGACGGCGAGCGGGCCCTGGTGCTCGGGCACACCGACGAGGAACGGGTGGTGCGGCTCGCCGAGCCGCTGCTGGACGTCACCATCCGCCCCGGCGACGCCCTGCTCATGGAGCCCCGCTCCGGATACGTCTACGAGGTCGTCCCCAAGAGCGAGGTCGAAGAACTCGTCCTCGAGGAAGTCCCCGACATCGGCTACGAGCAGATCGGCGGCCTCGGCGGCCAGATCGAGGCCATCCGCGACGCGGTCGAGCTGCCGTACCTCTACCCGGACCTGTTTAAGGAGCACGAACTGCGGCCGCCCAAGGGCGTGCTGCTCTACGGGCCCCCCGGATGCGGAAAGACCCTCATCGCCAAGGCCGTCGCCAACTCGCTGGCCAAGAAGGTCGCCGAGGTCACCGGCCAGGCCGCCGGCAAGAGCTTCTTCCTCAACATCAAGGGCCCCGAGCTGCTGAACAAGTACGTCGGCGAGACCGAGCGGCAGATCCGCCTCGTCTTCCAGCGAGCCCGGGAGAAGGCCAGCGAGGGCACCCCCGTCATCGTCTTCTTCGACGAGATGGAATCCCTCTTCCGCACCCGCGGCTCCGGCGTCAGCTCGGACGTGGAGAACACCATCGTCCCCCAGCTGCTCGCCGAGATCGACGGCGTGGAAGGCCTGCAGAACGTGGTCGTCATCGGTGCCTCCAATCGCGAGGACATGATCGACCCCGCCATCCTGCGGCCCGGCCGCCTGGACGTGAAGATCAAGATCGAGCGTCCGGACGCCGAAGCGGCCCAGGACATCTTCGGCAAGTACCTCACCGAACGCCTCCCCCTGCACGGCGACGACCTCGCCGAGCACGGTGGCGACAAGGCCATGACGGTCCAGAGCATGATCCAGACCGCCGTGGAACAGATGTACGCCGAATCCGAGGAGAACCGCTTCCTGGAAGTCACCTACGCCAACGGCGACAAGGAAGTCCTCTACTTCAAGGACTTCAATTCCGGCGCCATGATCGAAAACATCGTGGGCCGCGCCAAGAAGATGGCGATCAAGGACTTCCTGGAAAAGAACCAGAAGGGCCTCCGCGTCTCCCACCTGCTCCAGGCATGCGTGGACGAGTTCAAGGAGAACGAGGACCTGCCCAACACCACCAACCCCGACGACTGGGCCCGAATCTCCGGAAAGAAGGGCGAACGGATCGTGTACATCCGTACGCTCATCACCGGAAAGCAGGGCGCGGACACCGGACGCTCCATCGACACGGTGGCGAACACCGGTCAGTACCTGTAAAAGCCAGGGCGGCTGCGGGTGCCCTCGACGGGTACCCGCAGCCGACTGCTTTTCGGGCCACGGCTGGAGCACAGCAATGACGCAAATGATCTCCCCACCAGCGCAAAGGCGTTCTAGGCTCTTCCGTACCGCCGAGTCGCGCAGTGCGGGGACGGGCACCGCACACGCACCGGAGCGCCGGCGGTACAGCAGCGCCCCCGACCGGGGACGCCGCCGGGCAAGGAGGGCCGCATGACCGTACGGCGAGTAATGGGCATCGAGACGGAGTACGGCATCTCCGTCCCCGGCCACCCCAACGCCAATGCCATGCTCACCTCGTCCCAGATCGTGAACGCCTACGCGGCGGCGATGCACCGGGCCCGCCGGGCCCGCTGGGACTTCGAGGAGGAGAACCCGCTGCGGGACGCGCGAGGCTTCGACCTCGCCCGTGAGGCCGCCGACGCCAGCCAGCTCACCGACGAGGACATCGGCCTGGCCAACGTCATCCTCACCAACGGCGCACGGCTCTACGTGGACCACGCCCATCCGGAATACAGTGCCCCCGAGGTCACCAACCCCCGCGACGCCGTCCTCTGGGACAAGGCGGGCGAGCGGATCATGGCCGAGGCGGCGGAGCGCGCCGGACAGCTCCCCGGCGCCCAGCCCATCCACCTCTACAAGAACAACACCGACAACAAGGGCGCCTCCTACGGCACGCACGAGAACTACCTGATGAAGCGGGAGACCCCCTTCTCGGACATCGTGCGCCACCTGACGCCGTTCTTCGTCACCCGCCAGGTCTTCACCGGCGCCGGCCGCGTCGGTATCGGCCAGGACGGCCACGAGCACGGCTTCCAGCTCAGCCAGCGCGCGGACTACTTCGAGGTCGAGGTGGGCCTGGAGACGACGCTGAAGCGCCCGATCATCAACACCCGGGACGAGCCGCACGCCGACGCCGAGAAGTACCGGCGGCTGCACGTGATCATCGGCGACGCGAACCTGTCCGAGATCTCGACGTACCTGAAGCTGGGCACGACGGCGCTGGTCCTGTCCATGATCGAGGACGGGTTCATCGCGGTGGACCTGGCCGTGGACCAGCCGGTGCGGACACTGCACCAGGTCTCGCACGACCCGTCCCTGAAGCGCCTGGTCACACTGCGCAGCGGGCGGACCCTGACCGCGGTGCAGCTCCAGATGGAGTACTACGAGCTGGCCCGCAAGTACGTGGAGGAACGCTTCGGGGCCGATGCCGACGAGCAGACCAAGGACGTGCTGGTCCGCTGGGAGGACACCCTCACGCGGCTGGAGAACGACCCGATGAGCCTGGCCGGCGAGCTGGACTGGGTCGCCAAGCGGGAGCTCATGGAGGGCTACCGGCGCAGGGACGGCCTGGACTGGGACGCCGCCCGGCTGCACCTGGTGGACCTGCAGTACGCCGACGTACGACCCGATAAGGGCCTCTACAACCGTCTGGTGGCCCGGGGACGGATGAAGCGGCTGCTGAGCGAGGGAGAGGTCGAGCGGGCTCGTACGAAGCCTCCGGAGGACACCCGTGCGTACTTCCGCGGGCGCTGTCTGGAGCAGTACGCGGACGACGTCGCGGCGGCCTCCTGGGACTCGGTGATCTTCGATCTGCCGGGCCGGGACTCGCTCCAGCGGGTCCCAACCCTGGAACCGCTTCGCGGAACGCGTAATCACGTCAAGGAGCTCCTGGACCGCTGCCGTACGGCAGAAGACCTGGTCAGGGTGTTGTCGGGAAGCTGAGCGGGTACCGGGGAGACCCGGGAAGGGCCGGCCGGACAGGGTGGAAAACGCCGGGTCCGGGAATCATCGAGATGGTCCCCGTACGTTGGAGCAACTGCGGGGGCATTGTCGGACCCGGCGAGTAGGGTCTGATCTTGACCGAGCAAGTGTGTCGGGCGAACCGAGCGGGGTGAGGGTGATGGCGACCAAGGACACCGGCGGCGGACAGCAGAAGGCCACCCGGTCCACGGAGGAGGTCGAGGAGCAGGCGGCTGAGGCGCAGGCTTCGGAGGACCTCAAGGAGCGTCAGGAAAAGCTGAGCGAGGACGTGGACGACGTTCTGGACGAGATCGACGATGTCTTGGAGGCTAACGCCGAGGACTTCGTTCGTTCATTTGTTCAAAAGGGCGGCGAATAGCCTTCGAATCGAAGGCCGGGGGGCTTCGGAGTTGGCATCGAAAGAGGATCTGAAGCGCTGCGCGTGGTGTGGTGAGGACAAGCCGCGCGCAGCCTTCGCCCGCAAGCGGTCAAACCTGGACGGCCTGCAGCCACACTGTCGAGACTGCGCGTCGCACCGCAATGCGACCGCGTCGGATGGGTTGTCGACGCGTTGCAAGGCTGGCCGAGCCGCCGAGGGGCGCGCGGGTCATCTGAAGCGCCAGTACGGCCTCACCGAAGCCGAGCGTGACGAGTTGATCGCCTCCCAGGGAGGCGTCTGCTGTATATGTCTGGCGGCGCCTGCCGCACATGTGGATCACTGCCATGAGACGGGTAGGGTCCGTGGCGTACTGTGCTTCAGCTGCAACGCGGCGCTGGGGCAGTTCAAGGATCGGCCCGATGCCATAAGGCGGGCTGCCGCATACGTGGAAGGAATCGCGTGGAAGCCAACACTCGTAGCACCGGGCGTCTACCAGCTGCCTTCCTGACGCCGGGATCCTCCTCCTTCATGGACTTCCTCTCCGAGCACCAGCCGGAGCTGCTGCCGGGCAAGAGGTCGTTGCCGCCCGTGAAGGGTGTGATCGAGGCACCGCACGGGACGACGATCGTGGCGGTGACGTTCCCCGGTGGGGTCGTGCTCGCCGGTGACCGGCGGGCCACCATGGGGAACGTCATCGCGCAGCGGGACATCGAGAAGGTGTTCCCGGCCGACGAGTACTCGGCGGTGGGGATCGCCGGTACGGCGGGTCTCGCCGTGGAGATGGTGAAGCTGTTCCAGCTGGAGCTGGAGCACTTCGAGAAGGTCGAGGGCGCGCAGCTGTCGCTGGAGGGCAAGGCGAACCGGCTGTCGACGATGATCCGTTCGAATTTGGGCATGGCGATGCAGGGGTTGGCCGTGGTTCCGCTGTTCGCCGGGTACGACGTGGACCGGGAGAAGGGGCGGATCTTCTCCTACGACGTCACGGGCGGGCGTTCGGAGGAGCAGGGGTACGCCGCGACGGGTTCCGGTTCGATCTTCGCGCGCGGTGCGATGAAGAAGCTGTTCCGGGACGACCTGAGTGAGGCCGAGGCCACCACGTTGGTGGTGCAGGCGCTGTATGACGCGGCAGACGACGACTCGGCGACCGGTGGTCCCGATGTCGCCCGCCGGATCTATCCGATCGTCACCGTGATCACCGAGGACGGTTTCCGCCGGCTCACCGAGGACGAGGCGTCCGGCATCGCCCGGTCGGTGCTGGAGCGGCGGCTGGAGCAGCCGGACGGTCCGCGGGCCTCGTTGCTGTAGGTCGCGCGGGCGGGTTGTTCGGTTGTTTGGTGGTCCAGTGACTTCGACAGAAAGGGACGGATAACCGGTGTCGACGCCGTTCTATGTCTCACCCCAGCAGGCGATGGCGGACCGGGCGGAGTATGCCCGGAAGGGGATCGCCCGTGGTCGCAGCCTTGTGGTGCTGCAGTATGCCGACGGGATCGTGTTCGTCGGTGAGAACCCGTCCCGTGCGCTGCACAAGTTCAGCGAGATCTATGACCGGATCGGGTTCGCCGCGGCCGGTAAGTACAACGAGTACGAGAATCTGCGGATCGGTGGCGTGCGGTATGCCGATCTGCGGGGTTACACCTATGACCGGGACGATGTGACGGCCCGGGGTCTGGCGAACGTGTACGCGCAGACGCTGGGGACGATCTTCTCGAGTGTGGGGGAGAAGCCGTACGAGGTGGAGCTGGTGGTGGCCGAGGTCGGGGAGACCCCGGAGTTCGACCAGATCTACCGGTTGCCGCACGACGGGTCCATCGTGGACGAGCACGGTTCGGTGGCGGTGGGGGGCAACGCGGAGCAGATCAGCGGGTACCTGGATCAGCGGCACCGGGACGGGATGACGCTGGCGGAGGCGCTGAGGCTGGCGATTCAGGCGTTGTCGCGGGACACCAACGGCAGTGAGCGGGAGATTCCCGCGGAGCGGCTGGAAGTGGCGGTGCTGGATCGTACGCGGCCGCAGAAGCGGAAGTTCAAGCGGATCGGGGGGCGTCAGTTGTCCCGTCTGCTGGAGGCGGGCGGTGCGGAGACGGCCTCCGAGGCGGAGGCCGAGACGGACTCGGGCGGGGACGTCGAGTAGTGAGGGCGCGCGTCTGACGCCTGCGGGGTGCCTGCGGCGCGGCTTCGGTCCGGTGGGGCTGGGGCGGCGCCTGCGGTGCGGCGTTCGGTCCGGTGGACGGGATGCTCGCGGTGCGGCTTTCGGTCCGGTGGGTGGGGTGCCTGCGGCGCCTGTGCGGCTTCGGTGGGGGCGTGTGTAGCGCCTACGGCCGGTGGGTGGGTCGGGGCCGCGTCGGGGGTGTCCGTCCTCGGACTGGCGCGGATCACGTTTCTCGGTGAGGCCAGGGGTGCGGACGCGCCGGCCACTGCGGGCGGCCACCCCCGCCCTGTCCCCTCCCCGCCGTACGCGCCTGCATCGCTACCGCCGCCGCCCTCCGCGGGCAGCCGCGTGCCGCATCAGCCGCGGGCAGTCGTGCCGCTGGGGCGGCACGGGTGGGCGCGACGGCACCCCGCAAGCGCCGGGCTGCGCAACCCCACCCCCGGCTCGCACCCACGCAGGGACACCCACGAGGCGCCGGGCGGCGCGAACCTCCCGGCCCACATCCACGCCGGGGCACCCGTAAGCCGCCGGGTCGTACGGCCCCCGGCCCACACCGAACGCCGGGGCGTCCGCGAGGCGCCGGGCCGCGTGAACCCGCCCGGCCGACACCAGCGCGGGGCACCCCGTAAGCCGCCGGGCTGCGAGCCCGCCCCGCTCGGCACCGGCACGGCGGGCCGTCGCGGCCCTCAGTGGGGTGCCGGGGCCGTGGACCCCCGTACCACCAGTTCGACCGGGATGTCGCCCGCGGCGGGGGCGCGGCCCTCCAGGACCGCCAGCAGCGCCTCCATCCCCCGCTCACCGAAAAGCTCCGAGTCCAACCGCACCGTGGTCAGTTCCGGATCGATCGCGCTCGCGAGGGCCAGGTCGTCCAGACCGGTGACGGACAGGTCCTCGGGAACACGCAGTCCCAGGCGCCGCGCGGCCTTGTACGTGCCGGCTGCCAGGTGGTCGTCGTCGCAGACCACGGCGGTGGGGCGGTCCGGTGCGGTCCCGGAGAGCGCGGCCTCCGCCGCCGCCTCCGCGCCCTTGATCGAGATCGGTGCCCGTGCCGTACGCAGCGACGCCCCCGGGACCTCCCGCAGGCGTGCCGTCAGTTCCCGCGCGCGCACCTCGAAGGTCCAGGACGCCACGTCCGCCGCGAGGTGGAGGAAGTGGCGGTGGCCCAGTGCCAGGAGGTGGTCGGTGACCTGGCGGACGCCGTCGGCGATGTCGAGGTTGACCGTGGCCGCTCCCACACTGCCCTCGGGGTCGCTGTCCAGCATCACCAGCGGCAGCGCCTCGCCGCGGATCGCGGTGAGGGCCTCCGCGGCCATGGAGGAGGCGATGACGCCGTCCAGGGCCGCCTGCGCGGACGCGAAGGGGTCGCGGGCAGGGCCGATGCCCTCAGGGGAGGGGTACAGGACCACGCCGAAGCCGTGCCGGGAGGCCACCCGGGCGGCCCCGGTGTAGACGCCGGCGAAGAACTCCGTGGTGAGGGCGGGGACGACCAGGAGGACCGTACGGGTGCGGCCCAGCCGGAGGTTGCGGGCGGCCAGGTTGGGGCGGTAGCCCAGGGTGCGCGCGGCCTCCCGGACGCGCTCCGCCGTGGCCTCGGACACCCGGCCGCGCCACTTGTCGCCGAGGACCAGGGAGACCGCGGCCTGCGAGACGCCGGCGGCCTGGGCGACGTCCCGGCTCGTGGGGCGGGTGCCGGCTCGGGGCATCGTCGGGCCGCTCCTTCGTCTGGACTGGTGAACAGCGGACATGGTACGTATGGAGCACCTGGTTATACGTAAAACTTCCAGTGGAGGGGCCCGCATGGTCACGGGATACCTGGAGATCCTCCGGGTGCGGCACGCCACCCGGCTGCTCGTGGGCACGCTGGTGGGGCGGCTGCCCAACGCGACCGCCGCCATCGCGATCGTGCTGTTCGTGCGGGCGGAGGGCGGTACGTACAGCCTGGCCGGCGCGCTGGCGGCGGTGTACGGCGTCGCCAACGCCGTGGGGCAGCCGGTGCTGGGGCGGCTGGTGGATCTGCGGGGGCAGCCGCGCGTGCAGCTGCCGGCCGCGGTGCTGTCGGCGCTGGCGATGGCCGTGTTCGCCTTCGTGGGAACCGGGTCGCCGGCGGTGGCCTACGGTGCCGTCGCCGCCGCGGGGCTCTTCACCCCGCCCCTGGAGGGCGGGCTGCGGGCGCTGTGGGCTTCCGTGCTGCCCGAGGAGGACCATGTCCACCGGGCGTACGCCATGGACGCCGTGGCCCAGGAGGTCATGTTCACCGTCGGGCCGCTGCTGGTGACGGTGTGCGCCTCGCTGTGGTCGGCGCAGGTCGCGCTGCTCGTGCTGAACGTCGTCGGGGTGCTGGGCGCCCTCTCCGTGGTCGTCTCGCCGCCCTCGCGCGCCTGGCGGTCGGCGCCGCGCGAGGCGCACTGGCTGGGTGCGCTGCGCTCGCCGGGGCTGCTCGCGCTGCTGGGTGCCTTCCTGGCCGTGGGGATGGCGCTGGGGTCCATCACGGTGGCGGCCGTGACGTACGCGGACGAGCACGGTGGTGACCAGGTGTACGGCTGGCTGATGGCGGGGATCGGGCTGGGTGCCCTGATCGGCGGTGCGGTGTACGGGGCGCGGCAGTGGGCCGGTGAGCCCGCGCGGCGACTGCGGGTGCTGGTGGCCCTTCTGGCGGTGTGTTACCTGCCGCTGATGCTGATGCCGGGTGTGGTGGCCATGACGTTGCTCACCGTGGTGGCCGGGCTCTTCCTCGCTCCGGCCATCGCCTGCGCCTTCGTGCTGGTCGACCGGCACGCGCCGCGCGGCACGGTCACGGAGGCGTTCTCCTGGCTGGTGACCACCTTCACCGTCGGCGCGTCGGTGGGAACGGGCCTCACCGGTCCGGTCGTCGAGGCGGGCGGGGCGCTGTGGGGGTTCGCCGTGCCGGGGGCCGCGGGCGGCGTGTCGCTGCTGGTTTTGATCGCCACCGGACGGGTATTGGCAGTTCCCGCCGGGAGAGTGGTGGTCGCGGCCCGTTCGGAAAATGATCCGAATCGTGCCGTCGAACCTCGTTTCAGGTCGGGGGATCGGGCGTAATGTTCCCTCATGGACCGCCGCATTTTCGGGCTGGAGAACGAGTACGGTGTCACGTGCACGTTCAGGGGACAGCGCCGCCTGTCGCCTGACGAGGTGGCGCGGTACCTCTTCCGCCGTGTCGTGTCATGGGGCCGAAGCAGCAATGTCTTTCTGCGGAACGGCGCCCGCCTCTATCTCGACGTGGGATCACATCCGGAATACGCAACGCCGGAATGTGACAACGTGACCGAACTGGTCACCCACGACAAGGCCGGCGAGCGCATTCTCGAGGGACTCCTGGTGGACGCCGAACGACGCCTGCACGAGGAGGGAATCGCGGGCGACGTCTACCTCTTCAAGAACAACACCGACTCCGCGGGCAACTCCTACGGCTGCCACGAGAATTATCTGGTGGCCCGGCACGGGGAGTTCTCGCGGCTCGCGGACATCCTGATTCCGTTCCTGGTCACGAGGCAGCTGCTCTGTGGTGCGGGCAAGGTGCTGCAGACGCCGCGCGGCGCCGTGTACTGCGTCAGTCAGCGGGCCGAGCACATCTGGGAGGGCGTCTCCTCGGCGACGACCCGCTCGAGGCCCATCATCAACACGCGGGACGAGCCGCACGCGGACGCCGAGCGCTACCGCCGGCTGCACGTCATCGTGGGCGATTCGAACATGTCCGAGACGACCATGCTGCTCAAGGTCGGGGCCACCGACCTGGTGCTGCGCATGATCGAGGCGGGCACCGTGATGCGCGACCTCACGCTGGAGAACCCGATCCGGGCGATCCGCGAGGTCAGTCACGACATCACCGGGCGGCGCAAGGTGCGCCTGGCCAGTGGCCGGGAGGCCTCCGCGCTGGAGGTGCAGCGCGAGTACTACGAGAAGGCGCTGGACTTCTGCGAGCGCCGCGGCATCCGCACCGGCACCGTCGAGCAGGTGCTGGAGCTGTGGGGCCGTACGCTGGACGCGATCGAGTCCGAGGACCTCGACCGCATCGGCACCGAGATCGACTGGGTCATGAAGTACAAGCTCCTGGAGCGGTACCGGGCCAAGCACAACATGACCATGTCGCACCCCCGGGTCGCGCAGATAGACCTCGCCTACCACGACATCCACCGTCGGCGGGGTCTGTACTACCTGCTGGAGAAGAAGGGACAAGCCGCCCGGATCTGCAACGATTTGAAGATCTTCGAGGGCAAGTCCGTGCCGCCGCAGACCACTCGGGCCCGGCTGCGGGGCGACTTCATCCGGCGGGCCCAGGAGCAGCGCCGCGACTTCACCGTCGACTGGGTGCACCTCAAGCTCAACGACCAGGCCCAGCGCACGGTGTTGTGCAAAGACCCGTTCCGTTCGGTGGACGAGCGGGTGGAGAAGCTGATCGCGGGAATGTGAGGGACGCGTTCCGCCAGGGGACCGGAAATTCCCGGAACGTCACACGGGCGCCGTACGTTACACCGTGCGGCGCCCTTCTCACGCCGTAGAGTTGCGCGGACGCCATCCACAAGATCGATGATTACGAGGCCCCCACCGTGCGCCGACGCTCACTTCTCATTGCCGTTCCCGCTGGACTGGCCGCCCTCGCCGCGTGCGGGGACGACAAGTCCGACTCGGGCAAGGCCAGCGACAGCGCCTCGCCCTCGGCGCCCGGGACGTCCGCGGCGCCGCCGCCGAAGATCGTCGACGGCCCGCTGCCGGCGATCACGGCGGGTACGAAGTTCGAGGAGAAGCCGACGGTCGCCAAGGGCAGCGGGGACCCCTCGGACCAGCTCGCGGTCAAGACGGTCATCGCGGGCGGCGGGAAGGCGGTCGCGGAGAACGACTTCGTGGTGGCCCACTACCTTGGCCAGATCTGGGACAGCGGGAAGGTGTTCGACAACTCCTACGACCGCGGCACCCGCCTGGCGCTCCCGCTCACCCAGGGCGCCATCATCGACGGCTGGCGGTACGGCCTGATCGGGAAGAAGACCGGCAGCCGCGTCCAGATGGCCGTCCCGCCGACCTGGGGGTACGGCGAGCAGGGCAACGCGCAGGCGGGCATCAAGGGCACCGACACGCTGGTGTTCGTCGTGGACGTGAAGGACACGTACAAGGCCACCAGCAGCGCCAAGGGCACCGAGGCGGCCCAGGACGACAAGGGCCTGCCCAAGGTCGGCACCAACACCGACGGCAAGGCGCCCGCCATCGACGTGCCCGACGCGGACGCCCCGAAGAAGCTGGTGGCGAGCTATGTCATCGAGGGCGACGGCGAGGAGGTCGGCGCCGAGGACAGCATCCTGGTGCAGTACAAGGGGGTGCTGTGGGACGGTGGCAAGGAGTTCGACTCGACGTACCAGAAGGGGCAGCTGACCTCGTTCTCGCTGCAGCAGGTCGTCAAGGGCTGGGCACAGGGGCTGGCCGGCAAGAAGGTGGGCAGCCGGGTCCTCGTCGTCGTCCCGCCGGAGCTGGGCTACGGCGACACCCCGCCGGAAGGCAGCGGGATCGAGAAGGACTCCACGCTGGTCTTCTCGGTCGACATCCTCGCGAAGCTGTGACGCCGTGGGGATGTAAGACTGTGCGTGTTCGCCTTTCCGCAGACAAGCAGGAGCGTTAGACGTGAGCATCGACAAGCCCGAGATCGACTTCCCGGGCGGCGAGCCCCCGGCGGACCTCGAGATCAAGGACATCTGGGAGGGCGACGGCGAGGTGGCGAAGGCGGGCCAGACCGTCACCGTGCACTACGTCGGTGTCGCTTTCAGCACGGGCGAGGAGTTCGACGCCAGCTGGAACCGAGGCACCCCGTTCCGCTTCCCGCTGGGCGGCGGCCGGGTCATCAAGGGCTGGGACCAGGGCGTGCAGGGCATGAAGGTCGGCGGGCGTCGTCAGCTGACCATCCCCGCCCACCTCGCCTACGGTGACCAGAGCCCCACCCCGGCGATCAAGCCCGGTGAGACCCTGATCTTCGTGGTCGACCTGCTCGGCGTCTGATCCGACCGGAGCCGATCATCCGGGGCCCATGCCTGTCAGGGCATGGGCCTCCGGCTTTTACCGCGCCACCTCGGAGCGGTACGGTCGTCGCTCGTAAGCACCATAGGGAGGCGAAGCGGGTCGATGGCCATTGCCAAGGCCGAGCGGCTGATGAACCTGGCGCTGTGTCTGCTCGGGACGCGCCGGCCGCTCAGCAAGCGCGAACTGCGCGAATCCATCGAGGCCTATCTCGAAGCGGGCTCGGACGACTCCTTCAACCGCATGTTCGAGCGCGACAAGGACGACCTGCGCGAACTCGGACTGGTCATCGAGACCGTGGAGAACCTCGACGGCGAGGTCGGCTATCTGGCCCGCCGTGACAGCAACCGGCTGCCGCCCATCACCCTCGACGCCGAGGAGGCCGCCGCCCTCGGGCTCGCCGCCAAGGTGTGGCAGCAGGCCCGGCTCGCCGGCGCGGCCAGCGGCGCCCTGCAGAAGCTGCGCGCGGCCGGCCTCCCCGAGGACGTCGACCCGTACGGCGCCCACGGTGCGCTAGAGCCGCGCATCCCGGTGCACGAGGCCGCGTTCGAGCCGCTGATGCTGGCCTGCCGCGACCGCCGTCCTGTCGTCTTCGACTACCGCAAGGCCAACGCCGCCCAGCCCGGACAGCGGCACGTCGAGCCGTGGGCGCTGGAGTGCTGGCGCGGCCACTGGTACCTGGCCGGCTGGGACCGCGACCGGGGTGCCGAGCGGGTCTTCCGGCTCTCCCGGATCACCGGGAAGGTGCGTTCGCGCAGCGGCCGGTTCACCGTCCCGGTGCCGGACGTCGTCACCGTGCGGGAGACCGTGGCGAGCTGGGCGGGGGAGACCGCCGACCGTTCGGCGCGGATCCGGCTGCGCTCCGACGCCGGTTACCCCCTTCGGGCGAAGGCCACCGCGGTGCGGGAACTCGGTGACGGCTGGGACGAGTTGGAGATTCCGTACGGGCACGGCCTGGACGCCTGGCTGGTGGAGTTCGGACCGGACGTGGTGGTCCTGGAGCCCGCCGAGCTGCGGGCCGACGTGATGGACCGGCTGCGTGCCGTGGCCAAGGGCTGAGGGGGAGCGGAGAAGGACGTGGCAGGCAAACCGGTCAGGCCCGTGAGCGCCATCGACCAGACCCGGCGGATGCTCTCCCTGGTGACGTATCTGCGGGAGCGCCCCGGCGCCCGGATCGAGGACGTGGCGCGCGCCTTCGGCGTCACCGAGGACGAGCTGGTCTCCGACCTCGACGTACTGCCCATGTGCGGCACCAGCTTCCGCGGCGGCGATCTGCTGGACATCGACACCGACGGCGAGCGCATCTGGTGGCACAACCCGGCCGCCCTCGGCGCGGAGGCGGCCGAGCCGCTGCGGCTCGCCGCCGACGAGGCCACCGCGCTGCTGGTCGCCGCCCGCGCCGTGGCCACCCTGCCGGGGCTGCGCGAGGGCGACCGGCAGGCGCTGCTGCGGGCCACCGCGAAGGTGGAGACCGCGGCCGGCGAGGCGGCCGGCGCCAGCTCCCGGCTCTCGGTGACCTTCGAGTCCGAGGGCGGCGTCTTCGCGGACGTCGACCGGGCCATCGCCGAGCGCCGCAGACTCTGGATCCGCTACTACTCGCCCGCGCGCGACGAGGTCACCGAGCGGGAGATCGACCCCATCCGCCTGGTCAGCGTCGGGCACACGTACGTCGAGGCGTGGTGCCGGCGCTCCGAGGCGCGCCGCACCTTCCGGCTCGACCGGGTCGCCGAGATCAGGATCCTCGACGAGCCGTCCGCACCGCCCGAGGTCGAGCTGCGGGACCTGTCGGAAGCGCTGGTGCAGCCCGCGGCCGAGGACCCCGAGGTCGTGGTCGAGGTCGGACCGGGCGGCCGCTGGGTCGCCGAGTACTACCCGCACGACAGCGCGGACGAGCTTCCCGACGGCGGGCTGCGTATCACCTTGCGCACGCCCGACCCGGCCTCGCTCAGACGGCTGGCCCTGCGGCTCGGCCGCGACGGCCGCATCGTGGAGCCGCGCGCGCTGGCCGACAGCGCCCGGCAGGCGGCCCGCGAGGCGCTCGCGGCGTACGACGGGATCGAGGCGGCCGGACGATCGGGGCCGCACGGACAGGACGACAGGCAGGAGCGAGGGCTTTGAGCGAGTCGACGGCGTCCGGAGCGCGGACCATGACGGCGGCGTCCGCGTTCGCGGGGATGAGGAGCGTGGCCCCGGTGATGTTCCGGGCGGGCTGCCCGGACTGCCGGGAGCGCTTCGAACTGGCCGCCGGCGCGCTGCGTCTGGCCATCGGCGCCAGCAGCCGCACCACGTTCTACTCCTTCACCTGCCCCGCGTGCGGGGCGGCCGTCCGCAAGCCGGCGGGGGAGCGGATCGTGGAGCTGCTGACCGGCGGCGGGGTCCGGACGCTGCGGCTGCACTCGACCGTCTAGGCTCGCCCTCATGTTCTGGCCGATGTTCGCGGTTGCCGTGGGGTTCCTGGGTCTGCTGGTGCTCGGGGTGCTCGCCGTCCGGGTCTTCGTCGAGGCGGAGCGGCTGGGGAGACAGGTCACGGACTCGGCGCGCCGGATCAGTCGGGCGGCGGAGGACCTGGAGCGGGCGGCGGCGAGTACGGCGCGGTCCGCCGAGGCGCTCTGAGCGGTCCGGGTACCGCGCCCTTCGACGGACCGGGACGGTTCGCGCCGTCCGGCGCCTGCGCGGTGCTTCCCCCGAGCGGGAGGTTCCCCACAACTCACCCGTGTCTTTCAGAGGACGCCTCCCAGGACATCGGGGCACCGGAGGATGCGCTACTGCCCGCGGACGGTGAAGCGGTGCGCTGCCGGGCGTGCGGATCCGGACCGTGCCGCACGAGGGGCATGGTGCTGCCCGTGGGTGCTTCGCCCTGTCACGCCGCGGGGCGCGACAGGTACGCTGCTGATCGCGGCCCGGAGAACGAGGCTCGGACCGCGGACGGGAGTACGCACGGGGATTGCCTCACGTTCACCCCCGAGCGTTACGATCGCTGACAGCACGATCGTTCGGACGTGTGTCCGGCTGGTCGGACAGCAGCCCACCCCCAGCAGCCTCGGTGAGAAGGTAAAGACTTATGTTCGGAAGGCTCGGAGCCCCCGAGATCATTCTCATCCTCGTCGTCATCATCCTGCTGTTCGGCGCGAAGAAGCTTCCGGACATGGCACGGTCGCTCGGCAAGTCCGCCCGCATCCTCAAGAGCGAGGCGAAGGCGATGAAGGAGGACAAGTCCTCCGCCCCGGCCGACCCGCCGACCACCGGCGACCAGCAGCCTCCGGCGCAGCGCACCATCCAGGCCGCCCCCGGCGACGTGACCAGCTCCCGCCCGGTCACGGAGCCGACGGACACGACCAAGCGCTGACGCAGGGCCGGTGAACTCCGGCCCGCCGCACGAGATGGGAACGTGGGTTGCTCAAGTCTGCCCGCAAGCAGGAGAAGGATCCCGAGGGGCGGATGCCCCTCGCGGAGCACCTTCGTGAGCTCCGCAACCGGCTCGCGAAGGCACTGCTGGCCATCGTCCTGGTGACGGTCGCCGCGGCCTTCTTCTACAACGACATCATCAACTTCTTCACCGAGCCGGTTCTCGAGTCGGTCGGGTGCGAGAAGTCCTTCGCGGAACTCGCCCGCGCCACGAACGACGCGGAGCCGTGCGCCCAGATCACGATCAACGGTCTGCTCACACCGTTCACGCTGGCGCTGAAGGTCTCCCTGATGGCCGGCGTCGTACTGGCCTCGCCGGTCTGGCTGTACCAGCTGTGGGCCTTCGTCGCCCCGGGTCTGCACCGGCACGAGAGGAAGTACGCCTACGCGTTCGTCGCGACGGGCTTCCCGCTCTTCCTCGCCGGCGCCTACTTCGCGTACGCGGTGCTGCCGACCACCGCCGAGGTGCTCATCACGTTCACGCCGTTCGGTGTCGACAACCTGCTGCCGCTGGACGACCTGCTCGACCTCGTCACGCGCATGGTGGTCGTCTTCGGCCTCTCCTTCGAGCTGCCGCTGCTGCTGGTGATGCTCAACTTCACCGGTGCCATCACGGGCAGGCGGATGCTCGGCTGGTGGCGCGGCATGATCATGGGCATCACGCTGTTCGCGGCCATCGCCACGCCGAGCACCGACCCGCTGACCATGCTGGCGCTCGCCGGACCGATCTGGGTCCTGTACTTCGGCGCGGTCGTCGTGTCCCTGCTCAACGACCGCCGCAAGCGCCGTCTCGAGGCCATGGGCCCCGCCGACGACGAGGCGTCCGAGCTGGACCTCACCCCCGAGTCCATCGACCCGGTGGAACCCGTGGCCGCCCTGCCCGAGCAGGCGACCAAGGACCGGGTCAACGGTTATGACGACGTGACCTGAAGACCGGACCGCAACTCGTAGGGTCATCCCCGTGACCAGCGAGATCACCCTCTTCGTCAACCCCACCGCGGGCCGCGGCCGGGGCGCCCGCGCGGCGCGGCCGGCCGCTTCCGCGTTGCGGGACGCCGGCTTCTCGGTGCGGACCGTGCTCGGCGACGACCCGCGGGACGCCCTGGACCGGGCGCGCGCCGCCGTCGAGGAGGGCACCGGCGCCCTGATCGCCGTCGGCGGCGACGGCATGGCGAACCTCGCCCTGCAGGCCGTCGTCGGCACCGGCACCCCCTTCGGCCTGGTCGCCGCGGGCACCGGCAACGACTTCGCCCGCGCCCTCGGCATGCCCCTGCGGGAACCGGCCGCGGCCGGCCGGATGATCGCCGACGCCCTCAAGTGCGGCCGGGTCCGCGACATCGACCTCGGCCGGGTCGGCGACCGCTGGTTCGGCGCCGTGCTCGCCTCCGGCTTCGACTCCCGGGTCAACGACCGCGGCAACCGGATGCGGCTGCCTCTCGGGCGCCTGAAGTACGACGTCGCGATGGTCGCCGAGCTGGCCGCCTTCCGTCCGCTGCCCTATCGGATCACCCTCGACGGCGGCGAGGTCCGCGAGGTCGAGGCGATGCTGGTGGCCGTCGGGAACGGGCCGTCGTACGGCGGCGGCATGCGGATCTGCCCCGGCGCGGACCTCACCGACGGGCTGTTCGACGTCACGGTGGTCGGCGAGTGCAGCCGGGCCACGCTGCTGCGGGTCTTCCCCAGGGTGTACCGGGGGACGCACGTCGGTCATCCCGCGATCACCGTGCTGCGGGCGGCGAGCGTGGAACTGGCCGCCGAGGAGGTCACCGGGTACGCGGACGGGGAGCCGGTGGGCCCGCTGCCGCTGACCGCGCGCTGCGTGCCGGGCGCGCTACGGGTCGTAGGCCCCTGAACGGATAATGATCGTCCCGTTGTCGGTGCGGCCCGGTACGCTCGAAAGCACGATGACAGAGGACCTCTCACCGGCCGAGCGGTACGCGGCGGCGCGCAGGCGCGCTGCCGAGCAGGCCACCGCGCTCGCCTCCTTCCGCGAGATGTACGACTTCGGCCTCGACCCCTTCCAGATCGAGGCCTGTCAGGCGCTCGAGGCGGGGAAGGGCGTACTGGTCGCCGCGCCCACCGGCTCCGGCAAGACGATCGTCGGCGAGTTCGCCGTCCACCTCGCCCTGCAGCAGGGCAAGAAGTGCTTCTACACGACCCCCATCAAGGCGCTGTCGAACCAGAAGTACGCCGACCTGTGCCGCCGCTACGGCACGGAGAAGGTGGGCCTGCTCACCGGCGACAACAGCGTCAACTCCGACGCCCCGGTGGTCGTGATGACCACCGAGGTGCTGCGGAACATGCTGTACGCCGGGTCGCGGACCCTCCTCGGCCTCGGTTACGTGGTGATGGACGAGGTGCACTACCTCTCCGACCGCTTCCGCGGCGCCGTCTGGGAGGAAGTGATCATCCACCTCCCCGAGTCGGTGACCCTGGTGTCGCTCTCGGCGACGGTGTCGAACGCGGAGGAGTTCGGCGACTGGCTGGACACCGTCCGCGGCGACACCCAGGTGATCGTCTCCGAGCACCGGCCCGTGCCGCTGTTCCAGCACGTGCTCGCCGGGCGCCGGATATACGACCTGTTCGAGGAGGGGGAGGGCGGCAAGAAGGCCGTCAACCCGGACCTCACGCGCATGGCCCGCCTGGAGGCGAGCCGCCCGTCCTGGGGCGACCGCAAGCGCGGGCGGGGCAATGTGCGCGAGGCCGACCGGGAGCGGGAGCGCCGGCAGCGTTCGCGGGTGTGGACGCCGAGCCGGCCGGAGGTCATCGAGCGGCTCGACGCCGAGGGCCTGCTGCCCGCCATCACCTTCATCTTCAGCCGCGCCGCCTGCGAGGCCGCCGTCCAGCAGTGCCTGTACGCGGGTTTCCGGCTCAACGACGAGGAGGCGCGGGCCCAGGTCCGCGCCCTGGTCGAGGAGCGCACCGCCTCCATCCCGGCCGAGGACCTGCACGTCCTGGGCTACTACGAGTGGCTGGAGGGACTGGAGCGCGGCATCGCGGCCCATCACGCGGGCATGCTGCCGACGTTCAAGGAGGTCGTCGAGGAGCTGTTCGTGCGCGGGCTGGTGAAGGCCGTGTTCGCGACCGAGACCCTCGCGCTCGGCATCAACATGCCCGCCCGCTCGGTGGTGCTGGAGAAGCTCGTCAAGTGGAACGGCGAGCAGCACGCCGACATCACCCCCGGCGAGTACACCCAGCTGACCGGCCGGGCCGGCCGGCGCGGCATCGACGTCGAGGGGCACGCGGTCGTGCTGTGGCAGCGCGCCATGAACCCCGAGCACCTGGCGGGGCTGGCCGGCACGCGCACCTATCCGCTGCGGTCCAGCTTCAAACCGTCGTACAACATGGCGGTCAACCTGGTCGAGCAGTTCGGCCGGCACCGCTCGCGCGAGCTCCTCGAGACGTCCTTCGCGCAGTTCCAGGCGGACAAGTCGGTCGTGGGCATCTCGCGTCAGGTGCAGCGCAACGAGGAGGGTCTCGAGGGCTACAAGGAGTCCATGACCTGTCACCTCGGCGACTTCGAGGAGTACGCGCGGCTGCGCCGGGAGCTGAAGGACCGGGAGAACGAGCTGGCCCGGCAGGGCGCGGTGCAGCGGCGCGCGGAGGCCGCCGCCGCGCTGGAGAAGCTGAAGCCCGGTGACGTCATCCACGTGCCCACCGGAAAGTACGCGGGGCTGGCGCTGGTGCTCGACCCGGGGCTGGCGGCGGGCCGTTCCAACGGCCACCGCGGCTATGAGTACGCCGACGGCCCGCGCCCGCTGGTGCTGACCGCCGAGCGGCAGGTCAAGCGGCTGGCGTTGATCGACTTCCCGGTGCCGGTGGAGGCGCTGGAGCGGATGCGGATCCCGAAGTCCTTCAACGCGCGTTCCCCGCAGTCCCGCCGGGACCTCGCCTCCGCGCTGCGCACCAAGGCCGGGCACATCGTCCCGGACCGGCACCGCAAGAAGGGTTCCCAGGCGGTCGACGACCGGGAGATCGCGAGGCTGCGCAAGGCGCTGAGGGCGCATCCGTGCCACGGCTGCCAGGACCGCGAGGACCACGCCCGCTGGGCCGAGCGCTACCACCGGCTGCTGCGTGACACCTCGCAGCTGGAGCGCCGTATCGAGGGCCGGACGAACACCATCGCCCGCACCTTCGACCGGATCGTCGGGCTGTTGACCGAGATGGACTACCTGCGCGGCGACGAGGTCACCGAACACGGCAAGCGGCTGGCCCGGCTGTACGGCGAACTGGACCTGCTGGCCAGCGAATGCCTGCGCGAGGGCGTCTGGGAAGGGCTCGCCCCCGCCGAACTCGCCGCGTGCGTGTCGGCGTTGGTGTACGAGGCCCGGACCGCCGACGACGCGATGGCGCCCAAGCTGCCCTCGGGCCGGGCGAAGGCGGCGCTCGGCGAGATGGTCCGCATCTGGGGCCGGCTGGACGCCCTGGAGGAGGACTTCCGGATCAGCCAGACCGAGGGCGTGGGCCAGCGCGAGCCCGACCTCGGCTTCGCCTGGGCCGCCTACATGTGGGCCTCGGGCAAGGGCCTGGACGAGGTGCTGCGCGAGGCGGAGATGCCGGCCGGTGACTTCGTGCGCTGGTGCAAGCAGGTCATCGACGTGCTGGGGCAGATCTCGGCCGCGGCGCCGTCCGCCGAAGGGTCGACGGTCGCCAGGAACGCCCGCAGGGCGGTCGACGGACTGCTGCGCGGCGTGGTCGCCTATTCGTCCGTGGGCTGAACCGCCCGGCCCCGAACCCCGGGAGAAGCCCGGTGCGCCCCGTGCGCGCCGGGCTTCTGCCTTCCGTGCGCTCTCATCGAGGGCGTCACCGCCCGGTTTCCTGGGCAGGATGACGGAGCCCGGGGCCTTCCTCACCCGTTACGGTGAGTGGTTTTCGCACGCCCGATCGTGGTGACGTGCTGTGTTCGAACAATCGCGCAGTGTATAAACGACCTGAGCGTACTCCTGCCTCAGGGGCCATTTCCGGCACTTGCTGAATATGACATCGCGATGATCCGGTCGGACTAAGCTCGCCCGCAGCGCACCGGGTTGAGATGAATTCGTGCGCTTGTTCCCCTATGTGCGTGTTCCCCGACCGTCAGCCGATTCGTTTCAGAGGGCTCACATGGCGAGTGTCCAACTTCCCTACACACGCGTGCTGTTGTTGCCGGCCATAGTGATGGCCGCGGCGACCGGAGCCGCCGTCGCCCTGGTGGCGGAGCCCGCCCGGATCGCCGTCGGCGTGTGCGGCGCCGTCGCGACCCTGCTGGTGACCGCCGCCGCGACCGAGGCGGTGCGCCGCGGCCGTGTACTGCGGGAGGCGCAGGCCGAACATGACCGTCACCGTGCGTATCTGGAGTCCCGGATCGCCGCCCATGACACGGAGACGCAGTACTTCACCCAGCAGGTCATCCCCGCGACCCTCGACTACCTGCACAGCGGCAATGACCCCGAAGAGGTGATCCGCGGCCTGCCCCGGCTCAACCCGGCCTGGCGCGACCTGCCGAAGTACCAGATCCACCTGCTCAGGACGATGCTGAAGATCATCGACGACGAGGAGAACCTGCGCGACTCCTCCCAGCGCTCCTTCGTCAGCATCGCCCGCCGCGTCCAGGCGATCGTCCACCAGCAGGCCAAGGAGCTCCGGGAGATGGAGGAGGACCACGGCCGCAACCCCGAGGTCTTCGACGACCTGCTGCGCATCGACCACGGCACCGCGCTGATCGGCCGCCTCGCCGACTCCATCTCCGTTCTCGGCGGCGGCCGTCCCGGACGCCAGTGGCCCAAGCCCGTCGCCCTCTACAGCGTGCTGCGCGGCGCCATGTCCCGCATCCTCGAGTACCGCCGCATCGACCTGAAGTCGATCGCCAAGATCAACATCAAGGGCATCTACGTCGAACCGGTCATCCACGCCGCCGCCGAACTCCTCGACAACGCCACCCGCTACTCGCCGCCGACCAGCAAGGTCAGCGTCACCGCCACCGAGGTGCAGACCGGCGTCGCCATCGAGATCGAGGACGCCGGAGTCAGCCTCGACGAGCAGGCCCGGGCCCGTATCGAAGGAATGCTCGAGCAGGCCCAGCGGGGCGTCGACCTCCAGGAGATCGGGGCCAACCCGCGCCTCGGCCTCGCCGTCGTCGGCCGGCTCTGCACCGCGTTCAACATGCAGGTCTCGCTGCGCGCCTCCGCCTACGGCGGGGTCCGCGCCGTCCTCGTCGTACCGAGCGAGATGATCACCGACGAACCCGGCGTGGGCCTCGCCCACGGCATCGGGGCGACCGCCGTGCCCCGCCCCGTCGACGCCCTCCCGGGCCCCGAGCGCACACCCAAGAAGCGCCGCCCCACCAGCCCCCGCATCCCCGACACGGTCCCCATGGAGGACGACGTCCCCGAGGTCACCGAATGGACCGCGGGCGGCCTGCCGCAGCGCCGCAGCCGGGTGAAGACCCCGCTGGCCCAGCGGTACGCCGAGCAGGCCGCCGCCGAACGGGCCGAGCGGGAGGCCAGGGAACGGGGCGAGGAGTACCACGACATCTGGGCCACGCCCGAACCCGAGAAGAAGAAGCGCAACGACCGCGAACCCGGCCTGTGGGTCGACGCCTTCTGGGAGGGGATGAAGAAGGACCTCGACCCGGGCGTCCACCCCACCGACTTCACCCGCAACCCCACCGCCTACCTGCATCTCATCAACGAACCGGCCCGCACCGAGGCCGATGACGAGGGGGACCTCAAGTGATCCAGCAACGAGCCAACTTCGACTGGATGCTCAAGGAGCTCGCCGACGGCGTACCCGGCGTCGAGATGATCGTGGTGCTCTCCGCCGACGGTCTGCGCATCGCCCGCTACGGCGGTGAGCCGGACGCCGCCGACCGGGTCGCCGCCGCGTGCGCGGGCGTGCAGAGCCTCGCCGGGGCCGTCGCCCAGGAACTCCCGCACGGCGACGGGGAGATGAAGATGGTGCTCATCGAGATCGACGAGGGCTACTTCTACCTGATGGCGGCCGGAGCCAACGCCTATCTCGCGGTGCTCTCCGACATGACCTGCGAACCCGGCCGCATGGGCGGCATGATGCGCGACCTCGTCGTCCGCATCGGCGCCCATCTGACCAGTCCGCCCCGACGGAAGGGGCAGCCCGTATGACTCCTCCGCAACGCCAGAGGCGCTCCCCCCAGGACGGCCCCCCGCCGCAGCCGGCCGGACCGGCCAAGAAGGAGGGCGAGGGCGGCAACCCCGAGCGGCTGTACGTCGTCGCGGGCCCGGACGGCGAACGGGCGGACATCGACCTCGTGACGCTGATCGTGGCCCGCTCCCCGGACCCCCCGCCCTCCGCCACCCCCGAGCAGGCGGCGCTGCTCCGGCTCTGCGTCGCACCCCTGTCCGTGGCCGAACTGTCGGCCTACCTCAGCCTGCCGTTCAGCGTGGTGACCGTGCTGCTCACCGAGATGCTGGCGGCGGAACTGGTCCAGGCGCGCTCGCCCATCGTCCGCAAGGCGCTCCCCGACCGTTCCCTTCTCGAAGCGGTGATGCATGGACTTCAAAGGCTCTGAGACCATCCCGGGCCCCCGGGTCGAGGATCAGCTGCCGCACACGGCACAGGCCGCGGTGAAAATCGTCATCGTCGGTGGATTCGGAGTCGGC
Source organism: Streptomyces sp. NPDC018964 (assembly GCF_044390325.1). Lineage (NCBI taxonomy): Bacteria > Bacillati > Actinomycetota > Actinomycetes > Kitasatosporales > Streptomycetaceae > Streptomyces > Streptomyces sp. NPDC018964. The sequence continues at coordinate 182,644 of NZ_JBIRYZ010000012.1, forward strand.
AAGACGACCATGGTCGGCTCGGTCAGCGAGATCAAACCGCTGACCACCGAGGAGACCATGACGCAGGCCGGCATCGGGGTCGACGACAACTTCGGTTCCGCGTCCAAGACGGCCACCACCGTCGCCATGGACTTCGGCCGCATCAAGATCACGGATCAGCTGGTGCTGTACCTCTTCGGCACCCCGGGCCAGGAACGCTTCTGGTTCCTGTGGAACGGGCTGTTCGAGGGGGCGCTCGGCGCGGTCGTCCTCGTCGACACCCGTCGCCTCGAGGTCAGCTTCGACGTCATGGGACGGCTGGAGGAGCGCGGCGTGCCGTTCGTCGTCGCGGTCAACTCCTTCCCCGACGGCCCGCGCTACCCCATCGAGGACCTGCGGTCCGCCCTCGACCTGTCCGAGCAGATCCCCATCCTGGAGTGCGACGTGCGGCGCCGCGCCTCCAGCCGCGACGTCCTGATGACCCTGATGCGGTTCCTGCACTCCCTCGCCATGACGGGCTCGCTCACCTGAACCCGGACCCGTCCCCGCCCACACCCCGCTTTCCCCCGGAGCGACCACTGTGACGCCTGAACCGAACTCCCTGACGGGAGACTCCCCGACCGGCACGGACGCACCCCGGCCCGGCCCGCCCCCCGGCTGCCCCGCGCACGGCCTGGGCCCCGGCGGGCTGCACCGGCTGCACGAGTCGGATGACTTGAGGAAGCTGTACGAGACGCTGCGCGCCGAACACGGTCCGGTGGCACCGGTGCTCATCCACGACGACCTGCCGATGTGGGTGGTCCTCGGCCACGCCGAGAGCCAGCAACTGGTCCGCACCCCCGCGCAGTACTGCAAGGACAGCCGCATCTGGTCCCCGCTCACGGCCGGCCTGGTCAAGCCCGACCACCCGCTGATGCCGCACATCGCCTGGCAGCCGATGTGCGCGCACGCCGAGGGCGACGAGCACAAGCGGCTGCGCGGCGCGATCGACGCCGCCGTGGCGGCCACCGACTTCCGCGGGCTGCGCCGGCACGTCAACCGCAGCGTCCAGCGCGTCGTCAACCAGTTCTGCGAGGCGGGCGAGGCCGAGCTGGTCAGCCAGTACGCCGAGCACCTGCCGATGGCCGTGATGTGCCACGTCCTCGGCATGCCCGACGAGTACAACGACCGGATGGTCGAGGCCGCCCGTGACATGATCCGGGGCACCGAGACCGCGATCGCCAGCAACGCCTACGTCATGGGGGCCCTGGAGCGCCTCACCGCCCGCCGCCGCGCCGAGCCGCTGAACGACTTCGCCGGCCGCCTCATCACCCACCCGGCCGGACTGACCGACGACGAGGTCAGCCAGCACCTCAGAGTGGTGCTGATCGCCGCCTACGAGGCCACCGCCAACCTCCTGGCCAACGTGCTGCGCCAGGTGCTGATCGACCCGCGCTTCCGTTCCCAGCTCAACGGCGGCCAGATGACCGTGCCCCAGGCGGTGGAGCAACTGCTCTGGGACGAGCCGCCGTTCAGCACCATCTTCGCCTACTTCGCCAAACAGGACACGGAGCTCGGCGGCCAGCGCATCCGCAAGGGCGACGGCCTGCTGTTCGCGCCCGCGCCGGCCAACGTCGACCCACGCGTGCGCCCCGACCCGACCGCCGACATGAAGGGCAACCGCTCGCACCTCGCCTTCGGCGGCGGTCCGCACGAGTGCCCCGGCCAGGACATCGGCCGCACCATCGCCGAGGTCGGCGTCGACGCCCTGCTCATGCGGTTGCCCGACGTGGAGCTCAGCATCGACGAGGAGGAGCTGTCCTTCACCGAGTCGATCGCCTCACGCCACCTCGTGGAACTGCCGGTCCACTTCACACCCCGGCCGCAGCAGGACGTGACGCAGCGGCCCAGCCACGAGAACGACGCGCCCCCGCAGCAGGACTGGCACATCGGCCACGCCCGGCCGGGGACCGGGCCGGCCGCCGCGGCCCCGGTGCCGCCCGAGCCGCACGTCGAGCCGCCCGTGCCGGCGCCGTCACCCCCGCCGGTGACGGAACCCGCCCCGCCGCGGACCGCGTGGCAGCGCTTCCTGCGCTGGTGGCGCGGCTACTGACCGGCCGCCCAGTCCTCGTACGAGGACCAGGCCGCGAGCACCCGGCCACTGCTGAACCGGTGCTCCACCCCCGTCACCGGGTCGGTGAACTCCAGCGTCCGCGCCAGCAGTTGCAGCGGCCGCCGGAAGTCACCGGCCGGGACGGGGGCGGCCACCTCGGGGTACAGCGGATCGCCGAGGATCGGCACGCCCAGGGCGTTCATGTGCACCCGCAGCTGATGGGTCTGCCCGGTGCCGGGCACCAGCCGGTACCGGCCGAGACCGTCGGCCCGGTGGGCGGCGAGCTCGACGCGGGTCACCGCGTTCGGCTCGCCCCCGACCTCCTCGGCGGTCAGCACCCCCCGCTCCTTCACGATCCGGCTGCGTACGGTCCGGGGCAGGTCCAGGGACGGATCGTACGGGGCGACGGCCTCGTACTCCTTGCGCACCAGCCGGTCGCGGAACAGCGTCTGGTACGCGCCGCGCTCCTCGGGCCGCACCGTGAACAGCACCAGGCCCGCGGTGAGCCGGTCCAGGCGGTGCGCGGCGCTCAACTGCGGGACGCCCAGCTCACGGCGGAGCCGGGCGAGCGCGGTCTGGGCGACGTGGCCGCCGCGCGGGGTGGTGGCCAGGAAGTGGGGCTTGTCGACGACGACGATGTGCTCGTCCCGGTGGACGACCTCCAGCGGGAACGGCACCGGCACCTCGGCGGGCAGGTCCCGGTGGAACCACACGCACATGCCGGGCGCGTACGGGGCGTCCGCCGGTACGGCCCGCCCGTCCGCCCCGACGACCAGCCCGGCGGCGAACATCCCGTCCACGACCCCGGGGCCGGCGGCCGAGAGCCGCTGCGCCAGGTGCTCCCGTACCGTGGCCCACTGTTCCCCGGCGGGCAGCCGGACCCGTACCGGGTCCACACCGTCGCGCTGCGGCAGGGGGGAGGGCGGGGGCGGCCGTCTGCGTCTCACACCGGGCAAGCGTACGGGGCCGCTCAGCCGTGGTTCCCGGTCGCCCGTCTCAGCTCCGCCTCGATCTCGTGGAGCGGCCGGCCCTCGTCCCGGGCGTACTCGGTCACCGCGAGGCGGACGTCGCGGGCGAGGTCGCGCCAGGCCCGCCAGGCGGTCTCCCAGGTGGCGGTCTGGCGTTCGCTCCACTTGGTCCGGGCGGGTGGGCCGTAGGCGTCCCGCAGTTGCCGGACCCGGGAGTGTGCCTCGTCCGCCGCGCGCTGCTTGGCCACGAGCTCGTCGAAGGTGTGTGCCACGCGGCCGGATCCTGCGGCAGGGGCACGTTCTCGTGGGGCCGCCACGCCGCCGTGCACGGGGTGACGGGGCGTGGTTCCCCCGTCCGGCGGACATGTGCACCGTGCTGGAGCCGGGCGGGGGTGCTCGCGCGGCCCGGCGCTTACAGGGTGCCGTCGCGCCCACCCGTGCCGCCTCAGCGGCACGACTGCCCGCGGGAACGACGGCATGTGCCTGCCCGTGGGGGCGGGGGCGGGTGGCTTTGGTTTGTTTATCGGCCGTGGGTGCTGGGGGGAGTGCGTCAGGCGGAGGGCTTCGTGCCTTCCTGCTCGGCTTCGATGCGGGCGTTCCACTCGCGCTTGGAGGCCTGCCAGCCGTCCTCGTTGTGGCCGAGCCGCCAGTAACCGGAGATCGACAGGTCCTCGCGCGGGATGCCGCGCTCGACCCGCAGCAGACGGCGCAGCTCCTTCACGAAGTGGGCCTCGCCGTGCACGAAGGCGTGCACCCGGCCCTCCGGGAAGTCGAGGTTACGGACGGCCTCCACCAGGGCCTCGCCGACGGGCCGGGCGCCGCGGTGCAGCCAGCGGACCTCCACATCGGAGTCGATCTTCTGCTCCTCGTCGGGGCCGGAGACCTCCACGAAGGCGAACGCCCTGGCACCGTGCGGCAGGGCCTCCAGCGAGCGGGCGATCGCGGGCAGCGCGCTCTCGTCGCCGACGAGCAGGTGCCAGTCGGCGGCCGGGTCGGGCGCGTAGGCGCCGCCGGGACCCAGGAACCGGACGACCTCACCCGGCCGGGCGTTCGCAGCCCAGGGCCCCGCCAGACCCTCGTCACCGTGGACCACGAAGTCCAGGGTCAGCTCACGGTGCTCGGCGTCCCACTGCCGCACCGTGTACGTCCGGGTCACCGGCCACTGCTCGCGCGGGAACTCCTCACGGACGCGCTGGAGGTCGAAGGGCTCCGGATACACCGCGCCCGCGGCCGGGAACAGCAGCTTGACGTAGTGATCGGTGCAGGTGTCCGCCGAGAAATCGGAGAGCCCCTCGCCGCCGAGCACCACGCGCTGCATGTGCGGGGTCAGCCGCTCGGTGCGGACGACCTCGGCGGTGTGCGGCGCGCGCGGGGCACGTACCGGTCGCTCTGCCATGAGGAGCCTCCCAGCTGTCACGGTTAGGGTTACCTAAGTTAGCACCTCGGTCCCGGTCGACACCTCGTCGACGGCCACCCCGCCCGGTTCGGCGACGTCCGCGGCTCACGCCGAGAGGGTCGTCAGCAGGCGCTGCAGCGAGCCGCCCAGACCCCAGCGGGCGGCCAGGGACTCCACCCCGGCCGGGTCGCGCGGCCCGCGCGGCAGCGCCGTGTCGACGTCCGGGAGCGGGACGTCGTCCGCGACCCGGACGACCTTCGGGGCGACCGCGAGATACGGCCGCGCCTCGTCCAGACGCTTGCGCTGCGACGGCGTGAGCCCGGCCCGCGGGTCGTCCACGGCCGCCAGGATCCCGGCCAGGTCGCCGAACTCGGCCAGGAGCTTGGCCGCAGTCTTCTCCCCGATGCCCGGCACGCCCGGCAGACCGTCGCTCGGATCGCCGCGCAGCAGCGCCAGATCCGCGTACCCCCCGCCGTCCACCCCATACTTCTCGCGCAGCACGGCCTCGTCGGTGACCTGGAGCGTGCCGACGCCCTTCAGCGGATACAGCACGCGCACCCCGCGCGCGTCGTCCACCAGCTGGTACAGATCGCGGTCGCCGGTGACGATGTCGACCGGCCCGTCCGCGCGGGCGGTGAACGTGCCGATCACGTCGTCCGCCTCGTACCCGGCCACCCCCGTCCGCGCGATGCCGACCGCGTCGAGCACGCTCTCGATGACCGGTACCTGCGGGGACAGCGTGTCCGGCACCTCCTCCTCGTCCGGTCCCGCCGCGTGCTCCTCGGCGACGCGGTGCGCCTTGTAGGAGGGGATCAGCTCCACCCGCCACTTCGGGCGCCAGTCGGCGTCCATGCAGGCCACCAGGTGGTCCGGCCGGTGGTCCTTCACCAGGCGGTCGATGAAGTCGAGCAGCCCGCGCACGGCGTTCACCGGCGTGCCGTCCGGGGCCCTGACGGACTCCGGGACGCCGAAGTAGGCGCGGAAGTACAGGGAGGCGGTGTCGAGAAGCATCAGTCGTCCGGTCACGTCCCGCATCATGCCGCACACCGCTGACAGCGCTCCGCAGAAGCGCGCGAGTGCGTGCTGCGCAACACGTTGCGTCCTGCGCCATCTGTGTGAGGCGTCACACCAAAAAGTTTGCCCTGTGCAAAACCGGGGAGGCGCGGCCCCGGAGCGATACCGGTTACAGATTCAACTGTTATGGACCGCGTGAGCCGTCCGCCGGGCATCGCTCCTGCCATTGCCGTCGAGACAAGAGGTACGCGTGTCATCCAGGCTTGAGGCCGAGCATCTGTTCAAGGTGTTCGGCAGACGACCGGACCAGGCGGTCGAACGACTGCGCCAGAAGAAGACCGACCGGGAGGAGCTGCGCGCCGACGGCACCACCGCCGCCGTCATCGACGCCTCGTTCACGGTGGACCCGGGTGAGATCTTCGTCGTCATGGGCCTGTCGGGCTCCGGCAAGTCCACCCTGCTGCGGATGCTGAACGGCCTGCTGGAGCCCACCGCCGGACACGTGCGCTTCGACGGCCAGGACCTGACCGCGCTGCCCGGCCGGGAACTGCGCAAGGTCCGCTCCGAGAAGATCAGCATGGTCTTCCAGCACTTCGCGCTCTTCCCGCACCGCAGCGTCCGCGACAACGCCGCCTACGGTCTTGAAGTGCAGGGCGTGCCCCGCGCCGAGCGCGAACGCCGCGCCGACGAGGCGCTCGCCCTGTGCGGCCTGGCCGGCTGGGAGAAGTCGTGGCCCGACGAGCTGTCGGGCGGCATGCAGCAGCGCGTGGGGCTCGCCCGCGCGCTCGCCACCGACGCCGACCTGCTGCTGATGGACGAGTCCTTCAGCGCCCTCGACCCGCTGATCCGCCGCGACATGCAGGACCAGCTGCTCGAACTGCAGAAGACCCTGAAGAAGACGATCGTCTTCATCACCCACGACCTCAACGAGGCCATGCGCCTGGGCGACCGGATCGCGGTGATGCGCGACGGCCGCATCGTGCAGATCGGCACCGCGCAGGACATCCTGATCCGTCCCGCCAACGACTACGTCGCCTCCTTCACCCAGGACGTCGACCGCTCCCGCGTGCTCACCGCCGGCGCCGTGATGGAGCGCGAGGTCCGCGGCGACGAGGCCGACTGCGGCTGCGAGACCGCGACGCCCGACACGCCGTTCACCGACCTGTGCGCGATCAGTGCCCGCGTACCGCACCCCGTGGCGGTGCTGGACCAGGAGGACGCGCTCGTCGGGGTCGTGCCCCGGCAGCGCCTGGTCGGCTTCCTCGGCGACGAGGAGTCCGCCCCCGGGACCTGCGACACCCCCCGGGACAAGGGCGGCGAGAAGGTGATGGCCCGTGCCTAGGATCCCGCTCGGCGACTGGGTCAACAGCGTCGTCGACTGGCTGCTCGCCCACGTCACCTGGCTGTTCGACTTCTTCAAGACCGTCTTCACCGGCGCCTACGACGGCGTGAACGCCGTCCTCCAGGCCCCCGAACCGCTGGTCCTCTGCGGCATCTTCGCGGTGATCGCCTTCTGGCTGCGCGGCACCTTCGCCGGTGTCCTCACCTTCGCCGGCTTCGCCTTCCTGGACTCCCTCGAACTGTGGGAGGACTCGATGGTGACGCTGTCGCTGGTCATCGTCGCCACGGTGATCGCGCTGGTCGTATCGGTGCCGCTGGGCATCTGGGCGGCCCGCTCCGACCGGGTCAGCGCCGTGATCCGGCCGGTCCTGGACTTCATGCAGACGCTGCCCGCGATGATCTACCTCATCCCGGCGATCCTGTTCTTCGGGACCGGCTCCGCCCCGGGCATCGTCGCCACCCTGATCTTCGCGCTCGCCCCGGGCGTGCGCATGACCGAGCTGGGCATCCGCCAGGTCGACAAGGAACTGGTCGAGGCGGCCGAGGCCTTCGGCACCACGCCCCGCAACACCCTGCTGCGCGTGCAGCTGCCGCTGGCGCTGCCCACGGTGATGGCGGGCGTCAACCAGGTGATCATGCTGGGTCTGTCCATGGCCGCGATCGCCGGCATGGTCGGCACCGGCGGACTCGGCGGCGCGGTCATCGAGGCCATCGGACAGCTCAACATCGGTCTCGGCGCCGAGTCCGGCATCGCCATCGTCATCCTGGCGATCTACCTGGACCGGATGACCAGCGCCCTGGGCACCCAGGTCTCCCCGCTCGGCCGGCGCGCCGCCGCCAGGGCGCGCGCCGCGCAGGGGCTGAGGATCTGGTCCTACCGGCCCCGCCCGCAGGTCGCCGTGATCGGTGTCGTCGTCCTCGCCCTGGTCGCGGGCGGCATGGGGATCTTCGGCGGCAGCGGCTCCAAGCCCACCACCGCCGGCGGCGAGAACGTCGGCGACGGCAAGAAGATCACCATCGGCTACATCCCCTGGGACGAGGGCGTCGCCTCCACCTTCCTGTGGAAGGAGATCCTGGAGCGGCGCGGTTTCGAGGTCGAGGCCGAGCAGTTCGAGGCCGGCCCGCTCTACACCGCCCTCGCGCAGGGCAACGTCGACTTCCAGACGGACGCCTGGCTGCCCACCACCCACGAGGCGTACTGGAAGAAGTACGGCGACCGGCTCGACGACCTCGGCTCCTGGTACGGCGAGACGTCACTGGAGCTGACTGTCCCGGCGTACATGGAGGACGTCGACAGCCTGGAGGACCTCAAGGGCAAGGCCGACCTCTTCGGCGGGGAGATCACCGGTATCGAATCCAGCGCCGGCATGATGGGCCTGCTCAAGAGCAAGATCCTCAAGGAGTACGGCCTGGAGAAGGAGTACGAGGTCGTCGACAGCTCCACGCCGGCGATGCTGGCCGAGCTCAAGCGGGCCTACAGCAAGAAGGAACCGGTCGTCGTCACCCTGTGGTCGCCGCACTGGGCGTACAGCGACTACGACCTGAAGAAGCTGGAGGACCCCAAGGGCAGCTGGGGCAAGGGCGACGGCGTGCACACGCTGTCCCGCAAGGGCTTCGCCGGCGACAACCCGCTCGTCGGGAAGTGGCTGAAGGACTTCTCGATGACCGAGGAGCAGCTCACGAGCCTGGAAGCCGAGATCAACAAGGCCGGCAAGGGCAGGCAGCAGGACGCCGTCCGCGCCTGGCTGAAGGACAACCCGGGCGTCGTCGACGAGCTGGCGCCCGTCCAGTCCGGCTCCGGTGGTACGCCCGCCGAGGCGAAGCGCCCGTTGGACGTGGCCTGGTTCCCCTGGGAGGAGGACGTCGCCGTCACCTACCTGTGGAAGAACGTCCTCGAGCGGCGCGGCTACACGATGAACCTCAAGCAGATGGACGTCGGTCCGGTCTACACCGGCCTCGCCTCCGGGGACCTCGACCTCAACTTCGACGCCTGGCTGCCGTACGCGCAGAAGAACTACTGGGACAGGAGCAAGGACAAGCTCACCGACCTGGGCACCTGGTACGAGCCCACCTCGCTGGAGATCGCCGTCCCCTCCTACGTCGAGGACGTCGAGTCCCTGGAGGACCTCAAGGGCAAGGCCGACCTCTTCGACGGGCGGATCATCGGCATCGAGCCCGGCACCGGTGAGATGCAGCTGCTCAAGAACGAGGTCATGCCGGGCTACGGCCTGGAGGACGAGTACGAGGTCGTCGACGGCTCCACGCCGGCGATGCTGGCCGAGCTCAAGCGCGCCCTCGCCGCGAAGGAGCCCGTCGCGGTCACCCTGTGGTCGCCGCACTGGGCGTACAGCGACTACGAGCTGACCAAGCTGAAGGATCCCAAGAAGGCCTTCGGCGAGGGCAACACGATCCGCACCATCGCCAGCAAGAAGTTCCCGGAGCGGTATCCGCGGCTCACCGAGTGGATCAAGGGCTTCCGGATGAGCGAGGACGAGCTCGGCACCCTGGAGGCCGAGATCAAGGACCGCGGCCAGGGTCACGAGGAGGAGGCCGTCGCCGCCTGGCTGGAGGAGCACCCGGACATGGTGGAGCGGATGACCCCGCGGTAACCGCCGTACCGGCCGCCCCGAGGGGCGGGCCCGGACCCGCACCTGACGGCGCGGCCGGGCCCGCCCCTCGGGCATGTCCGGAACACCCCTCGGGCCTGTCCGGAGCCGGGCGGGAGCACCGTAGGAATCCGGACAACCACGCGGCGTGATGTTCTCCCCGAACCTCCTCGAGCCTCGCCGTGACCTTCCGCCGGGTGAGGGGAACAATGGCGGGAACACCCTTTGTCGCGCACGCGGGAGGAGCAAGGGGTCCGTGGGGCGACTGGCGCGAACTGGCGGGTCGGCGCCGGTCGCGTGTGACGGCGACGTGACAGGCGCCTGAAACGGTTTGCCGAACATGCGTAGGGTGCAGACAACTCACGAAAGGAGCGCGCCGGACCGGCGGCGCGCGGGGTGCGGGACGATCGGCGGAGGAGGGAGCCGGAGCGATGGGCGACCACAAGGAACAGCCCCTGCGGGTGGGCGCGGCCGTGCGGCGGCGACGCCGCGCGCTGGACCTCACCCTCGCCGTCGTGGCCGAGCGCAGCGGCCTGTCGGTCCCGTTCCTCAGCCAGATCGAGAACGAGAGGGCGCGTCCCAGCCAGAGCTCCCTGGAGAAGGTCGCCGACGCCCTGCGCACCACCGCCGTGGAGCTCCTCGCCGCCGCCGACCCGGCGTGCAGCGTGGACGTCGTCCGCGCCGAGGGCGCCGAGCCGTGGGCGGAACCGCAGGTGCGCTCCCTGGTGCGCGGTCACCACCAGATGCACGCCTCCGAATACACCGGAGACCATGACGCCGGCCGTGAACTCCAGTTCCGCAACGACCAGTTGATGTACGTGGCGGACGGCGCCGTGGAGATCGAGGCGGAGGGCCGCGCGTACCGTCTCGGCCGCGGCGACACCCTGTACCTCACCGGAGGCGTCCGGCACCGCTGGCGGGCCACGGTCCCGGAGACACGGCTGCTGGTCGTCGCCGTCGCCGACCACATCGAGGCGCTGCGGGACAAGCCGCGCCGGTGAGCCCCGTCAGGGTCGTCTCCCTCGTCCCGTCGCTGACGGAGGCCGTGGCGCTCTCCGCCCCCGGCTCCCTGGCCGGCGCCACCGACTGGTGCACGCGCCCGGCCGGGCTGGACGTCGTACGCCTCGGCGGCACCAAGAACCCGGAGGTGGACCGGATCGTCGCCCTCGGCCCCGAACTGGTGGTCGCCAACGAGGAGGAGAACCGCCCGAGCGACCTGGCGGCCCTGCGCGCCGCGGGAGTCGACGTCCTGGTGACCGAGGTGCGGACGCTGCCCCAGGCCTTCCGCGAATTGGACCGCGTGCTCACGGCGTGCGGGGTGCCCGCCCGCCCCCGCTGGCTGGACGAGGCCGAGGCGGCCTGGGCGGCGCTGCCGGCGCCCGCGGAGCGCCGGACGGCGGTGGTGCCCGTCTGGCGGCGGCCCTGGATGGTGCTGGGCCGGGACACCTTCGCGGGCGACCTGCTCTCCCACCTCGGCGTCGACCACCTGTACGCGCACCACCCGGAGCGCTATCCGCGCGTCCCGCTCGACGCGCTGCGCGCGGCGGACCCGGACCTCGTCGTGCTCCCCGACGAGCCCTACCGCTTCACCGCCGACGACGGCCCGGAGGCCTTCCCCGGACTGCCCTGCGCACTCGTCGACGGCCGGCACCTCACCTGGTACGGTCCGTCGCTGGCCGAGGCCCCGACGGCGCTGGGGCGGGCCCTGCGAGCAGCGCGCCGCTGAACAGGCCGCGCGCCGTGCACCGGACGGCGACGGCCCAGGCGACGGCCAGCAGGGCGTACAGGGCGAGCGCCAGTACGTCGTAGACGACCAGCCCGGTGTGCGAGGCGAGGGCACCGGCACCGGTGACGCAGGTGCCCACCGGGAAGGTGAACGACCACCACGTCATCGTGAAGCGCATCCCCCGCCGCCACGCCCGCAGGACGTGCGCGCAGGCGAGGCAGAGCCACAGCAGCGCGAACCCCATGACGGGCACCCCGTACAGGACGGCGAGCACGCGGAATCCCTCGTCGTACGGTGCCGGTACGACCCCCGGGGCGACGTCCGCGAAGGCGCCGACGGCGGTCGTGGACTGGCCCAGCGGTCCGAGCACCAGGAACAGCGTCGGGGTGAGCGCGAGGGGCGGCGGACCACCGGTGAGCAGCCGGCCGAAGACCAGCGGCAGCGTCATCAGGGTCGCGAGGAGGCTGAGCCCGAACATCGCGACGCAGGCCAGCAACAGGGTCGCCCGGGGCTGGCCCTGGGGGAGGTACGGCACCAGGCGGGGCCCGAGCGCGGCGGACACCATGGGCGCGACCAGCGGCAGCAGCCAGACGGGCGTCACCTCCCGCGCCGTCACCCGGTGGCGTACGGCCATGAGGTACGGGACGGCCACAGCAGCGGCCAGCCCGACGGCCGTACCGGCGGTGAACAGCACGGCGTCGAGGACGACGGCCGCGCGCGGCCCGGTCCAGTCCCGTCCGAGGGTCAAGGCGCTGCCGCCGACGGCCAGCAGGGCCATGGAGAGGCAGCCGTAGAAGGGGACCACGGCGGGGTCGCGGAGGTGGGCGCGGGCCTGGTCGCGGTGGCGGGCCCAGTGCAGGGCGCGGGCGGTGAGCAGGACCGCCAGGAGGGCGAGGGACGACGCCCAGACGGTGGTGAGCACGGGACGCGGGACGGTCGCGTGCGCGGGGAGCGCGGTGCCCGCTCCGGCGACGATGGCGGTGCCCATCACGCAGGCGTACCAGTTGGGTCCGAGGTGACGGACGGCGGTGGCACGCGGGGGCCGTGCGGTGGCACGGGGAAGGGACGGCAGGGGCCGGGGTGCGGTGACCATGGTCATACGGTCGGACCGGTGGGGCGCCGCCGCCAGGGAGCCCTCCTCTATGGCGGCATAAGCTGGGCTTATGAGCAGAACGGACGACCACGACCATCCCGGGCACCGCTCCGCGAGCCCGGGGGCCCTGGCGCACCGGGTGCCGGACCTCGGGGCGCTGGAGCTGCTGCTGGCGGTGGCGCGGCTGGGGAGTCTGGGCGGGGCGGCGCGGGAGCTGGGCATCACCCAGCCCGCCGCCAGCAGCCGGATCCGGTCGATGGAACGGCAGCTCGGCGTGGCCCTGGTGGACCGGTCGCCGCGCGGGTCGCGGCTGACGGACGCGGGGGCGCTGGTCACCGACTGGGCGCGGCGGATCGTGGAGGCGGCGGAGGCCTTCGACGTGGGCGCGCAGGCGCTGCGGGACCGCAGGGACTCGCGGCTGCGGGTGGCGGCGAGCATGACGATCGCCGAGTACCTGCTGCCGGGCTGGCTGCTCGCGCTGCGCGCGGACCGGCCGGACACGGCCGTGTCGCTGCTGGCCGGGAACTCGGCGGCGGTGGCGGAGCGGCTGCTGTCGGGGGAGGCGGACGTGGGGTTCGTGGAAGGGCTCACGGTGCCGGCGGGGCTGGATTCCGCGGTGATCGCCCATGACCGGCTGATCGTGGTCGCGGCGCCGTCGCACGCGTGGGCCCGTCGGCGGCGGCCGCTCGCGGCGGAGGAGCTGGCGAGCACGCCGTTGATCCTGCGGGAGAAGGGGTCGGGGACGCGGCAGGTGCTGGACGCGGCGCTCGGGGGACTGGCCCGGCCGTTGATCGAGCTTTCCTCCACGACCGCGGTCAAGGCGGCTGCCGTCGGTGGCGCCGGGCCGGCGGTGCTCAGCGAACTCGCGGTGGGGGAGGAGTTGGCGATGCGGCGGCTGGTGCGTGTTCCCGTCGACGGGGTCGCCCTGGCTCGTGACCTGCGTGCGGTGTGGCCGACGGGGCATCGGCCCACGGGGCCGGCGCGGGATCTGTTGTCGCTGACGCGGGGGTGAGCCTTGTTGGGGCTGGGCGGGGGTGGGTTGCGCAGCCCGGCGTTTGCGGGGTGCCTCCCCCACTCTCGGCTCCGCTCGAGCGGGAGGTACCCCCACCGCCCACCCGTGCCGCCCTGGGGGTACCTCCCAGGCCCTTGAGGCACTGGGGGAGGCACGACTGCCCGCGGGTACGGCGGTGGTGGCTACCCGCGGTTCGCGGCGGTGTTGGTCAGGGCTTGCATGATGCGTAGGTCGTGGCCCATTTCCGGGTGCCACTGGACGCCCAGGGTCCACGGGGATGTCACGAGTTCGATCGCCTCCACCGTGCCGTCCTCCGCGTACGCCGACGGGATCAGGTTCGTGCCCAGGCGGTCCACCGCCTGGTGGTGGTAGGTGGGGACGGAGGTCTGTTCCGGGGCGATGCCGGCGTAGAGGGTGCCGGGGACCGGCTTGACCGGGTGGCGGCCGAAGACGCCCGGCGCCTCCGCGTGGCCGTCGATGTGCTGGACCAGGGTGCCGCCCAGGGCGACGTTCAGCAGCTGCATGCCCCGGCAGATCCCCAGCAGCGGGATCCGGCGGTCCAGGGCCGCCTCGATCAGGGCGAGTTCCCAGGCGTCCCGTGTCCGGGCGGGCGGTCCCGTGCGCGGGTCGGGCTCGGCGCCGTAGTGGACGGGTTCCACGTCCGGGCCGCCCGCGACGACCAGGCCGTCGAGCCGGGCCACGGCCGCCGCCGCGTGCTCCGGCGCGTCCGGCGGGAGCATCGCGGCCAGTCCGCCCGCCCGCTGCACCAGCCGCGGATAGCCGGCCGGCAGCAGCGCGGCGTCCAGTCGCCACACTCCCCAGCGCACACCGGACTCCGCGTACGTGCTGATGCCGATGAGTGGTCTGGCCGTCATGCCGATCGCCTTTCCCCTGCCTCAGTCCCGTGACAACTCCGCCTCGGCCGCCGCCAGCGCCGCGAACTCCTCCTCCGGCGCCTTCGCCACCAGGTGCCTGCGGCTGTACAGCCCGAAGTACGCCACCGCCACGATGTACACCGCCAGCGCGATGAACGCCGCCGTCACGTCCACCAGGAACGTCGCCACCAGCGCGGCACAGGCCAGCACCAGCGCCACCGACGAGGTGAGCACCCCGCCCGGCGTGCGGTACGGCCGCGGCAGCTCCGGCTCGCGGCGGCGCAGCACGATGTGCGAGAGGGACATCAGCGCGTACGAGATCGTCGCGCCGAAGACGGCGATGTTCAGCATGCGCGCGCCGTCGCCGGACCCGGCGGCCAGCGCGAAGCCGATCGCGCCGGGCACCAGCAGGCCGAGGTAGGGCGCCCGGCGGCGGCTGGTGAGGGAGAGGAACCTCGGCAGGTAGCCCGCGCGGGACAGCGCGAAGAGCTGCCGTGAACCGGCGTAGATCAGCGAGAAGAACGAGGCGACCAGTCCCGCGAGGCCCGCGTAGTTCACGACCCGGCTGAGCGCCGTCGCCTCGCCGTCCGGCTGGAGCGCCTCCACCAGCGGGTTGCCCGCCTCCTGCACCGCCGCCGAGCCGCGCGCCCCGGCCGCCGCGAAGAAGGTCACCACGGCCAGCACCACCAGGACGCCCATGGACCAGCGGATCGCCCTCGGCAGCGTACGGGCCGGTTCCCTGGTCTCCTCGGCGGCCAGCGGTACGCCCTCCACACCCAGGAAGAACCACATGCCGAACGGGAACGCCGCCCAGATGCCCAGCAGCCCCATCGGCAGCCAGGAGTTCGCGCCGAACGCGGAGGGGTCCACCGGGATGTCGTCCAGCGAGGAGGCGTCGAACTCGGGCAGCGCGCCGAGCGCGAACACCACCAGCGCCGCCACCGCGATGCCCGTGACGACGAAGCTGAAGCGCAGCGCCTCGCCCACGCCCCACAGGTGGATGCCGATGAAGATCACGAAGCAGGCCAGGTACACCGGCCAGCCGGACTCCAGCCCGAACAGGCCCAGCGACTCGACGTAGTCCCCGATGAAGAGGGAGATCGCGGCGGGCGCGAGGACGTACTCGATGAGGATCGCGGTTCCGGTGAGGAACCCGCCCCACGGGCCCAGCGCCCGGCGGGCGAAGCCGTAGCCGCCGCCGGCCGTGGGCAGGATCGAGGACAGCTCGGCGAGGGCGAAGACCATGCAGGTGTACATGGCTCCCATCAGCACCATGGCGATCGCCAGGCCGCCGAAGCCACCCTCGGCCAGGCCGAAGTTCCAGCCCGAGTAGTCGCCGGACACGACGTAGGCGACGCCGAGGCCGGTCAGCAGCAGCCAGCCGGCGCTGCCGCGGCGCAGCTTCCTGCGTTCGAGGTAGTCGTCCGGCTCATCGGCGGGTTCACGGGACGCGGACGGAAGGCTCACAAGGCGACTCCCCAGGGGGCGGCGACGGCAGGGGGCAATGGAACGGATCCAGACCTTTGTGGGCCCATACCTTCGTGGTGTGTGTACCGCGAGCGCAAGCCCCGTGCGTTAAACCGCGGTAAACCATCCGCGTGGCGTCACGCCCTCACGCCAGGAACCCCCGCAACAGCGCCGCCGTTCCCGCGCAGTGCTCGCGCATCATCTCCCGCGCCCCGTCCGCGTCCCCCTCCAGTACGGCCTCGACCAGCGCCGCGTGCTGCCGCTGGGAGTGCTCCAGGTTGCGCACCAGCAGCGGGATGCAGTCCAGCAGGTCGTTCACCGTCGCCCGTACCGCCGCGTACTGCGCGGTCAGCGTCGGCGAGCCGCACAGCTCCGCCAGGGTGAGGTGGAACAGCGTGTCCAGGCGCCGGTACTCCGTCAACGGCGCCTCCCGCGTGCCGGACAGGGCCTCGCGCAGCCGCGCCGCCTGCCGCTCCGTCAGCCCGTGCGCCGCGCACAGGCCCGCCGCGCCCACCTCCAGCACCTCACGGAAGCGCAGCACGTCCTCGATGTCGACCCCGGCGATCCGCCGCCGCAGCTCCTCCTCCCCGGTGTCCGTCGGACGGGGCAGCACGAACGTTCCGCCGTACCGGCCGCGCCGCGACTCCACCAGGCCCTGGTCCTGGAGCACCTTCAGCACCTCGCGCAGCGTCACCCGGCTGATCCCCAGCCGCTCCGCCAGCTCCCGCTCGGCCGGCAGCCGCTCCCCGCCCGCCACCAGACCCAGCCGCACCACCTGGAGGATCTGCTCCAGCGCCTCCTCGAAGCCGTTGCCCGCGCGGACCTGCCGCAGCACCGGCGCCAGACGGTCCCCGACCGCGCCCGCCGCGCCCGCCGCGTCCTTCGGCATGCGGCCGTGCCCCCTTCCCAAGCAATGGTTCCCGGCAATACCTTATGGCTCCCGGCTCGACCGAAGAAGCCCGAAGAAGCCGAGGAGGCCCTCCCGTGGCAGACCGCACGCCCCCGCTCACCGTCGAGGAGCTGCACGCCCTCGTCGCCGGCGGTGAGATCGACACCGTCGTCCTGGCCTTCCCCGACATGCAGGGACGCCTCCAGGGCAAGCGGTTCGCCGCCCGCTTCTTCCTCGACGAGGTGCTCCGGCACGGCGCCGAGGGCTGCAACTACCTGCTCGCCGTCGACGCCGACATGAACACCGTCGACGGTTACGCCATGTCCTCCTGGGAGACCGGCTACGGCGACTTCGCCATGTACCCCGACCTCGACACCCTGCGCCGGGTGCCGTGGAACGAGGGCACCGCCCTGGTCGTCGCCGACCTCGCCTGGGCCGACGGCACCCCGGTCGCCGCCGCCCCCCGGCAGATACTGCGCCGCCAGCTGGACCGCCTCGCCGCCCTCGGCTACACCGCCCAGGTCGGCACCGAGCTGGAGTTCATCGTCTTCAAGGACACCTACGAACAGGCCTGGGACGCCGGCTACCGCGGGCTCACCCCCGCCAACCGGTACAACGTCGACTACTCGGTGCTCGGCACCGGCCGCGTCGAGCCCCTGCTGCGCCGCATCCGCAACGAGATGGCCGGCGCCGGGCTCACCGTCGAGTCAGCCAAGGGCGAGTGCAACCCCGGCCAGCACGAGATCGCCTTCCGCTACGACGAGGCCCTCGTCACCTGCGACCAGCACGCGATCTACAAGACCGGCGCCAAGGAGATCGCCGCCCAGGAGGGCGTCTCGCTCACCTTCATGGCCAAGTACAACGAGCGCGAGGGCAACTCCTGCCACATCCACCTCTCCCTCGCCGATCTCGGCGGGGCGACCGCCATGCCGGACTCCGCCGCGGTACCGGACGCCATGTCCGAGGTGATGCGGCACTTCCTCGCCGGGCAGCTCGCCGCGCTCCGCGAGTTCTCCCTGCTGTACGCCCCGCACATCAACTCGTACAAGCGGTTCCAGCCGGGTTCCTTCGCCCCGACCGCCGTCGCCTGGGGCCACGACAACCGCACCTGCGCGCTGCGCGTGGTCGGCCACGGCCGCTCCCTGCGGTTCGAGAACCGGCTGCCCGGCGGCGACGTCAACCCGTACCTCGCCGTGGCCGGCATGGTCGCGGCCGGCCTGTACGGCATCGAGCGGAAACTGGAACTGCCCGAACCCTGCCACGGCAACGCCTACACGGCCGGCTTCGCGCACGTCCCCACCACCCTGCGCGAGGCCGCCGAGCTGTGGGAGCACAGCGCGATCGCCGAGGCGGCCTTCGGCGACGAGGTCGTCGCGCACTACCGCAACATGGCGCGCGTCGAGACCGACGCCTTCGACGCCGCGGTCACCGACTGGGAACTGCGCCGCTCCTTCGAACGCATGTGAGGCCCTCCGTGTCCGACCAGCCCTCCGAACTCCAGGTACACAACCCCGCGACCGAGGAGGTCATCGCCACCGTTCCGGCCGCGACCGCCGCCGACGTCGACGCCGCCGTCGTACGCGCCGCCCGCGCGCAGACCGCCTGGGCCGCCCTCGCCCCCGCCGACCGGGCCCGGCTGCTGCGCCGGTTCGCCGCCACCGTCGACGCGCACATCGAGGAACTGGCCCGCCTGGAGGTCCGCGAGGCCGGCCACACCCTCGGCAACGCCCGCTGGGAGGCCGACAACGTCCGCGACCTGCTCGACTACGCGGCCGGGGGAGTGGAACGCCTCACCGGCCGCCAGATCCCGGTCCCCGGCGGCGTGGACGTCACCTTCCTCGAACCGCTCGGCGTCGTCGGCGTGATCGCCCCCTGGAACTTCCCGATGCCCATCGCGGCCTGGGGCACCGCGCCCGCCCTCGCCGCCGGCAACGCGGTGCTCCTCAAACCCGCCGAGGCCACCCCCCTCACCGCCCTGCGCCTCGCCGGGCTCGCCCTGGAGGCGGGCCTGCCCGACGGCCTGTTCCAGGTGCTCCCCGGACACGGCCCCGTCGCCGGGAACGCCCTCGTCGAACACCCCGGCGTCGCCAAGATCGTGTTCACCGGGTCGACCGCCGTCGGCAAGCAGGTGTGGACCAAGGGCGCGGACCGTCTCAAGCGCGTCACCCTCGAACTCGGCGGCAAGAGCCCCAACATCGTCTTCGCCGACGCCGACCTGGAGGCCGCCGCGGCCGCCGCCCCCATGTCCTTCCTCGACAACGCCGGACAGGACTGCTGCGCCCGTACCCGCATCCTCGTCCAGCGCTCCGCGCACGACCGGTTCCTGGAACTGCTCGCCCCGGCGATCGAGGCGGTCCGGGTGGGCGACCCGGCGGACGAGACCGTGGACATGGGCCCGCTGATCTCCGCCGCCCAGCTGGACCGCGTCCGCTCCTACGTCACCGACGGCCTCGACGGCATCCGCGGCAAGGCCCCCGAGGGCCCCGGTCACTGGTTCCCGCCCACCGTCCTCACCGGCGTCGACCCCCGCGCGCGCGTCGCCGTCGAGGAGGTCTTCGGCCCCGTCGCCGTCGTCCTCCCCTTCGACGACGAGGCCGACGCCGTACGCCTGGCGAACGCCACCGACTACGGACTCTCGGGCTCGATCTGGACCCGGGACGTCGGCCGCGCCCTGCGCGTCTCCCGGGCCGTCCGCGCCGGGAACCTGTCCGTCAACTCCCACTCCAGCGTCCGCTACTGGACCCCCTTCGGCGGGTTCAAGCAGTCCGGCGTCGGCCGCGAGCTCGGCCCGGACGCGCTGAGCGCCTTCACCGAAACCAAGAACGTCTTCATCAGCACGGAGGCCTGACCGCACATGAGCGAAGAGACCATCTGCCGCCGACTGGCCGGCCGCACCGCCGTCGTCACCGGAGCCGGCAGCGGCATCGGCCTCGCCACCGCCCGCCGGCTCGCCTCCGAGGGCGCCCACGTCGTCTGCGGGGACGTGGACGAGACACGCGGCAAGGCCGCGGCCGAGGAGACCGGCGGCCTCTTCGTCGGCGTCGACGTCACCGACCCCGAGCAGGTCGAGGCCCTGTTCAAGGCCGCGTACGACACCTACGGCAGCGTCGACGTCGCCTTCAACAACGCGGGGATCTCCCCGCCCGACGACGACTCCATCCTGGAGACCGGCCTCGACGCCTGGAAACGGGTCCAGGAGGTCAACCTCACCTCCGTCTACCTGTGCTGCAAGGCCGCCATCCCCTACATGCGGCGCCAGGGCAAGGGCTCCATCATCAACACCGCCTCCTTCGTGGCCCGGATGGGCGCGGCGACCTCGCAGATCTCGTACACCGCCTCCAAGGGCGGCGTCCTCGCCATGTCCCGGGAACTCGGCGTGCAGTTCGCCCGCGAGGGCATCCGCGTCAACGCCCTGTGCCCCGGCCCGGTCAACACCCCGCTCCTCCAGGAGCTGTTCGCCAAGGACCCCGAGCGCGCCGCCCGCCGCCTGGTGCACATCCCGCTCGGCCGGTTCGCCGAGGCCGAGGAGATCGCCGCCGCCGTCGCCTTCCTGGCCAGTGACGACTCCTCCTTCGTCAACGCCACCGACTTCCTGGTGGACGGCGGGATCTCGGGGGCGTACGTCACACCGCTCTAGCGTCCGCCCTACAGTGCCCGGATGAGCATGACGCCCCCGCCCGGCTGGTACCGCGACCCGCACACCCCGCACCTGGAGCGCTGGTGGGGCGGCACGGCCTGGACCGGGCACCGGCGCACGCCCGGCGCCCCCGCCGCGCCGCCGGCCCCGCCCGCCGACGGCACCGGCCGTACGAAGGCGGTGGCGCTCACCGCCGCCGGCGCCGTGCTGGCCGCGGCGATCGTCACCGGCGTGGTGCTCCTCGGCGGGGACGACGGCGACCCGGAGACGCGCACCGGTCCGACGGCCGGCACGTCCGTCCCCGGGTCCCCGTCGCCGTCCGCGTCGCCCGCCGAGGACCCGGACGTCGTCGAGGACCAGCTCAACGGGATCACCTTCCCGCTCCTCGACGGCTGGGTCCGCCCCGAGAACGTGTCCCGGGACGACGTCGTCATGACCACCGACGGCACCTACGACTGCCCCGGCGACGGCACCCTGTGCCGGCACGGTCTCGTCGTCTCCCGCACCGTCACCGAGAACGACGAGACCTCGCCCCGGGCGCTCGCCGAGGAGGACATCTCCGACGCGGCCGAGGACGCCTTCGACAAGGACGCCCTCGGCCGACGTCCCTACGGCGGCCTGGAGTCCCACGAGGTCGTGAAGTCCGGTCCGGTCGCGGTGGCGGGCCGCGCCGGGTACTTCGTGCGCTGGCGCGTCACCACCGCCGAGGGACCCGGCGGCTACGTGCAGTCGCTGGTGTTCCCCTCCAGCGTCGGCACCGGGTCCCCGGTCCTCGTCCGCTACGTCTTCGACGCCGGCGAGGACGGCCCGCCCCCGGCCGACATGGACCGCATCACCGAGGGCATCCGCTCGGTCACCGACCCCGCCTCCGGCGGCGGTGTCGGCAGCAGCATCGGCCCGGCGGACTGAACCGCCCGGGGAGCGCGCGGCCCCTACAGGAACGTGTGCCCCTCGCCCCGGTACGTCGGCACGGTCGCCGTCACCGTGTCGCCCTCCACCAGGCGCAACGCGTCGAACCGCTCGCACAGCTCGCCCGCCTTGGCGTGCCGGAACCACACCGTGTCGCCGATCAGCAGGTCGTCGGCGGGCGAGCCCAGCAGCGGCGTCTGCACCTCGCCCGGCCCCTCCTGGGCGTCGTACCGCAGTCCCTCGGGCAGATACGGCACCGGCAGCCGGTCCGCGCCGGCCGCGCCCGACGCCGGATAGCCCCCGCCCAGCACCGTCACCACGCCGACACCCGGCCGCCGTACGACGGGCAGGGCGAACAGGGCCGCCGGACGCCCGCTGAACGACGTGTAGTTGTCGAACAGGCGCGGCACGTACAGTCCCGAACCGGCCGCGATCTCGGTGACCGCGTCCTCCGCGGCGGTGTGCTGCACACTGCCCGTGCCCCCGCCGTTGACGAACTCCAGACCGGGGACGACCTCCCGCACCGCCCGCACCACCGCGGCCCGCCGCTCGGCGAGTTCACGGCGCGCGGCGGCCTGCATCAGCCGTACCGCACGCGACCGCAGCGGCCGCCCGGCCACCGCGTCGCCGACACCGGCCACATGACCCTCGTACGCCATGATCCCGACGACCTCGAACCCGGGCCGCCGGGCCACCGCCCGCGCGAACTCGGCGACCTGGGCGGGGGAGTGCAGCGGGGAACGCCGGGCGCCGATCCGCACCCGTCCGCCGAACAGCCTCAGGGACGTGTCCAGCTCCAGGCAGACGCGCACCACTTCACCGCCGCCCCCGCGCGAGGCGTCGATCAGGTCCAGCTGCGCCGGATCGTCCACCATGACCGTGACCGCGGCGGCGAGCTTGGGATCGGCGGCGAGCTCGGCGTAGCCGGCGCGGTCGGCGGAGGGGTAGGCCAGCAGGACGTCGTCGAAACCGGAACGGGCCAGCCACAGGGACTCGGCGAGCGTGAACGACATGACACCCGCGAAACCGTCTCGGGCGAGGACCCGTTCCAGCAGCGCACGGCAGCGTACGGACTTGCTCGCGACCCGGACCGGCTTCCCGCCGGCCCTGCGGAGCAGATCGTCCGCGTTGGCGTCGAAGGCGTCCAGGTCCACGATGGCGAAGGGGGCGTCGAGGTGGGCGGTGGCCCGGTCGTAACGGGCCCGGTCGGCGGCGAGCGCAGTCATGGGCGCAGCCTGCCAGAAGGGATTACCGCACGGTAGGGGATGTTCCGGGCAGATGCCGCGGCCGTGCGGACTGGTTCCCGTCCGACGCGGACCACGCCGTAGAGTGACGCGCACGCACGGCGGAACGGGGCCGGCCGGAGAGCCGTACCGGGATGACGCGCCGTCCGTGCGGGTATCTGTGCCCGGGACGAGTCCGTGCCGGGCGGGCACGACGAACGGGGGGTGCATGAGCACGGAAGCGCGCCGCGCCTCCCACCCTCCGCGCCCCACCGTCCCCCCGCGCCCCGCGCATCCGCCGGAGCCGGCGCGGACCGGCACGGAGCGACCGGAGGACCCCGCCGGCCCCCGGGGCCGCACCTCGGGTGGCTCCGGCCCCTTCGACCCCCGCGAACCGTCCCGCCCCCCGGCCGGCACGCCCGGCGAACCCGCCTCCGACGTCCCGCCCGCGCCGCCCCACCCGCCGGCCGGCGGCCCGGGCGTGCCCCGCGGGCGGACCTCCGGCGGATCCGGCGCGTTCGAGATCCGTGAGGCCCCGCGCCCGCCGGCCGGGGACACCGGCCGGGACGGTACGGGCGCCGGTGGCGCCGGCAGCCCGGCGCCACGGCCGCGCTTTCCGGACTTCGGCGACGGCGCGCCCGCCGGTACGGGCCCGGTGGCGCCCCCGCCTCCGCGAGCCTCCGCCCGCTTCCCCGACGCGCCCCCGGCCGCCGGGCGCGGCAGGCGGTTCCCGGACGGCGCACCTTCCGTACCGCCGCAGCCCACCGCACGCGGCACGGCCCCTCCTCCTCCCGAAACCCCGTCGGAGACCACCACCCGCCTGCGCGTCGTACCGCCCGCACGGCCGGGCACGGACGGAGCGCGCCGCCCGGGCACGGCCCCGACGTCCGGCACGCGCCCGGACAGCGGCGCCGGCCGCTCCCAGGCGGACCCGGCGCCCGCGCCCGATCCCGCACTCTCCTGGAGCTCCCCCCCGGCGCCGGGCGGTACGCCCGGAGCGGGGCGGCCCGTCGTGTCGTTCGGGGAGCCGGAGGGGTACGACGAGGGGGCGCGGCCGCACCCCCTCGGGCGGCGGGGACGGACACAGGCCGTCGCGGCAGCCGCCTGCCTCGTCCTCGGGGCGGGACTCATCGGCGGTGCGGTCACCGGGAGCTGGCTCGCCGGGGACTCCGACGCGCCGGGCGCCCGGCAGGGCTTCGCCGCCGCCCGGGACATGTGGCACGACGTCCCGGTCGACCAGCTGTTCCCGCCCACCCTGCAGGGCGAGGGCGCGGGCCCCGGCGGTGCCGACCGGTCCTGGACCCGTATCGCCGTGGCCCCCGACAGCGGCTGCGAGGACGCCTTCGACGCCCTGCTGCGCAAGGTCCTCGCCCCCGTCGGCTGCGAGCGCCTGCTGCGCGCCACCTACACCGACGCCACCCAGAGCCACGTCACCACCGTCGGCCTGCTGTTCACCGAGGCCGACGCCGCCGGCACGGCCTCCCTCGCCCGCCGTTTCGACGCCGAGCGCCTGGACCGCCGTACCGACATGATGCCCCTGCCGTACGCGGCGAAGGGCACCGCCGCCGCCGGCTTCGGCGCCGGGCAGCGCGCCTCCTGGACGATCTCCGTCCTCACGGACGCCCCCGTCGTCCTCTACGCCGTCTCCGGGTGGGCCGACGGACGCGTCGTCGACACCCCGCAACCCGCCGAGGACGCCATGGAGTCCACAGCCACCACCGCCCCCGCCCAGGCGGGCCTCGGCCACGAGGCCCAGGGCCTCGCCGACCGTGTCGAACGCGGCCTGCGCAAGAAGGCCGGCACCCCCACGGAGCAGCCGTCATGAGACCCGCCACCGGCCGGCGTCCCGCCACGGCGGCACTCGGCGGCCTCCTCGCCACCGTCCTCGTGCTCCTCCCCGCCACCGCCGCGCACGCCGACGGCATCCGCGCCCGGCAGTGGGCCCTGGAGGCCATGCACACCGAGGAGGCGTGGCGGACCACGAAGGGCGCGGGCGTCACCGTCGCCGTCCTGGACACCGGCGTCGAGGCCGACCACCCCGACCTCGACGGCAACGTCCTCACCGGCAAGGACCTCGTCGGCTTCGGCGCGAGCGAGGGCGACCGCGCCTGGGCCCTCCACGGCACCTCCATGGCCGGCATCATCGCCGGTCACGGACACGGCCCCGGCAACGCCGACGGCGTCATGGGCGTCGCGCCCGAGGCGAAGGTCCTCCCCGTCCGGGTGATCCTGGAGGACGACGACCCCTCCCGCGCCGAGGCCCGCAAGACCCGCGGCAACGCCCTCGCCGAGGGCATCCGCTGGGCCGCCGACCACGGCGCCGACGTCATCAACCTCTCTCTCGGCGACGACTCCGCCTCCGCGCATCCCGAACCCGGCGAGGACCAGGCCATCCAGTACGCCCTGGGCAAGGGCGTGACCGTCGTCGCCTCCGCCGGCAACGGCGGCGAGAAGGGCGACCACATCTCCTACCCGGCCGCCTACCCGGGCGTCATAGCCGCCACCGCCGTCGACCGCTACGGCACCCGCGCCCCGTTCTCCACCCGCCGCTGGTACGCCACGGTCAGCGCCCCCGGCGTCGACGTGATCATCGCCGCGCCCGACCACAAGTACTACGAGGGCTGGGGCACCAGCGCCGCCGCCGCGTTCGTCTCCGGCGCCGTCGCCCTGGTCAGGGCGGCCCACCCGGACCTGACCCCGGCCCAGATCAAGCGGCTCCTGGAGGACACCGCCCGCAACGCCCCCACCGACGGCCGCGACGACTCCCGCGGCTTCGGCTTCGTCGACCCGGCCGCCGCGATCGAGGCCGCGTCCCGGCTGGAGCCGGAGGGCCTGAAGCCGGCGGCGTACGGCGAGAAGTACTTCGGCCCCGGCCCGGACACCGCCGGCTCCGACGACGACACCGCCGACTGGGCGGCCCCCCTGGCGGGCGGTGCCGGCGGCGTGCTGCTGGTCGCCGCGGTGGTCCTCTGGCGCGGCCGCCGCACCCGCTACGACGAGGTCTGACCTCCCGCCGCGCCGCCCGCGCCGTCCCCGGTGAACACGGACACCGCCGCCCGCGCCATGGCCTCGGTCAGCGCGATCCCCCTCTCCTGGGTCGCGTTGCCCTGCGACAGCGCCGCCACCAGGTAGTCGTGGCCTCCTGCCGTCACCCGTCCGATGCTGTTGACCACCCACAGCCCGGTGGCGCTGCGCCGCAGCCAGCCGTTCTTCAACGCCCACGCCGCACCGTCGGCCGCCGCCGACACACCCCACCGCTGCCCCACGGCGATCCGCTCCATCAGCTCCCGCACATACGCCCGTGAGGCCTCGCTCAGCTCTGAACCCTCCGTGTCGAACACCTGTCGCAGCAGCGCGATCTGGTCGGCGGCCGTGGTCTGCGTCACCCCCCACACGGGGCCGTCCCCGCCCACCGTCTCCGTCAGCCCGAACCGCTCGTTCGCGGCGTCGAGCCCGTCCGCCGTCCCGATCACCCGCCACAGCGCCGACGTGGAGTCGTTGTCACTGTTCACGATCATGTCGGCGGCGTACGTCTTCTCCTCGGCGGTCAGGGTCCGCCCCGCGTCCTGCGCCTGGAGCAGCAGCGCCGCCAGGATGTCGACCTTGACGATGCTCGCCGTGTCGAAGGCACCCGTCCCGTACGAGGCCGACTCCCCGGAGTCCTGGTCGAGCACCACCACCGACACCTCGGTGCCGTCCGCCACGGCCACCGACTTCATGGCCGTCGCCAGCAGTGCGTCCCGGTCCACCGCCGCGTTCGTCGCGCTCTCCACCGCTTCCTCCTCGTCCGCCGCCCGCAGGACCGACGAGGACGGCGACGGAGACACGGCCTCCGCCCGCGGACGCGTCCACGCGCCCATGTACATCACACCGGCCGTCGCACCGCCCCCGACGACGATCAGGGCGAGCGCGATGGGCAGCAGGGCGCGACGCCGCGGCCGTCGGGCACGACGGCCGCGGTGCTTCGACCGTCGGGCACGACGGTGCCGCGGTGGTCCGCTGTGGGAGGGCATGCCCGCAATGATCGGTACATCAGCTGTGCGGATTGTAGTACTGGAGTGAGACCTGGCTTAAAAGTGAAGGGAAGGCGTCCGAGGAACGCTCCGTCCCTCCCCGATAGGGTCGGTGACCGTGGCGAACAAGAACATTCCCGACTCCCCGTTCCGCGACGACGACGGCTCCGCCGACCCCCGGCTGAGCGCCGCGCTCGCCGCCTGGGCCGAGGACGGCGCCGCCGTCGGCCCCGTCCTGGAGGCGCTCAAGGGCACCCGGCTGCTCGTCCCCGTCGTGGCCGTCCTCGGGGAGGTCGAGGAGGACGAGAACGGGCTGCGTCGCGAGAAGACCAGCGACATGGCCGTACCGACCCTGAAGGCCGGCGGGCGCACCGCCCTGCCCGCCTTCACGTCCACCGAGTCGCTCGCCCGCTGGGACCCGGCGGCCCGCCCCGTCGCCGTACCGCTGCACCAGGCCCTGCGGGCCGCCGCGCACGAGAAGGCGGACACGGTCGTCCTGGACGTGTCCGGCCCCGTGCCCTTCGAACTGACCGGTCCCGCACTGCTCGCGCTCGCCGAGGGCCGCACCAGCACCGACCCGCTCACCGACCCGGCCGTCGTCGAAGCCGTACGGGCCGCCGTCGCCGCGGAGCCCGCCGTGCTGCGCGCCCACCTCGGGCCCGGGCAGGCCGACGGCACCCTCGCCCTGGTCCTCGGCCCGGACGCCTCCGTCGCCGAGACCGCCCGCGCCGTGGCCCGGCGGCTCGCCGCCGACGAAACGCTGAGGGCCCGCCTGGTGCGCGGCCTCGACCTGGCAGTCCTGCCGGCCGGGACCACGCCCCCGGGCGAGCCCCTGTACGTGCGTCCCTGACGTCCTAGCCGTAGAGCGGCCCGGTGTACTTCTCGCCCGGGCCCTGGCCGGGCTCGTCCGGGACCAGGGAGGCCTCGCGGAACGCCAGCTGGAGCGACTTCAGGCCGTCGCGCAGCGGCGCCGCGTGGAACGAGCTGATCTCCGTGGCGGAGGCGTCCAGCAGACCGGCCAGCGCGTGCACCAGCTTGCGGGCCTCGTCCAGGTCCTTGAAGGTGTCGCCCTCCTCGGACAGACCGAGCTTCACGGCGGCGGCGCTCATCAGGTTGACGGCGACCGTCACGATCACCTCGACGGCCGGGACCTCGGCGATGTCGCGGGCCATGGCGTCGAAGTCGGGGCTGCCGGGGGTCTCGGGGGTGTCCGAGGGGGAGGTGTCACTCATGCCCCACACGATAGGCGCAGCGGTACGCCCCCTTGACAGCAGGAGGCGGGAGACGGCCGGTTGGTGCGCCCCGCCGGGAGCTGCTAACCTTGTGTAACGACCGGTCGGACCCGTATGCCTCGCGGCGCACGAGCCCGGCCCACAAGTGGAGGCTTCGAACTCCCACCTGGCCGCCCTCAGGGCGGCGGGTCACCGGTCAGGCGGTCCCGTCCCGAGGCGGCGATCCGCCCGAAAGCGCGCCCCGTGGTCACCGCGGCGGTGTTCCGGTAGTTCGAGGAACCCCGCCTGTGATCGTCCGGGGCATTTTCTTTGCCCCGGCGCGGTTAGGTCTCACGAACACAGACGTTACGCGGCTGTCCGCCAGACCGTCGCGTGGTGCTACCGAGGAGGATCCATCAGCGCCGAGCCCCGCATCAACGACCGGATTCGCGTTCCCGAGGTGCGACTTGTCGGTCCCAGCGGCGAGCAGGTCGGGATTGTCCCGCTTGCCAAGGCCCTGGAGCTTGCGCAGGAGTACGACCTCGACCTCGTCGAGGTCGCGGCGAACGCCCGTCCGCCCGTGTGCAAGCTCATGGACTACGGGAAGTTCAAGTACGAGTCGGCCATGAAGGCCCGTGAGGCGCGCAAGAACCAGGCGCACACGGTCATCAAGGAGATGAAGCTCCGGCCGAAGATCGACCCGCACGACTATGACACCAAGAAGGGTCACGTCGTCCGGTTCCTCAAGCAGGGCGACAAGGTCAAGATCACGATCATGTTCCGTGGTCGCGAGCAGTCCCGGCCGGAGCTCGGCTACCGACTGCTGCAGCGTCTCGCGGAGGACGTCCAGGACCTCGGCTTCGTGGAGTCGAACCCGAAGCAGGACGGCCGCAACATGATCATGGTCCTCGGTCCGCACAAGAAGAAGACCGAGGCGATGGCCGAGGCTCGCCAGGCGCAGGAAGCCCGCAAGGCGGAGGCGAAGGCCAACCCCGGCAAGTCGCAGAACGCCGCGGACGCCGAGGCCCAGCCGGCCGAGGAGCCTGCCGAGGCGTGACTCCCGGGGGCGCGAGCCCCAGGAAGCAAACCGACACAAGTACGACGCTCCACCGTGCCCGGTTCTCATGGCCGGGCACCGGAGCGCCACCGACGAGGAGAGAACGGCGCTATGCCGAAGAACAAGTCGCACAGCGGTGCCAGCAAGCGCTTCAAGGTCACCGGCTCCGGCAAGGTGCTCCGTGAGCGCGCCGGCAAGCGCCACCTGCTCGAGCACAAGTCGTCCCGCGTGACGCGTCGCCTCACCGGCAACGCCGAGATGGCCCCGGGCGACGCCGCGAAGATCAAGAAGCTTCTCGGCAAGTGACGTACGGGCGCCACTGAGCGCCGTACGGCAGGACCGGGACCCCATCGACACCGGGCCGTGTGAGGACAACCGCGGCCCCGCTACAAGGAGTTAAAAAGTGGCACGCGTCAAGCGGGCAGTCAACGCCCACAAGAAGCGCCGGGCGATCCTCGAGCAGGCCTCCGGCTACCGCGGTCAGCGCTCGCGCCTGTACCGCAAGGCCAAGGAGCAGGTCACCCACTCGCTGGTCTACAACTACAACGACCGCAAGAAGCGCAAGGGTGACTTCCGCCAGCTGTGGATCCAGCGCATCAACGCCGCCGCCCGCGCCAACGGCATCACGTACAACCGCTTCATCCAGGGTCTGAAGGCCGCGAACGTCGAGGTCGATCGCAAGATCCTGGCGGAGCTGGCCGTCAACGACGCGCCGGCGTTCGCCGCGCTCGTCGAGGTCGCGCAGAAGGCGCTGCCGGCGGACGTGAACGCGCCCAAGGCCGCGTGACGCCGCGTCGGCTCTGAGCCGGACGTGAGTGTGAGGACCCGCAGGCTTCATTGCTTGCGGGTCCTGTCGTCATGGTCGTCGGTCGCGGCCGTCCGGCCGCGGGTCCGTTGCGGCCGGTCGCGCCCACGCGGCGGAGCCGCACGGCGATACGGCCCCGCGCCCCGGGGAGCCGCGGCGACGCCCGCTTCCCCGGCGGCCGCGTCACGCCGATGCCAGAGGGCGGCACCGTCGCCCCAGTCCCACGAAGCGCCGCACGTCGTGATTCTCCCGAAGGTGAAGAAGATGCCCACCGTCAGCCCCGAGCTGATCTCCCCCCGCTCGCCCCGTGTGTCCGCCGCCCGGCGGCTCGGCAAGCGGAACTTCCGGGGGAAGGAGCGGCTGTTCCTCGCCGAGGGGCCGCAGGCCGTGCGGGAGGCGGCCGGGCACCGCGCCGGGAACACCGGCACGCTCGTCGAACTGTTCGCCACCGTCGAGGCCGCCGAGCGGTACGCCGACATCGTCGGGGCGGCGCGGGACGCCGGGGCCCGGGTGCACCTCGCCTCCGAGGACGTCATCGCCGACATCTCCACCACCGTCACCCCGCAGGGGCTGGTCGGCGTCTGCCGGTTCCTGGACACGCCGTTCGAGGAGATCCTCGCCGCCCGGCCCCGGCTGGTCGCCGTCCTCGCCCACGTGCGCGACCCCGGGAACGCCGGCACCGTGCTGCGGTGCGCCGACGCCGCCGGAGCCGAGGCCGTCGTCCTCACCGACGCCTCCGTCGACCTGTACAACCCCAAGGCCGTGCGTGCCTCCGTCGGCTCCCTGTTCCACCTTCCGGTCGCCGTCGGCGTCCCCGTCGGACAGGCCGTGACCGGGCTGCGGGACGCGGGCGTGCGCCTCCTCGCCGCCGACGGCGCCGGGGACCGCGACCTCGACGACGAACTCGACAAGGGCACCATGGGCGGGCCCACCGCCTGGGTCTTCGGCAACGAGGCCTGGGGCCTGCCCGAGGAGACCCGCGCCCTCACCGACGCCGTCGTCCGCGTCCCCATCCACGGAAAGGCGGAGAGCTTGAACCTCGCCACCGCCGCCGCCGTATGTCTCTATGCGTCGGCGCGTGCACAGCGCGCCGCCGGAGGGTGCCGCTCCGTCACCGGGAACTAGTAGGGTGACCAGCCCGGGGACCCTCCCCCAAGCTCTCGGCAGGGCTCGAGCACGGGGCGCCCCGAGGACGTTCCGAGAGGTGGGGTACGGGGATGAGCGTCGGCACGAGCAGCGCACCGGGAACAGAACGGGCGGCGCGCCCGCCCGCGCCCCGGCCCGGTGACCTCGCCGAACTCGGCATCGACCCCGACCAGCTGCCCGACGGACTGGTCGTCGCCGACGAACACGGACGGGTGATCTGCTTCAACGCGGCAGCCGTCCGCATCACGGCCGTCCCCGCCGAGCGGGCCCTCGGCCTGCCGCTGGAGACCGCCCTGCCGTTAGAGGACCTGGAGGGCCGCCGCTGGTGGCAGCTCACCGACCCCTACGGCGGCCTCGACATCCGCGTCCGCCAGCCCGAACGCAACCTGCTGCTCCCCGGGGGCCGGGAGGTCCTCGTCTCCGCCCGCTACGTCCGCGCCGCACCCACCGGCCCCGTCCGCCGCGTCGTCGTCACCCTGCGCGACACCGAGGCCCGGCGCCGCACCGAGCGCAACCACGCCGAGCTGATCGCCACCGTCGCCCACGAACTGCGCTCCCCGCTCACCTCCGTCAAGGGCTTCACCGCCACCCTGCTCGCCAAGTGGGAACGGTTCACCGACGACCAGAAACGGCTGATGCTGGAGACCGTCGACGCCGACGCCGACCGGGTCACCCGGCTCATCGCCGAGCTGCTCGACATATCCCGCATCGACTCCGGGCGCCTGGAGGTGCGCCGCCAGCCCGTCGACATCGGGGCCGCCGTCGGACGGCACATCCAGGCCCACGTCGCCGCCGGGCAGCAGGCCGACCGCTTCCTGCTGCGGGTGCAGCGCCCGCTGCCCGACCTGTGGGCCGACCCCGACAAGATCGACCAGGTGCTGGGCAACCTGCTGGAAAACGCGGTGCGGCACGGCGAGGGAACCGTCACGATTGACATCACGCCCTCGGCGTCCCCCCGCGAACGGGAGGACGCCGGTACGTCGGTCACGGTGAGCGACGAGGGGCCCGGCATCCCGGAGGAGTCCATGAACCGCGTCTTCACCCGCTTCTGGCGGGGCAGCAAGCGCGGCGGGACGGGCCTCGGGCTGTACATCGTCAAGGGCATCGTCGAGGCCCACGGCGGCACCATCACGGTCGGACGCGCCCCCGGAGGCGGCGCCGAGTTCCGATTTACGTTGCCCGTGGCGGCACCGGCGTATCTCACCTGAGACGTCCGAAGGCCCCACGGGCGCATTCGCGTTCCCCCACCCCGTTAGACTCGGCCTTTGGCACCTTTGTGTCCCAAAAACCTGGACGCACCGTCCACGAGTCGGTACGGGGACCGTCAGCCAGCCAATCGGAAGCACGGGAAGAGATGTCGGCACCCAATAAGTCGTACGACCCTGTAGAGGTCGAGACGTTGAAACCGGAAGAGATCGAGCGCATGCGGGACGAGGCGCTCGCCGCCTTCGCCGCCGCGGACTCCCTCGACGCCCTCCAGGAGGCCAAGGTCGCCCACACCGGCGGCACCTCCCCGCTGGCGCTCGCCAACCGCGAGATCGGCGCCCTGCCTCCGCACGCCAAGGCCGAGGCCGGCAAGCGGGTGGGACAGGCGCGCGGTGCCGTGAACAAGGGCCTCGCCGCTCGCCAGGCCGAACTCGAGGCCGAGCGCGACGCGCGCGTCCTGGTCGAGGAGGCGGTGGACGTCACGCTGCCCTACGACCGTGTCCGGGCCGGCGCCCGCCACCCGCTCACCACGCTGTCGGAGCGCATCGAGGACATCTTCGTGGCCATGGGCTACGAGGTCGCCGAGGGCCCCGAGGCCGAGGCCGAGTGGTTCAACTTCGACGCCCTGAACATCGGCCCGGACCACCCGGCCCGCGGCGAGGCCGACACCTTCTTCGTGCGGGGCCCGGAGGGCGGCGGCGAGTCCGGCGTGGTGCTGCGCACCCACACCTCGCCCGTGCAGATCCGCTCCGCGCTCGACCGCGAGCCGCCGGTCTACGTGATCTGCCCCGGCCGCGTGTACCGCACCGACG
The DNA here is from genome assembly GCF_044390325.1 of Streptomyces sp. NPDC018964. NCBI lineage: Bacteria > Bacillati > Actinomycetota > Actinomycetes > Kitasatosporales > Streptomycetaceae > Streptomyces > Streptomyces sp. NPDC018964. The sequence goes on from NZ_JBIRYZ010000012.1 coordinate 215,121, forward strand.
AGCTGGACGCCACGCACACCCCCGTCTTCCACCAGGTCGAGCTGCTCGCGATCGACGAGGGCCTGACCATGGCGGACCTCAAGGGCACCCTGGACCACATGGTCCAGTCGCTGTTCGGCGCGGAGATGAAGACCCGGCTGCGGCCGAACTTCTTCCCCTTCACCGAGCCGAGCGCCGAGATGGACATGCTCTGCTACGTCTGCAAGGGCGCGTCCGTCGGCAACCCCGACCGCCCCTGCCGCACCTGCTCGTCCGAGGGCTGGATCGAGCTGGGCGGCTGCGGCATGGTCAACCCGCGGGTGCTCACCGCCTGCGGCGTCGACCCCGAGAAGTACAGCGGCTTCGCCTTCGGGTTCGGCATCGAGCGGATGCTGATGTTCCGCCACAACGTCGAGGACATGCGAGACATGGTCGAGGGTGACGTCCGGTTCACCCGGCCGTTCGGGATGGAGATCTGATGCGGATCCCGCTTTCTTGGCTGCGGGAGTACGTCGACCTGCCGGCGACGGAGACCGGCCGTGACGTACAGGCCAAGCTCATTTCGGCCGGGCTCGAGGTCGAGACCGTCGAGCACCTCGGCGCCGACCTCAAGGGCCCCCTCGTCGTCGGCCAGGTGCTGACCATCGAGGAGCTGGAGGGCTTCAAGAAGCCGATCCGCTTCTGCACCGTCGACGTCGGCCGGGCCAACGGCACCGGCGAGCCCCAGGAGATCGTCTGCGGCGCCCGCAACTTCGCCGTCGGCGACAAGGTCGTCGTCGTCCTGCCCGGCGCCACCCTGCCCGGCGGCTTCTCGATCAGCGCCCGCAAGACCTACGGCAAGACCTCCCACGGCATGATCTGCTCCAGCGACGAGCTGGGCATGGGCGACGACGGCACGCACGGCATCATCGTGCTGCCGCCGGAGACCGAGGTCGGCAAGGACGCCATCGAGCTCCTGGAACTGGTCGACGAGGTCCTGGACATCGCCGTCACCGCCAACCGCGGCGACTGCCTGTCCATCCGCGGCGTCGCCCGCGAGACCGCCATCGCCTACGGCCTGCCGCTGCGCGACCCGGCCCTCCTCGACGTGCCGGGACCGAACGCCTTCGGCTACCCGGTGAAGGTCTCCGACCCGATCGGCTGCGACCGCTTCACCGCCCGCACGGTGACCGGCCTCAGCCCCGAGGCGCGCTCCCCGATCTGGCTGAAGCGCCGGCTGCAGAAGGTCGGCATGCGCCCGATCTCGCTCGCCGTCGACGTCACCAACTACGTGATGATGGAGCTCGGCCAGCCGCTGCACGCCTACGACCGCTCCCGGGTCCGGGGCACCATCGGCGTGCGCCGGGCCGAGGAGGGCGAGAAGATCGTCACCCTCGACGGCGTCGAGCGGAAGCTGCACGCCGAGGACCTCGTCATCACCGACGACCGCGGCCCCATCGGGCTCGCCGGTGTCATGGGCGGCGCCGACACCGAGATCGCCGACCACGACGACACCGAGAACGCGACCGGCGACGTGGTGATCGAGGCCGCCCACTTCGACCAGGTGTCCATCGCGCGCACCGCCCGCCGCCACAAGCTGTCCTCCGAGGCGTCCCGCCGCTTCGAGCGCGGAGTCGACCCGCAGGCCGCCGCCGCTGCCGCGCAGCGCACCGTCGACCTGCTGGTGCTGCTCGCGGGCGGCACCGCCGAGGCCGGTGTCACCGAGGTCATCGCCCCGACCGCGCCGCACACCATCACCGTCCCCGCCGACCACCCGGACAAGGTCGCCGGTGTGACGTACGGCCGGGAGACCGTCGTACGCCGCCTTCAGGAGGTCGGCTGCGACGTGTACGGGCAGGACGAGCTGATCGTCACGGTGCCGTCCTGGCGGCCCGACCTCACCGACGCCAACGACCTGGCGGAGGAGGTCATCCGGCTGGAGGGCTACGAGAACCTGCCCTCCACGCTGCCCCGGCCGCCGGCCGGCCGCGGTCTGACCGCCCGCCAGCGCCTGCACCGCCGGGTCGGCCGCGCCCTGGCCGGGGCCGGTTACGTCGAGGCGCCGAACTACCCGTTCGTCAGCGAGCAGGTCTTCGACCAGCTCGGCCTGGACGCCGATGACCCGGCCCGCCGTGTCGTCAAGCTGGTCAACCCGCTCAGCGACGAGGAGCCCGCGCTGCGCACCTCGCTGCTGCCGGGCCTGCTCGGCGCGCTGCGCCGCAACGACGGCCGGGGCTCGCACGACCTCGCGCTGTTCGAGACCGGCCTGGTCTTCCGGCCGCGCGAGGAGCAGCGGGTCGCCGCGAACCTGTCCGTCGACCGGCGCCCCAGCGAGGACGACATCGCCGCGCTGAACGCCGCGCTGCCCCACCAGCCGCGGCACGTCGCCGTCGTCCTGGCGGGCGCCCGCGAGCAGGCCGGCTGGTGGGGCAGGGGTCGCCCCGCCGACTGGGCCGACGCGGTCGAGGCCGCCCGGACCGTCGCCCGTGAGGCCGGTGCCGAACTGGGCGTCCGCAAGGGCCAGTACGGGCCGTGGCACCCGGGTCGCTGCGCCGAGCTGACCGTCACCGTCGACGGCGCCGAGCGCGTCATCGGCCACGCCGGTGAGCTGCACCCGCGCGTCCTGAAGGCCCTGGGCCTGCCCGCGCGCGCCTGCGCGATGGAGCTGGACCTGGACGCCCTGGAGCAGGCCGGCGACGGCGTCCCGCAGGCGCCGGGCATCTCCACCTTCCCGGTCGCCACGCAGGACGTCGCGCTGGTCGTCGACGCGTTCGTGCCCGCCGCGGACGTCGAGGCGGCGCTGCGCGAGGGCGCCGGTGAACTGCTGGAGTCCATCCGCCTGTTCGACGTGTACGAGAACGCCGAGCAGCTGGGCGAGGGCCGCAAGTCCCTGGCGTACGCGCTGCGGTTCCGCGCGACCGACCGCACGCTGACCGTCGACGAGGCCTCGGCGGCCCGTGAATCGGCGGTCACCCTCGCGGGCGACCGCACCGGGGCGGTCCTGAGGGGCTAGCGCCCGTCCCAGCCGGTCCGCCACTTCCCGTCCAGCACGATCAGCCCGTCCGGCGTTTGAGGACAAAGGGGGTCTGGGGGCGCAGCCCCCGGGGACGGGACGGGAAGGGGCGGCGGGGGCGAAACCCCCTGCCCCACCCCCGCCTTCGCCCGCGCGCCAAGCGCACCGAAGCCGGTCCGCGGAGGCCGGTAATCGACGGCTTCCGGGGTGCGGGGGGCGTGACATGCGCCTCCCACGCCCCCCGTTCCCCTCATCCTGCCGGTCACCTCACTCGTTCGGGTGACTATTCGAAGTGATACGTCCGGATCAAGCCATGCGGCCGACAGAATTCAGACCGGCCTCTCGAGGCCGGTCTGCGCTGTCCGGGCCTATATGGGGGGCCATCGGCATGATCCGCTTCAAGTCCGGGGCTCCCCACAGGGTGCCACCCCGGTTCCTGTCCTCACGGGTACCCACCTTCGCGGTACCCACGGTCCTGGGCGCCACCGCGGTCGCCTACCGGCTGACCTGCCCGCTCGCCCACGACGCCGCCCTCGGCGCACGCCTCGTCAGCAGTGCCGTGATGTGCGCGATCGCCACCGGCCTGGTGATGCACGTGCGGCGCCGGCTGCTGCGCGAACTGCGGCGGGCCCGCCGGATCGCGGAGGAGGCGCAGAGCGCGCTGCTGCGGCCCCCGCCCCCGTGGATCGACGGCCTGGCCGCCGCCGCGGTCCACTTCTCCGCCGACCCGGAGGCCCGGATCGGCGGCGACCTGTACGAGGTGGTCGCCACCGAGCACGGCGTACGGGCCGTCATCGGCGACGTGCGCGGGCACGGAATCGGAGCCGCACGGACCGCCGCCGCCGTCCTCGGCAGCTTCCGCGAGGCCGCCCACGACGAGGCCGAACTCGCCGGTGTGCTGCGCCGGCTGGAGCGGGCGATGGCCCGGCACCTGAGGGAGCGGGCCCACGGCGGGCACGACCCGGCGGGCGCCGCCCAGGACGGCCCGCCCGGCGAGGAGTTCGTCACCGTCGTGCTGCTGGAGATCCTCCCGGACGGGGGAGTACGGGCCCTGAACTGCGGCCACCCCTGGCCGTACCTGCTGACCGGCGCACGGGCCGAACCGCTCGCCCGCGCCGATCCGCTCCCGCCGCTCGGCCCGTTCCCCCTGCCGCCCGAACTCCCCGCCGTCCCCTGCGGAGCTCTGCTGCCCGGTGACGCACTCGTCCTGCACACGGACGGGGCCGAGGAGGCACGGGACGCCGAGGGCCGGTTCTTCCCCCTGCGGGACGTCCTCACCGGGGCGGCGCGCGAGCACCCGGTCACCGCCCGGTCCGTGCTGCACACGGTCCGCACGGCACTGCTGCGGCACACCGTCGGCCCGCCCAAGGACGACGTGGCCCTGCTGATCCTGAGGAACGAGCGGCACGTGGGGAGCACCCCCACCGGGGTGCGCGCCACCGCGCACCCGCACCAGCCCCCGACAGGTCACCTCCGGTCCCCGGCATGACCGGCGGTGCCACGCCGTCCGTCCCGCCACGGAATGTCGGGCAGGCAGCAGGGCGGACGGCGTGGGAACGGGCCGCCGCACTGTACGAGGGGGAGCCGGCGGCCCGGCCGGCCTCTTTCGAGGTATTTCAGTCAACCGGCCGGACACGTTCGGCGACAGCGCGCGCACACTGCGGATTCGGGCACTCCGTTCACACCCCGTGTGAACGCGCGGCCACTACTCTGTCCGGCACCGAACCACCCGGGGGGCCTGGAATGCAGCCCAACACCCTGCTCGACGCGATCCTGGACGAGGCCGGGATCTCGCACGCGGGCCTGGCCGCGCACGTCAACCAGGCCGGCCGGGCGCGCGGTCTGTCGCTCCGCTACGAACACACCGCCGTGGCGCGCTGGCTGAAGGGACAGCGGCCCCGGGGCCAGGTGCCCGACCTGATCTGCGAGGTGCTCGCCACCCGCCTGCACCGCCAGGTCACCCTCGACGACATCGGCCTCGGCGTGCCCGGCGGGCCGCCCGTCCCGCACACCGGCTCGCTCCGCGGGTTCGTCGAGCGGGCCACCGCGCTGTGGCGCTCCGACCAGCAGCGGCGCCCGCACATACTCGGCGCCCCCGCCGTCACCGGCACGCCCGCCGTCATGCCCGTGTGGGAGTGGGAGAACCCGCCCGAGGACGTGGACGTCTCCCGCGGCGGCCGGCACCGGGTCACACCCGGCGACCTCGACATGCTGCGCGCCGCCCGCACCCACTACGAGCAGATGTACCGCAAGGCGGGCGGCATCGCGACCCGCGCCCGGATCGTCGGCTTCCTCAACGCCGAGGCCGCCCCGCTGCTGCGCGGCGGCTACACCGACGCCACCGGCCGCCAACTGCACCGGGCCACCGGCGGCCTGGTGGCGGTCGCCGGTATCTGCGCGTACGACTCCGACGCGCACGGCCTCGCCCAGCGCTACTTCCACCAGGCGCTGCGGCTGGCGAAGGCCAGCGGGGACCGGGGACTCGGCGCCTATGTGATCGCGCTGCTCGTCAACCAGTCGCTGTACCTGCGGGAGTACCGGCAGGCCGTCGCCTTCGCGGAGGCGGCGCTGCGCGCCGCCGGCACCCATATCACCCCCGCCCTCGCCTCCGACCTGTACGCGATGCAGGCCAAGGCGTACGCGCACCTCGGCGACGGCACCGCCGCGCTGTCCGGCATCCGGCGGGCCGAGCGGGCCGCCGAGCGGATCCGGCGCGGAACCGAACCCGACGAGACCGGCTACGTCCAGCCCGGCCTGGTCAACGTCCAGGTGGCGGAGGCGCTGCTCAGCCTCGGCGAGCTGGCGGCGGCCGGGGAACACGCGGCGGCGGCCGTGGACACCCCCGCCCACGACCGGGGCCGGGTGCACCGGCTGGCCATGCTGAGCACCATCGAACTGCGCCAGGGCAACGCCGACAAGGCGGTGGCCGTCGCGGTGCGGATGGCCGAGCAGGCCCGGGGGATGGAGTCGCGGCGGCTGCGGGACAGACTGCGCGAGGTGCGCGAACACCTCGTCCGCAGCGGCTGCGCGGGCACCGCCGAGGCGGCCGAACTCATCGACGGGGCACTGCGCGTACCGCTGTAGCGCGGGCGCGGGCCGGGGACACCCGTGCCCGGCCGTGCGCCTCCGCCGCGCCTGTCGCTGCACCGCGGGCGGCCTCCCGTGCGCCTGCCCGCCGGACCACCGCTGCTGCGATATTGCCCCTTACTCGTCGGAAGGTGGCAGAACCATGCAGTGGGCGAAGCGGAACGAACAGACCGTGTACTCAAATCGCTGGTTCAGTGTCAATCTCGCGGATGTCGAACTGCCGGACGGCCGGCATCTCGACCACTTCCTCATCCGGCTGCGGCCCGTCGCCGTGGCCACGGTGGTGAACGAGGCCAACGAGGTCCTCCTGCTGTGGCGCCACCGCTTCATCACCGACAGCTGGGGGTGGGAGCTCGCGGCCGGCGTGGTCGAGGACGGCGAGGACGTCGCCGGGGCCGCCGCACGGGAACTGGAGGAGGAGACCGGCTGGCGGCCGGGGCCGCTGCACCACCTGATGACCGTGGAGCCGTCCAACGGCCTCACCGACGCCCGGCACCACGTCTACTGGTCCGACGAGGGCGAGTACGTCGGACACCCCGTGGACGACTTCGAGTCGGACCGCCGGGAGTGGGTGCCCCTGAAAGTGGTCCCCGACCTGATCGCCGCCGGCGAGGTCCCGGCCGCCGGCATGGCGGCGGCGTTACTCCTGCTGCACCACCTCCGGCTCGGCCAGGACACCACGCCCTGAGCCGGCCCCGGCGCCCGCACGACGGACGACCACCGCGGGCCCGGAACCGCTGCCCGGACACGGTCGGCCGGTTCCGGGCCCGCGACCACCTGTCACGTACGCCGGTGCCCGGGGCGCCGGACGGAACGTTCCTCCCGAGGTATTCACGTCCATGTCCGCCATGCGCGGCGCCTGCACGACGAACTCGGGCTGGAGCCGACCGGGCGACTGCGCCGGCCGGTCGCCGGCCTCGCCCGGTCATGCCACGGTGACGGCCGCCCGGACGATGAGGGGCGTGGCCGCATCGGGCACCGGCGCGATGATCATCCGGGTCCGGGTGGAAGAAGGCTCCGCCCAGCCCCTGCGGGCGCACATCCGCCTGACCGACGACACCGTCTCCGGAGCACGTTCTGTGGAGACTCGGGGCCGCAGTCCCGAACTCCAGGACGAATTGACTACGCTGGCCGCCCCGGGGCCGTTCAGCGGGCTGCCGGCGAGGGACTTCGAGGGGTGGAGGAGCAGGTCGGTGGCGTGGGACGAGTGGGACCAACTGAAGGCCGAGGCGCTGGAACGCCGGCAGGGCGGCGCGACACAGATGCAGCTCAACCAGTACCCCGGCGACTCCGGCCCGGGCTCGGCCCCGACGACGCCCGACAAGACGGGTGACCTCAGCGTCGACCAGCAGGATCTCTCCAAGATCGGCAGCCACGCGCACGAGCTCTACGACCGGCTCTGGGACCAGGCCCGCCTGGACAACACGAGCGTCGACGAGGCGGCGAGCGACCTGACCTCACAGGGGTTCGCGCTCGGCTCCGGACTCCAGCACGTGTCGAACCGCTGGTCCACGCAGCTGAACACCGTCCTCGACGCCTGCGCGCACATCTCCAACCACATGCAGGTCACCAAGAAGATCCACAGCGGTGACGAGGCCTACATCCAACGCCAGATGAGCAGCATCGCCACCCTCGACGCCGGTTTCGACGAGCGGGTGGGACCGGCCGGGGAGAAGAACCCGATCTACGGCGAGAAGAAGAAGTAACCGCACAACGGGGGCACCACTCATGGATCTCGACACTCTGCGCCACGCCAACCTCAAGCTCCTCGACGACGCCGTCGAGGACTGGTCGATCATCGCCCGCAACCTGAACACCCTCGCCGAGGACGCCGAGAAGGGCCTGCGCCAGGCGGCCAACAAGGCGAACTGGGCCGGTGAGAACTCACGGGTCACCAAGGAGTTCATCGGCAAGACGGCCGGCGAGATCAGGGACGCCCACACCCAGGCCAAGTCCATCCACGACGTCCTCAAGGACACCGCGGGGGAGTTGAAGGGCTACCGCACCCAGCTGAAGGACGCCATCGACCGCGGCCTGAAGAAGAACCTCACCGTGATGGACACCGGTGACGGCGGTTTCACCGTCACCATGAACGTCCACCCGGACCGCGCGGCGGAGGGCTACACCCCGCCCTCCCACACCCAGAGCGACGTCAACGCCCTGCGTGACGAGATCCAGGGCATCCTCGGCAAGGCCACCGAGAGCGACAACTCCGCCAGCAAAGTCCTCAAGGCGCTGGCCGACCAGACCAACTACGGTTTCGGTGAAGCCAGTTACCAGGACCGGGACAAGGCCGCCGAAGCGCTCAAGACGGCCGACGAGCTGGCGGCACTCGTCAAGAAGGACCCGGACAAGCTCTCCACCGCCGAATTCGACCGGCTCAACGCGGGGCTGAAGAAGTACTCCGCCGACCCGCTGTTCGCCGAACGCTTCGCCACCACGCTCGGACCGCGGAAGACACTGGACTTCTGGGCCGGCCTCACCGGCCAGAACGGGGGGTGGGAGCTGCGCCATGACCGCGGGGAGCAGTTCGACGACCTCCAGAAGCACCTGAGCCTCACCCTCGCCACCGCCACCCAGAGCGACAGCGCCGCGATGACCTCCTGGAAGGGCAACATGGTGGCCCTGGTCGACCAGCCCGTGGGCCCCGGCGGCGGGTTCCCCCTGGGCGGACAGGTGATGAGCAACCTGATGCGCTGGGGCGACTACGACGACCGGTTCCTGAACAGCTACGGCGACAAGCTCATGGCCACCGAGAAGAAGATGACGGGCAACGGGCAGCACGGCGCCTGGCAGCGCATGGGTGGCGACCCGATGCTCAACCGCACGGGCACGGACAGCGGCTGGGACCCGATGACGGGTTACCTCAAGGCCCTCGCCAACAACCCGGACGCCGCGACGTCCTTCTTCAACGACACCTTCCTCACCAAGGACGAGGACCACGACTTCACCGAGAAGAAGGATGGCAAGGAGGTCAAGAAGGAACTGACCAACTTCGACTACCTCTTCGAGGAGCGCGACTGGCCCGCCGACTACGACTCCGAACACGAGGAGAGCATCGCAGGCCGGAACAACCTGGCGATGGCCCTCGAGGCCGCCACCACCGGTCACCCGGCCGGCGAGCAGCCGACGCCGGACACGCCGCACCACAACGCCGAGCAGGCCAAGCTCATGGAACGCCTCGTGTCGTCCATCGGCGAGGACCCGGAGGAGCGCCTGCTCAAGCACGGACACATGATCGACAGCGTGGGTCAGATCACCGCCGAGTACCTCCCGGACATCAACCGGTCCATCAGCGGCGCGGACCGGAACGACCCCGACTCGACGTCGTGGGAGCGGACGCAGAAGATGTACCCGATGTACGGGGAAGAGGCCGTACTCGATCCGCGGGACGTGACGAAGCTCCTCTTCACCGTGGGCCAGAACCCGGACGGCTACGCGGCGGTGGAGGTCGGCCAGAAGGCGTACATGAGCCAGCTGATGGAGCACCACCTCAATCCCGATCTGCCGGCCGGGCAAGTCGTGGACGACGACACGGAAGGTGTCGTGCGGCAGATCGCGGAGAGGTCGGGGGAGGTCTCCGGCATCCTCGCCCTGGGCCGTCAGGAGGAACTGGCGGCCGCCGGGAAGGAGAAGGACGAGGCCTACAAGGACTCGATGGACCTGGTCAAGAGCAGCATCTCCGGTGGTCTCGGTACGGCGGTCGGCGTGGGAACCTCCTTCGTCGCCACACCCTGGGTCGGAGCCCTCGCGGGTGGCGCCACCACCACCGTCACCGGCACCGTCCTCGAAGCCGTGTTCCAGGACTTCAAGAGCACGGAACTGGAGGACTCCGAGGACGCGAGGGGCGAGCGCTGGCAGCAGGGCCTGGACAACAACGGCCACCGCTCGGGCCAGGCGGCCCGGCTGGCCGCAGAAGAGTTCGGCATGGTCGACCCCGCCGACGCCGAGACCTGGGCCCGGGAGAGCGGCGAACAGGGCTACTACAACGCCCAGGCGATCGTCGACGGACGAACCCCGGGCAGCAGGACGACCTCCTGACCAAGGTCGCCGAGCCTCACCCAGATACCGAGCAGCCCCCGAGAGGTACCACCATGACCCGCCGTCGACCAGTTCCCGGACCACGCTCCGGTCCTGCACTCGCCGCCGTCGTTCTCGCCGTCCTGGCCCCCACGGTCACGGGATGCGGCGCCGACGAAGAGACCAGGGACTACTCCGTGCCGGACACCCTCTGCGGCATACGCGTCGACGCCGAGGAACTCGCCCCGTTCCTCCCGCCGGGGAAGAAGCTCTCCGCCAAGCCCGACGTCGACTCCGACAGGATCTGGTGCGATGTGTCCGTGGACGGGAAGCTCGCCGTCAGAACGGTCCAGAAATGGTGGCAGGGCGGCCATGACACGGCGTACTTCCTCCGCAGCCAGACCCTCGAGCGGGTGGAGGAGACCGCGGACGACGGGCGGTACGTGTATTCCGGCTGGCAGGCGTTCGGCAAGACGGAAAACTGCGTCGACGAGAAGTACAAGCAGGATCTCTACACCGGGATCCAAGCCTATGGTTCCGACCACAGGGACGCCGACGCCATGAAGCGTTTGATCGTCTCCTTCACCGAGGAGGTCGAGAAATCGGACGAGTGCGACAGCAAAGCGTCGTGAAGAACAAGCCCTGAGCGACGAGTAGCCGTCGGCCGACGGAAACGACCGTGGGCCCGACCCGGAACCCCCGGACCGGGCCCACGACCGCCGTGTCAGCCGTAGGTGTAGAACCCCGAGCCCGACTTCCGGCCCAGCCGGCCCGCGTCGACCATGCGCTGGAGCAGCGGGGGAGCGGCGTACAGCGGCTCCTTGTACTCCTCGTACATCGAGTACGCCACCGAGGCCACCGTGTCCAGGCCGATCAGGTCGGACAGCTTCAGCGGGCCCATCGGGTGGGCGCAGCCCATCTCCATGCCGTTGTCGATGTCCTCGCGGCTGGCGATGCCCGACTCGAACATCCGGATCGCGGAGAGCAGGTACGGGATCAGCAGCGCGTTCACCACGAAGCCGGAGCGGTCCTGGGCGCGGATCGCGTGCTTGCCCAGCACCTTCTCGGCGAAGACCTGGGCCCGGCTCAGCGTGCCCTCGGAGGTGGTCAGCGCCGGGATCAGCTCGACCAGCTTCTGCACCGGGGCCGGGTTGAAGAAGTGGATGCCGATGACGTGGTCGGGCCGCGAGGTGGCGACCGCCAGCTTCACCAGCGGGATGGAGGAGGTGTTGGAGGCCAGGATCGCGTCCGGCCGGGTCACCACCTGGTCGAGGACCTGGAAGATCTCGGTCTTGACCTGCTCGTTCTCGACCACGGCCTCGATCACCAGGTCACGGTCGGCGAACTCGCCGAGGTCCGTGGTGAAGCTCAGCCGGGCCTGCGTGGACGCCAGCTCCTCCTCGGAGATCTTGCCGCGCTCGGCCGCCTTCGACAGGGAGTTGAACAGCCGGGTACGGCCGATCTCCAGCGCCTCGCCGGTGGTCTCGGCGACCCGGACGTCCAGTCCGGCCCGGGCGCACACCTCGGCGATCCCCGCACCCATCTGACCGCAGCCCACCACTCCGACGCGTTCGATGTCGGTCACATCGGTCCTTTCGCTCCTGCTTATGGCCGTGGCAGGTCGCCGGGTCCCGGGTCCTGCTCCGTCCGTGCACGTTACTCCGAAGTATCGACGACCGGTCGCGGGGGTGGGGCATCCTGGGCGCGGGACCGTGTCCGGCCGGGCGGTCCGACGGTGTTCAGGGGGGCGCTGTGGGGCGGGTGTCACGCAGGATGTTCGCGACGGCGACGCTGGCCGCGGCGGCGGCGGTGCCGCGGGCGTCCGCCGCGCCGCGGCGACGCGCGGTGCCGGCCGCGGCGACCGGCGAGATGCGGGGCATGTGGGTGGCCACCGTCACCAACCGGGACTGGCCCTCCCGGCCGGGGCTGAGCGCCGCGCGGCAGCGCGCCGAACTCCTCGGCCACCTGGACGCGGCCGTCCGCAACCGCCTCAACACCGTGGTCCTCCAGGTGCGGCCCACGGCCGACGCGCTGTGGCCCTCGCCGTACGAGCCGTGGTCGCGGTACCTCACCGGGACCCAGGGCGGGCACCCCGGCTGGGACCCGCTCGGCACGGCCGTCGCGGAGGCCCACGCCCGCGGTCTGGAGCTGCACGCCTGGTTCAACCCGTACCGCGTGGCCCTGCACACCGATCCCGGCCGGCTCACCGCCTCCCACCCCGCCCGCCGCAACCCCGGCTGGACCGTCCCGTACGGCGGGAAGCTCTACTACAACCCGGGGCTGCCCGAGGTCCGCGCCTTCGTACGGGAGGCGATGCTCGACGCGGTGCGCCGCTACCCCGTCGACGCGGTCCACTTCGACGACTACTTCTACCCGTACCCGGTGGCCGGGCAGACCTTCGACGACGACCTCGCCTACGACACCCACGGCGGCGGCTTCCCGGACCGGGCGGCCTGGCGGCGGGACAACGTCGACCGGCTGGTGCGCGAGACGGCCGCCGGGATCAGGGAGATCCGGCCCGGCACCCGCTTCGGCATCAGCCCCTTCGGCGTGTGGCGCAACGCCGACGTGGACGAGCGGGGCTCCGACACCCGCGCGGGCGTGCAGACGTACGACGACCTGCACGCCGACACCCGCCGGTGGGCCCGGGAGAACTGGATCGACTACATCTGCCCCCAGCTCTACTGGAACATCGGCTTCGCCGCCACCGACTACGCGAAGCTGCTCTCCTGGTGGGCCGAGGTCGTCCGGGACTCCGGGACCCGGTTGTACGTGGGGGAGGCCCTCTACAAGGCGGGTGACCCGGCCCAGCCCGCGGCCTGGCGGGACCCGGCCGAGCTGTCCCGCCACCTCACGCTGGCCGCCGGGCACCCGGAGGCGCGCGGGCACGTCTTCTTCGCCGCCCGTGAGGTGACGGCCGACCCCGTCGGGGCGATGGCGCGGGTGGTCGCCGACCACTACCGGCAGCCGGCGAAACCCCCGCGCTGATCTAGTGCTGCGGGGCCTTGTGTCGGATCTCGGTGTCGGGGCCCGGCGAGCACACGCCCTCGTGCCCGTCCTGGAAACGGACGCGGTAGGGCGGGTTCCCTTCCCGGCCCATCACTTCGACGATCTCTCCGACCTTGTCGTGCTGGCCGACCACCCTGCCGTGCTGGACAAGCTGGTCGCCCTCGGTTGCGCGCATCGGGGCCTCCTCTCAACCGCGTGCCCGCTGGGTGACGGCGATGCACACGAGCACAGCCGCGGCCGTCAGCGGGGCGGCCACCGTCAGCTGCTCGTTCAGCAGCAGCACCGACCACACCAGTGTGAGCAGAGGCTGGGCCAGCTGCAACTGGCTGGCCTTGGGGATGCCGATGGCCGCCATGCCCCGGTACCAGACGATCAGCCCGAGGAACTGCGAGCCCGCCGCCACCCACAGCAGGCCGGTCACGCTGTGGGCGGTCAGCTCCACCGGCTCGACGGCCAGCGCGACCGCGGCGGCGGGCACGGTGAGCGGCAGGCACAGCATCAGCGCCCAGCCGATCACCTGCCAGCCCGGCATCACCCGGGCCAGCCTGCCGCCCTCGGTGTAGCCGGCCGCGCACACCAGGAGCGCCCCGAAGAGGTACAGGTCGGCCGTGGTCAGCGCGCCGCCGCTCTGCTGCACCGTGAAGGCCACGACGGCGGCGGCCCCGGCGAGGGCCGCCACCCAGAAGACGCGCGAGGGCCGGGAGCCGACGCGCAGGGCGGACAGCAGCGCCGTGGTCAGAGGGAGCAGGCCCACCACGACCGCCGCGTGCGCGGTGGTCGAGGTCTGCAGCGCCAGGGTGGTCAGCATCGGGAAACCGAGCACCACTCCCGCGCCGACCACCGCGAGGCCGGGCCAGTGCCGCCGGGCCGGCGGCGCGACGCGCAGGGCGAGCAGACAGCCGCCGGCGATGAACGCCGCGAGCACACTGCGCACGGCCACCAACGACCAGGGCCCGAAGCCTTCGAGACCCCAGGCGGTGGCCGGGAAGGTGAGGGAGAAGGCGATCACGCCGAGGGCGGCCTGGAGGGTGCCGAAGCCGCGGCGGTCGCGGGGGGCGGTGACCGCTATCGGCAGATCAACGGTAGCGCTACTCTGTGCTCTCATGCATGAGCGTAGCAGTGTCGGTGAACTGACGGAACAACTGCGGAGGGAGCTGGACCGCTACTCTCCCGGTGGAAAGCTCCCTTCCAGTCGGGCCCTGGTGGAGCGGTTCCGGGTGAGTCCGGTGACCGTTTCCCGGGCGTTGGCGCGGCTCGCCGCCGAGGGCCTGGTGGTGACCCGGCCCGGCGCCGGCGCCTTCCGCGCGCGGCCCCGGACCACGGCCGGACCCGCCGGGGACACCTCCTGGCAGGAGGTCGCCCTCAGCGCCGACGGCGCCGCCGACCTCGTACCGCGCTCGGTGGACGCCTCCGGGGTGCTGGTCTCGCTGGCCGCGCCGCCGCCCGGCGTGATCGAGTTCAACGGCGGCTACCTGCACCCCTCCCTCCAGCCCGAGCGGGCCATGGCGGCGGCGCTGTCCCGCGCCGGACGCCGGCCGGGCGCCTGGGGGCGGCCGCCCATGGAGGGGCTGCCCGAGCTGCGCGAGTGGTTCGCGCGCAGCATCGGCGGACCGGTGACGGCGGCGGGCGTGCTGATCACCGCGGGCGGACAGTCCGCGCTGACCACCGCCCTGCGCGCACTCGCGCCGCCGGGCGCCCCCGTCCTCGTCGAGTCGCCCACCTACCCCGGCATGCTCGCCATCGCCCGCGCCGCCGGACTGCGCCCGGTGCCCGTCCCGGTGGACGCGGACGGCGTACGGCCCGCACTGCTCGCGGACGTGTTCCGCGCGACCGGCGCCCGCGTCCTCGTCTGCCAGCCGCTGTTCCAGAACCCCACCGGCGCCGTGCTCGCCCCCGAGCGGCGCGGTGAGGTGCTGCGCATCGCCCGCGAGGCGGGCGCCTTCGTGGTCGAGGACGACTTCGTACGGCTGCTGGTGCACGAGGACGCGGGCCCGCTGCCGCGCCCGCTGGCCGCCGACGACCCCGACGGGGTGGTGGTGCACGTCTCCTCGCTGACCAAGGCGACCTCGCCCAGCTTCCGGGTGAGCGCCCTGGCCGCGCACGGCCCGGTCCTGGAACGGCTGCGGGCCATCCAGGTCGTCGACACCTTCTTCGTGCCCCGGCCCCTCCAGGAGGCCACCCTGGAGCTCGTCGGCTCGGCCGCCTGGCCGCGCCATCTGCGCGCGATCTCGGTGGCGTTGCGCGCCCGCCGGGACGCGATGACCGCCGCGCTCCGCCTCCACCTGCCCGAACTCGCCCTGCCGCACATCCCGTCCGGCGGCTACCACCTGTGGCTGCGGCTGCCCGACGGCGCGTCCGAGCCGGCCCTGACCGCCGCCGCCCTGCGCGCGGGCGTCGCCGTCACCCCCGGCCGCCCCTACTTCAGCGCCGAACCCCCGGCCGGCCACCTCCGCCTGAGCTTCGCGGCGGTGGCCGGCACCGGGGAGATCACCGAGGGCGTACGGCGGCTGCGCGCCGCCTGCGACGAGGCGCTGGGATAAGAGGTCGACGCCGCCCCGCCCGACCTGCGAGCATCCGGCCATGACCGACACCCCGCGCCTGCCCGAGGGCTACGAGATCACCACCGACCCCGCCCGCATCGACGCCGAACGCGTGCACCGGTGGCTGTCCACCGACGCCTACTGGGCCCTGGGCCGCTCCCGTGAGAAGCAGGACCGGGCGATCGAGGGCTCGCTCAACTTCGGCGTCCACGACACCCTCACGGGGGAGCAGGTGGCGTACGCCCGGGTCGTCACCGACCGGGCGACCTTCGCCTGGCTGTGCGACGTGTACGTGGACCCGTCGGTGCGCGGCAAGGGCATCGGTACGGCCCTGGTGGCGGCCGTGCGGGAGGAGCTGCGGCCCTGCGGGGTGAAGCGGATCATGCTGGCCACGCACGACGCGCACGGGGTCTACGCCAGGCTCGGTTTCCGGCCACTGGAACGACCCGACCAGTGGATGGTGCTCGTCGAAGGATGACGGAGCGTTTCGGGGCGCTTGTCCGCCCCGTCCTTACCGGTCGGTAAAGCCGGACGCACCGTGAGTGACGGCTCGGTGGCACCTCTTGACCCGCGCACCGCGGAGTCCCACGATCCCCGCATGGCACTTCGGGTCACGTTCGTCGCCGCCGCGGGGAGCTCCTCGGTCCTCGCCGAACGTTTCGAGGACGACCGGCCGCTGGACCGGGCCGGCTGGAGCGAGGTGCAACGGGTCGCGCACGAACTGCTGCCGCTCGCCGCGGCCGATCTGCGCTACTGCTCCCCGGCCCCGCGCAGCCGTGCCACCGGGGAGGGCCTCGGATACGCGCCGCTGGTGCAACTCGCCCTGCGCGACTGCGACATGGGCCGCTGGCGGGGGCTGACCCTGGGGGAGGCGATGGCCCGGGAGCCGGGGGCCGTGGACGCCTGGCTCGCCGACCCGCGGTCCACCCCGTACGGGGGTGAGTCACTGCTCGACTTCATCGGCCGGGTCGGCGGCTGGCTCGACACCCGGCCGGTCGAGGACGGCTGCCGGATCGTCGCGGTGGCCGAGCCGTCGGTGATCCGCGCGGCCCTGGTGTACGTGCTCAAAGCTCCGCCCGCCACCTACTGGAACATCGACGTCCGCTCGCTGTCGACGATCGGCGTCACCGGCCGGGCGGGCCGCTGGAGCCTTCGGCTCGAAGGGGCGTCCGCTCAGCCCACGCGCGCGTAGCCGGTGGTGAGCTCCAGGTCCTTGGCGGGACCGCGCACCCGCCACACCGTCCGCCAGTGGTCCGCGTCCCGGACGGTGAACTCGCCCCGGTAGAGGTCGGCCGAACAGGGGTGGTCGGCGACGTACCGTCCCGCGGTGAGGTCCAGGTCGTGGAAGGGGCGCCCGTCCGCGAACCGTACGTCCGCCGTGCCGCCCGGTCCGGGCAGGAAGCGCAGGGTCCGCTCGGCGGGCCGGGTGACGCCCCGCCAGGTGAAGTCGCCGGACTCGCGCTGCAGCAGGCCGCCGCCCTCCAGCGGGCCGAAGACGACCGTCCCCTCGAAGCGCCCCTCCTCGCCGCCCGCCAGATCCCGCACGGTCCGTTCCGCCCGCCAGCGGCCGCTCAGATAGCCCAGCGTGTCGGGCACTGGCCAGAACTCGCCCATCCCGCCTCGTTCCCGCGTGGTGTCCGTCGTCGCACGCCCCATTGACGTGCTCCTGCCTCCTCCCTATCTTGCCGTTCGAAGTGCTGACCAATGACCGATATACCGAACAGCTCCCAGAGTCATCCACTCCCAGAGAGAGCCGCCGAGTGTCCATGTCACGCACAGCACGCCACCGCACCCGCCTCAGACTCGGTCTCACCGCCACCGCGCTCCTGACGGCCGCCGCCCTCGTCCCCGCCCCCGCGCACGCCGAGGACGCCGCCGACTACACGATCACCGTCGACCCGGACGCCGAGGGCGCGGAGATCGACGACACGATGTACGGCGTCTTCTTCGAGGACATCAACCGGGCCGCCGACGGCGGTCTGTACGCCGAACTCGTGCAGAACCGGTCCTTCGAGTACTCCACCGCCGACAACGGCTCCTACACCCCCCTGACCTCCTGGTCGGTGGGCGGCACGGCCGAGGTGGTGAACGACTCCGGCAGGCTCAACGAGCGCAACCGCAACTACCTCTCCCTGGCCGCCGGTTCGTCGGTCACGAACTCCGGCTACAACACCGGCATCCGGGTCGAGGAGGGCGAGCGGTACGACTTCTCCGTGTGGGCCCGCGCCGAGACCGCCACCACCCTCACCGTCACGCTGAAGGACGCCGCCGGCGAGCTCGCGAAGGCCCGCAAGGTGGCCGTCGAGGGCGGCTGGGCCAAGTACGAGACCACCTTCAAGGCGTCCCGCACCAGCAACCGCGGCCGGCTCGCCGTCGCCACCACGGACGCGGCGGCCCTCGACATGGTGTCGCTGTTCCCGCGCGAGACGTACAAGAACCAGCCCAACGGCCTGCGCGAGGACCTCGCCGAGAAGATCGCCGCGCTGAAGCCCGGCTTCGTCCGCTTCCCCGGCGGCTGCCTGGTCAACACCGGCTCCATGGAGGACTACAGCGAGGCCTCCGGCTGGCAGCGCAAGCGCTCCTACCAGTGGAAGGACACCGTCGGCCCGGTCGAGGAACGCGCCACCAACGCCAACTTCTGGGGCTACAACCAGAGTTACGGCCTCGGCTACTACGAGTACTTCCGCTTCGCCGAGGACATCGGCGCCATGCCGCTGCCCGTCGTCCCCGCCCTGGTCACCGGCTGCGGCCAGAACAAGGCCACCGACGACGAGGCGCTGCTGAAGCGGCACATCCAGGACACCCTCGACCTGATCGAGTTCGCCAACGGCCCGGCCGACTCCACCTGGGGCAAGGTGCGCGCCGAGATGGGGCACCGCAAACCCTTCGGCCTCACCCACATCGCCATCGGCAACGAGGAGAACCTGCCGCGCGAGTTCTTCGCCCGCTTCCAGAAATTCCGGGCCGCCATCGAGGCAGAGCACCCGGACATCACGGTGATCTCCAACTCCGGCCCCGACGACTCCGGCACCACCTTCGACACCGCCTGGCAGCTCAACCGCGAGGGCAAGGTCGACATGGTCGACGAGCACTACTACAACAGCCCGCAGTGGTTCCTCCAGAACAACGACCGCTACAACTCCTACGACAGGAACGGCCCCAAGGTCTTCCTCGGCGAGTACGCCTCCCAGGGCAACGCCTGGAAGAACGGCCTCGCCGAAGCCGCCTTCATGACCGGCCTGGAGCGCAACGCCGACATCGTCGAACTGGCCTCGTACGCGCCGCTGCTCGCCAACGAGGACTACGTCCAGTGGTCCCCGGACATGATCTGGTTCAACAACCACGCCTCCTGGGGCTCGGCCAACTACGAGGTCCAGAAACTGTTCATGACCAACGTCGGCGACCGCGTGGTCCCGTCGGAGGCGAGCACCACCCCGGACGTCAGCGGCCCCCTCACCGGAGCCGTCGGCCTGTCGACGTGGGCGACGAGCGCGGCGTACGACGACGTGAGGGTGACCGCCGCCGACGGCACGACGCTGCTGAGCGACGACTTCTCCGGTGACGCCTCGAAGTGGACGCACCAAGGCGGCGGAAGCTGGAGCGTCCAGGACGGGCGGTACGTGCAGACCGACGAGGCCGCCGAGAACACCCTGGTCACGGCCGGGGACCCGGCCTGGCACGACTACGACCTCCATGTGAAGGCCACCAAGAAGGCCGGCAAGGAGGGCTTCCTCGTCGCCTTCGGCGTCAAGGACACCGGCAACTACTACTGGTGGAACCTCGGCGGCTGGAACAACACCCAGACCGCCGTCGAGCAGGCCTCGGACGGCGGCAAGTCGACGCTGATCTCCAAGGCCGGCTCGATCGAGACGGGCCGCGCCTACGACATCGACGTCAAGGTGCGGGGCCGCCAGGTGACCCTCTACCTCGACGGCCAGGAGTGGGGCGGCTTCACCGACGACAAGCCGGCCGAGCCGTTCCGCCAGGTGGTCACCGAGGACGCCCGCACCGGCGACCTGATCGTCAAGGTCGTCAACGCCCAGCCGTCCGAGGCCCGCACCGCGATCGACCTCGGCGGCGCGAGGGTCTCCTCCAAGGCCCGCGTGACCACCCTGGCCGCCGACGCCGACGCGGTGAACACCGAGACGGACACCCCGGTCACCCCGGTGACCTCCACCTTCCGGGGCGTCGACAGCGCGTTCACGTACACCTTCCCGGCGCACTCGGTGACGTTCCTGCGGATCGAGCGGCGGTGACCCGCCGGCCCGCCGGGAGACCGGCGGGCTAGGCTCCCGTACCCATGAGCGTCGTGAGGGTCTGGAAGGGGGTGCGGCGGGCCGACAGGTCCGTCGCACCCTTCGTCGTGGCGGGCGACGTCCTGGTGGGCGGCGTGCTCCTGTGGCTGGCGATCGGCGGGATCGGGAACCCCGCCACCCGCGAGGAGGAGACCGCCGCGCAGGACCTGGCGCTGCGGATCTTCGGCTGCTGGCTGCTGGGCGGGGCGGCGCTGTTCGCCGTGCTCGGCATGGCCCGCTCCCTGCTCGGACACCTCGCCGCCCTGCTCCTCACCCCCCTCGTGATCGCCGCCGCCCTGTTGGCCCTGGCCTGATCCCCGCCGCCGGCGGTGTGACCGAGATCTTTACTTGGCGGATCGTGTTCTGAGATGCAGAGGTCAGGAGCGCGTAGAGAATTCTGTTTGGCGGATCTTGAGAGGCCTAGTTGGCGGACCTTGAGATTTCGGCGTTCACTGTGCGTGAGTGAGTGCGCCGCTCTTAGTCGCGGTGGGTCGGGTGGGCGGGCTGGGAGTATCCCGCCCAACGAACTACGCGGGTGGGGGTGTGTTTTGCGCGAGGCGGACGCGGTGGCCTTCTGCGGTGTCGCCGAAGTCGCGTTCGTCGTCGTCGCGGAAACGCTTGTAGAACCACTCGGGTACTCGGGTGGTGTCCAGGCGGGTGCGAAGTACGCCGTCCTGCACGTCCCGTGCAACGCTTCGAAGGCGGCACCATTCGTCGTCAGGGACGGGGCCTGGGCGTCCGCTGTGTAGCTCGGTGTTGACGACCTTGGTGAGTCGGTCGCGTTCGTCAGCCACTTTGCGTTGGCCGGACCAGATTTCGTAAGCGATCTGGTAGACCGCCAGGGATGGGACGAAGAAGCTGAGGAGAGTGTCGCCCAGAGTGGCGTCCGCGACCACCAAGCCGGCGAGGAACCCGATGGCGGCCCACAGCAACGCAACGGAAGCGATGACGTAGCTATAGCGACGGCGAAGGCGAGCGTCCCAGGCGAGGTTCTGTTCCTGAGCAATGAACACGTCGTAGGGGTGGTGGACGTTGTGGGTGGGGTCGTACCAACCGTCAGTGATGCGCTTGTCCTTCGGGCCGCCTCGGGGGAGCTTGCGCGCGAGACGGCGGACGTCGGGTTCGGGGATGGGGTCGCCTGCAACGGTGGCGCGCCACGGCAAGTGGAACAGGGCGACGTCGAACATTTCTTGGGGCAGGGCGCCCTGGCGGGTGGTGCTCCCGGCGAGGCCCTTGAGTAGGAACGCGGAGACGACGGACCAGAAGAACCCGACGATCGAGACGACTGTCCGGCCGTGGCCGGACAGCGTGATCAGGACACCGGCGGCGGCGAGCAGAACGGCGGCGGTGACGCGCACAGCTTCGAGGCGCTGGCCGCGTTGGTGGCTTGCCGACGCGGCGCGCTGGAGAAGCAACATGTCGTCATCGCGCGCCCCTCCTGGCCACCGATGATCGTGAGCAGCTGGTCCCGCATGCCCAGCAGATCCCTCACCGGCCGACGACGCGATGACAAGTGGTCAAGGACGCTCCAGACGTGCGGGCGCCAGCCCGCGATCACCGAGTATTGCCAGCCGCAAGCCGCCGCCATCTCCCTGGCCGCCGCGAACTTCAGCGCGGCCTCGTCCTTGAACAGTCCCATCGGGCGTACGTCCATCAGCCAGATCCCGCCGCCGATCACGGCCAAGTAGTCCGGGATGTGCCAGGACGATCCGCTCTTGTGCGCGAAGTCCAGCCGGAAGGGCTGCGACAGCACCTCCGAGGCCCCCAGGAAGTCCAGCGCGACCAGCAGCCGCATCTCCTCCAGCGACTCGAAGCCGTGCCCCCTGCCCGTGGACGCCATCACCTCCAGGCCGGGACGATGCCGCTGCTTCGCCCGCCATGTGAACCCCCGCATCGGCCGCGACGACAGCACCGGAACATGAGCCACGTCGCCGACCGGCCAGCAGACTTCATCGGCACCCACCCGCCACGTCGAACTCCACCGACAGATCCAGCCATCCGCGAGATCGAGTTGATCCCGAAATGCGGCATCCCCGCTGTACCCCGCGACAAGCTCATCGAGGCGACTCGAGTCCGAGCGGATCCTTGGCCTGGCTACCTCGCTCACTCACCCAGAGCATCACCACCAGCATGGCGACAGGGCCCGATCTTCGGAACTGATCACAACTGTGACTTAGCGCTGCAATTTGGCCCCTGTGGCAACCCGAACGCTCAGCGGCGGGACCGAGGGCTCGGCGTTCGGGGATCAGTTGCCGGCCAGGCCCCATGCATCGAGCCCGCCGTAGATATGCGCCCTCAAGCAGTGGGGGGCGCTGAAGCCTGAGGCTTCGCCGCGGTAGATGGCGATAAGCGAGTCCTTGCCCCGCCACCAGGTGTCAGCGAGTCCCTGGACTTCGGGTACCGGCTCGAATCCGTCGAGGTTCAGGTCCTCGACGGCGCTGCCTTTGATCTTCGTGATGGTCTTGGCCCAGTAGCCCGCGTGGCTGGCCAGTGCCAGGGCTTCCACCCATCCCTCTGTGCTGGCGTGCAGCGGCGTCCAGTGGTCAGCGTCGATCCCGAACTCACCTCCTGGTCCGGTCATGAACCCGTGGGCCATGGAGACGCGACAGTCGCCGGCCGGGAACCGCCATCCGTTCGCGGTCGAGCCCTCGGGGGCATCGGCTTCCAGAACGCGCGGGCCGCCCTCGTATTCAGGGGCCGGGGGCAGGGCGAGACCGCCCCAGCGCTCTTGGAAGGCGACAGCACGGTCGATCTCGGCATCCGGAATCCCTTGCTTGAGCCATGCCTCCCGGAAGGGCTTGAGGTCGCGGTGTGGAACACGCAGCCCGTGTCCCTCGACGAAGTAGCGAGCTCGCCGGCTCAAGCCCTCAGGCGCCTGAGGAATCACCGGCACTCGGGGGTCCGCCGTCACGGTTGCTGCCCCCCGCATGGAGAGGTCGGTACGGCCGGGTGCGGCGGTGCCGACGGCTGCTGAGCGCTGGACCAACGGACAGGGGCGCCGCCGGGGCCGCCGGTGAGCCAGGAACCGTCGCCCAGGGGCACCAGCTCGTACGGGTTGCTCGCCTCAACGGTGAACTCGCCGCTGAGGGTGCCCGTGCGTACGTCGACCAGGTGGTGACGGAACCACTCCTCCTTGTCCTGGTTCTCACCGCCGAGGGTGACGATGGCCGTGTCCTCGGTCAGGTAGCCGCCGCTCCATTCCACGAAGGACTCCTCCGGGTCGTACCCGAAGGCTTCGACGGGGAGGGTGAAGAGCACGTCCCCGTTGGGGTGGTCGTGGAAGGCGACGTCCGCCTGCCCGTGGTCCACGGTCATGAACTGACGCCCGGACGGAGCCAGGTCGATCAGGCAGCGGTCCTGCCACGGGTACGTCACGAACTCCGGCTCGCTGTCCACCCCGACCGTGCCCCGGAGAATGACAGAGCCGTCCTGGCCCTCACCGATATTGAGGTAGATGCTGCCGTCCACGGGATGCACATGGTGGGAGGCGCCGTGCCCGACCGTCTCCAGCTCGCAGCGGGCGAGCACCACACCGTTGTCGGCATCGTGCACGACCCACTGGTCCCCGCCCCCGCGGCCCGCCATCGCGTCCGGCCGGTAGACCCACACCGTCCGACCGTCCCGCGACAGCACACAGCCAGGCCAGTGGCCATGGCGTACGTCAGAGCGCGGTTCGAAGTCCGAGGCCCACATGAGGTCGCCGGCGCGCGTAAGGCAGACGACCTCGTTCAGCGTCGTGTACACGACCCGCTCCAAATCCTGCCGGACCACCGACGCTACGACCTCCTCGTCATCCCGCGGTTGGAAAACCGCTGTGGGCTCCAGCGTCCCGTAGACGCCGGAGCCCACAACGTAGGCGTGGATCCGCCCGTCGCGGAGACGCGTGATGACCTTCGGTGGCGGCTCAGGAATCATCCGCTGAGGCTAACGCCCAGCTCAGGAACCTCAAGAGCCGGGGCGGTGGGCGCCCGAGTCGGGTAGTCGGGCCGAGCACGGTAGTTGGCCGACCGGTTGCTCAGAACAAGGAGTCCCAGAGGACCTCTTCCGGGTCAGGTTCTTCTGGGTGGAGCATGCAGCGTCTGCAGCGCAGGAGTCCTGGTTCGTTAGCACCCGAGGCGGCGCTCATCCACGGCAGGGCCTCCATGGCGTGTGCGCGCGTTGTCGGCGAGGGTGTCGACGGCTTGGCGGAGTTCCTCCGGTGCGGATTGGTCGGTGAGGCAGAGCCAGCCGACCGCCGCCGACAGACGGACTTCGGGGGCCTCCGCTCGGTCGTGCCACCGTTCGCGCAGCCACCTGACAGTCGGCGGGTACGGGTGGGCCCGGGTGATCTCGGCGGCGGCCAGGAGCAGGGCGGCGCGGACCATGGCGTCGCCTTCGGTGGCGAATCCGTTGGCCAAGGCAGTCCGGATGGTGTGGGCGGGGTCGGCGGCGGTCGCCAGGACGTAGGCGGCGTCGACGCGGACGGTGGGGTCGGAGTCTCCAAGAAGGGGCAGGAGCGCGGTGGTGGCGGTGGTGATCGCGGCTCGGGCGGCGGCCACCGACCAGCCGGCCGGATAGCCGGTCACCTCGTAGCCGTAGTCGTCGTGGGTATCGGGGGCGTGGCGCCGGGGATCGTTGCGGTGGAGGAGGAATTCCTCGCGAGAGGCGACGCCGTGGTGCCTGGCACGGGCGGGGCCGGAGAGGACTGCGAGGGCGGCAGTGCGGTGTGGGTGGCGGGCGTTGATGGCGAGGGGAATGAGGAACGGCACGGCAAGGGCAGCGGCGGCCCGGCTGTCGTCGGCGCACAGGCCCCACAGCACACCCGTCGCATCCACGACCGGTTCGCCGCCAGCGCGCAGGAGGGAAACCGCCTCCCGGACGTCGTACCCATGGGGGAAGTTACCCCACGGGACGGCATCCAAGTCCAAGGCCTGTCGAGGCTCGGACAGGATGCTGGCCACCGCCGCCCGCACGTCGAACGGACCCCCCGAGAACGAGGCCAGGTCCGCCCCGTCCGTCACTTTCCGACACATCTCGAACGTCGGATCGGTCCGCCAGTCCACGTCACACCCCAACTGTCGAATCCCCGGAACTTGATCATGGCTGGCCCGGCGGCCCACCGGAAGCCTCTCGGCGGTGATCCAGCGGCTCGTACGGGGCCACCCATCATGCGCAGGGGCCAACCGGAATGCTCAAGGGCCACCTACCGAGCTCAGTCACAGGCAGGCACAGGCTAGCTGCAACGCTCAAGGGCCAACGAGAGCGCCAAGTCTCAACAACGCAGCGTTACCGAAGCAAGATCCGCCAACTACTGCGCTCGTCCGCCAAGTAAAAATCTCGGTCGCAGGCGGCCGCGGGATCGTTTCAGGACTGCATTGCATAAACGTGCATGGAAACGTATAGTCATGCCATCCAGGAGGAGGGTTTTCCATGGCGGTACGTGCGGCGGTGGCCGGAGCGAGCGGATACGCGGGCGGTGAGCTGCTGCGTCTGCTCCTCGCGCACCCCGGGGTCGAGATCGGTGCCCTGACCGGCAACTCCAACGCCGGGCAGCGACTGGGCGCGCTCCAGCCGCACCTGCTGCCGCTGGCTGACCGCGTACTGGAGCCGACCACGCCCGAGGCGCTCGCCGGGCACGACGTCGTCTTCCTCGCGCTGCCGCACGGCCAGTCCGCCGCCGTCGCCGAACAGCTCGGCGACGAGGTGCTCGTGATCGACATGGGCGCCGACTTCCGGCTGAAGGACGCCGCAGACTGGGAGACGTTCTACGGCTCCCCGCACGCCGGCACCTGGCCCTACGGCCTGCCCGAACTTCCGGGCGCCCGCGCCGCGCTGGAGGGGTCCAAGCGCGTCGCGGTGCCCGGTTGCTACCCCACCGCCGTCTCCCTCGCCCTCTTCCCGGCGTACGCCGCCGGCCTCGCCGAACCCGAGGCGGTGATCGTCGCCGCCTCCGGCACCTCCGGCGCCGGCAAGGCGCTCAAGCCGCACCTGCTGGGCTCCGAGGTCATGGGCTCCATGTCCCCGTACGGCGTGGGCGGCGGCCACCGGCACACCCCCGAGATGATCCAGAACCTCAGCGCCGCGGCGGGCGAGCGGGTCTCCGTCTCCTTCACACCGACCCTCGCGCCGATGCCCCGCGGCATCCTCGCCACCTGCACCGCGAAGGCGAAGCCCGGCGTCACCGCCGAGTCCGTGCGCGCCGCCTACGAGAAGGCCTTCGCCGACGAGCCCTTCGTCCGCCTGCTCCCCGAGGGGCAGTGGCCGGCGACCGCGTCCGTCCACGGTTCCAACGCCGTTCAGCTCCAGGTCGCGTACGACGCCGCCGCGGGCAGGATCATCGCGATCAGCGCCATCGACAACCTGACCAAGGGCACCGCGGGCGGTGCCGTCCAGAGCATGAACCTCGCCCTGGGCCTCGACGAGGCCACCGGGCTGACGACGATCGGAGTTGCGCCGTGAGTGTGACGGCAGCGAAGGGATTCACGGCGGCGGGCATCGCCGCCGGGATCAAGGAGAACGGCAACCCCGACCTGGCCCTCGTGGTCAACAACGGCCCCCGCCGCGCCGCCGCCGGCGTCTTCACCTCCAACCGCGTCAAGGCGGCACCCGTCCTCTGGTCCGAGCAGGTGCTGAAGAGCGGGCAGCTCACCGCCGTCGTCCTCAACTCCGGCGGCGCCAACGCCTGTACGGGACCGAAGGGCTTCCAGGACACCCACGCCACCGCCGAGAAGGCCGCCGAGGTGCTCGGCACCGGCGCGGGCGAGATCGCCGTCTGCTCGACGGGACTCATCGGCGTCCTGCTCCCCATGGACAAACTGCTCCCCGGCGTCGAGACCGCCGCCGCCCGGCTCTCCGAGCACGGCGGCGAGAAGGCCGCCATCGCCATCAAGACCACCGACACCGTCCACAAGACCTCCGTGATCACCAAGGACGGCTGGACCGTCGGCGGCATGGCCAAGGGCGCCGGCATGCTCGCCCCCGGCCTCGCCACCATGCTCGTCGTCCTCACCACCGACGCCGACCTCGACAGCGCCACCCTGGACAAGGCGCTCCGCGCCGCCACCAAGGTCACCTTCGACCGCGTCGACTCCGACGGCTGCATGTCCACCAACGACACCGTGCTGCTGCTCGCCTCCGGGGCCTCCGCGGTCACCCCGGAGTACGAGGAGTTCGCGGAGGCGGTACGGCAGGTCTGCGACGACCTCGGCCAGCAGCTCATCCGCGACGCGGAAGGCGCCAGCAAGGACATCAAGGTCGAGGTGATCAACGCCGCGACCGAGGACGACGCCGTCGAGGTGGGCCGCTCCATCGCCCGCAACAACCTCCTCAAGTGCGCCATCCACGGCGAGGACCCCAACTGGGGCCGCGTCCTCTCCGCCATCGGCACCACGAAGGCCGCCTTCGAACCCGACGAACTCAACGTCGCCATCAACGGCGTCTGGGTGTGCAAGAACGGCGGAGTCGGCGAGGACCGCGACCAGGTCGACATGCGCTACCGCGAGGTCCACATCGTCGCCGACCTCGCCGCCGGCGACGCCACCGCCACCATCTGGACCAACGACCTCACCGCCGACTACGTCCACGAGAACAGCGCGTACTCGTCATGACCAACGGACCCACGCGGAAGCACACCGCGCTGCCCAAGGCCCAGATCCTCATCGAGGCGCTGCCCTGGCTCACCCGCCACCACGGCAAGACCGTCGTCATCAAGTTCGGCGGCAACGCCATGGTCGACGAGGACCTCAAGGCCGCCTTCGCCCAGGACGTCGTCTTCCTGCGCCACGCCGGCCTCAAGCCCGTCGTCGTGCACGGCGGCGGCCCCCAGATCAGCCGCGCGCTCGACCGGCACGGCATCGTCAGCGAGTTCAAGGCCGGCCTGCGCGTCACCACCGAGGACGCCATGGACGTCGTCCGCATGGTGCTCGCCGGACAGGTGCAGCGCGAACTGGTCGGGCTGCTCAACCGGCACGGCCCGCTCGCCGTCGGCCTCACCGGCGAGGACGCGCACACCCTCACCGCCACCAAGCACCGGCCCGAGATCGACGGCGAACTCGTCGACATCGGACGGGTCGGCGAGATCACCGACATCGACACCGGCGCGATCGAGGCCCTGCTCGCCGACGGCCGCATCCCGGTCGTCTCCTCGATCGCCCGCAGCCAGGACGACCACCATGTCTACAACGTCAATGCTGATACGGCGGCTGCGGCACTCGCTGCTGCACTGGGCGCCGAGACCCTCATGGTCCTCACGGACGTCGAAGGACTCTACGAGGACTGGCCGGACAGCGACGAGGTGATCAGCCGCCTCACCGCCTCCCAGCTCGAGAAACTCCTGCCGGAGCTGTCCTCCGGCATGGTGCCGAAGATGGAGGGCTGCCTGCACGCCGTACGCAACGGCGTCACCACCGCCCGCGTCATCGACGGCCGGGTCCAGCACTCGATCCTGCTGGAGATCTTCACGGACGAGGGCATCGGCACGATGGTCGTGCCCGACGAACAGGGGGAGTCGTGACCAACGCAGAACTCACCGCACGGTGGCAGGGCGCGCTGATGAACAACTACGGCACACCGCGCCTGCCCCTCGTACGCGGCGAGGGCCCGAAGGTCTGGGACGCCGAGGGCACGGAGTACCTCGACCTCGTCGGCGGCATCGCGACCAACGCCCTCGGCCACGCCCACCCGGCGATCGTCGAGGCCGTCAGCCGGCAGATCGGCTCCCTCGGCCACATCTCCAACTTCTTCATGGCCGAGCCGACCGTCGCCCTCGCCGAACGGCTGCTCCGGCTCTTCGGCCGGGACGGCAGGGTCTTCTTCTGCAACTCCGGCGCCGAGGCCAACGAGGCCGCCTTCAAGATCGGCCGACTCACCGGACGGACCCACGTCGTCGCCACCGAGGGCGCCTTCCACGGCCGCACGATGGGCGCCCTCGCGCTCACCGGACAGCCCGGCAAGCGGGAGCCGTTCCAGCCGCTGCCCGCCGACGTCACCCACGTGCCCTTCGGCGACGCGCAGGCGCTGGCCGCCGCGGTCACCGAGGAGACGGCCCTGGTGATCATCGAACCCATCCAGGGCGAACTCGGCGTCGTCGTCCCGCCCGCCGGCTACCTGAAGGCGGCCCGCGCCATCACCGCCGCCACCGGCGCGCTGCTCGTCCTCGACGAGGTGCAGACCGGCATCGGCCGGACCGGGCACTGGTTCGAGTACCAGGCCCACGAGGGTGTCCTGCCGGACGTCGTCACCCTCGCCAAGCAGCTCGGCGGCGGCCTGCCGCTCGGCGCCACCGTCGCCTTCGGCCGCGCCGCCGACCTGCTCCGGCCCGGCCACCACGGCACGACCTTCGGCGGCAACCCGGTCGCCTGCGCCGCCGGACTCGCCGTCCTCGACACCATCGAGGACGAGGGGCTGCTGGAGAACGTCAAGCGGCAGGGCGAGAAACTCCGCGACGGGATCGAGGGATCCGGCCACGCCTTGATCGACCATGTCCGGGGCGCGGGCCTCCTCCTGGGTATCGTGCTCACCGAGCCGCTCGCGCCCCAGGTGCAACAGGCGGCTCAGGACGCCGGATTCCTCGTGAACGCGCCCGCCCCCGACGTCGTACGGCTGATGCCGCCGCTGAACCTCGGGGACGACGCGGTGGACGCCTTCCTCGGGGCACTGCCCGGCATCCTGGACCAGGCCGGTACGGCGGGCGGGGAAGGACGATCCGGAGAATGAGACGACGATGAGCCAGGAGCAGGACCAGGGCCAGCAGGCCGGGCCCGCCGTGCCGCAGACGCGCACCGCACGCCACCGCCGGATCGTGGACATCCTCAACCGGCAGCCGGTGCGGTCGCAGAGCCAGCTCGCGAAGCTGCTCGCGGACGACGGACTGAGCGTCACCCAGGCGACGCTGTCGCGGGACCTGGACGAGCTGAACGCGGTGAAGATCCGCAACACCGACGGCGACCTGATCTACGCGGTGCCGAGCGAGGGGGGGTTCCGCACCCCCCGGGCACCGCTGGGGGGATCCGCGAAGGAGGAGCGGATGCGGCGGCTCTCCCAGGAGCTGCTGATCTCCGCGGAGGCCTCCGCGAACCTGGTGGTGCTGCGCACCCCGCCCGGTGCCGCGCAGTTCCTGGCCTCGGCGATCGACCAGGCGGAACTGCACGACATCCTCGGCACGATCGCCGGCGACGACACGCTGCTGCTGATCAGCCGGGAACCGGCGGGAGGGCAGGCCCTGGCCGACCACTTGCTCCGCCTGGCCCAGAACGGCCACTGAACGCTCCGCGGGCCACTCCGGTACGGCCCCCCGTTATGTTCTTCGCGGTCCTGCAAGAGGGCCGCTGGCCTCCGGGCCCGGCATGACTGTGTCCCCCTGTCGAAGGCATGACCTGGGGGGTGG
>NZ_JBIRYZ010000013.1:0-19971 GCF_044390325.1 Streptomyces sp. NPDC018964
ACCGAAGTGGTTCATCGTTCGACTTGCATGTGTTAAGCACGCCGCCAGCGTTCGTCCTGAGCCAGGATCAAACTCTCCGTGAATGCTTACCGGTAAT
Source organism: Streptomyces sp. NPDC018964 (assembly GCF_044390325.1). Lineage (NCBI taxonomy): Bacteria > Bacillati > Actinomycetota > Actinomycetes > Kitasatosporales > Streptomycetaceae > Streptomyces > Streptomyces sp. NPDC018964. Next base: position 98 of record NZ_JBIRYZ010000013.1, read on the forward strand.
CCGGTGACACATCACGAGAGCGGAACATCGGGAGGAATAGTCCCGACGTTCACAGCGTCCTCGCTGTGTTTTCTTCAAAGGAACCTCGACCATCCGTAACCGGATGGACGGGGTATCAACATATCTGGCGTTGACTTTTGGCACGCTGTTGAGTTCTCAAGGAACGGACGCTTCCTTTGTACTCACCCTCGCGGGCTTTCCTCCGGGCGCTTCCCTTCGGTCTTGCGTTTCCGACTCTATCAGATCTTTCCGATCCGATTTCCTCGGTGCTTTCCGGGGTTCCGCTTCCGCGTTTCCCTTTCCGGCGGTTCCGACTCTATCAGATCCTTTCGGGCCTGATTCCCGGTCAGAGCGGGTTGTCTTCGCGGCCGTTGGGCCGTTCCGACGTCTCAAACCTTAGCGGACTCTCTCCGTGTTCCTCAAATCGAGGGTCGGAATTGAATTCGGGCACGCCGAAATCGTTCCCACTGGGAGGTTGTACTGGGGTTTTGAGTGCCGCTGATGCGGCGGAAGGTGCTGCCGAAGAACCGTTACGGCCCCGTAGCAACCCGAAGAACCTTACGGATCGGGGAGGCGGCTGTCAACAACCCCCGCCCAAGATTTTTCAGTCCAGGTCGCTGAGGCGTCCACCGGCGTCCGGCTGGGCGTGTTCCACCCGGCGCAGGAGGCGGGTGAGGACCTCGCCCAGCGTCGCCCGCTCGTCCGGGTCGAGGTCCTGGAGGAGGTCCTCCTCGAAGACGGTGGCCAGGCGCATCGCCTCGAGCCACTTCTCCCGGCCGGCGGAGGTCAGCTCCACGATCACGCGGACCCGGTTGGTCTCGTCCCGCTCCCGGTCGACCAGCCCCTCGGTGACCATGCGGTCGATCCGGTGGGTCATGGCGGCCGGGGTCAGACCGAGGCGCTTGGCGAGGTCACCGGGACCCATGCGGTAGGGGGCACCGGAGAGGACGAGGGCCTTGAGGACCTCCCAGTCGGCGTTGGTGATGCCGAGCTCGGCGGTCTGGCGGCCGTAGGCGACGTTCATGCGGCGGTTCAGGCGGGACAGCGCGTTGACGATCTTCTCGACCTGGGGGTCGAGGTCCTGGAACTCGCGCTGGTACGCGGCGATCTGCTCTTCGAGAGTCGGCTCGCCGAGGTCGCCGGAGGTGTCGCCCATGGCCGCAGTATGGCACGCCCCTCCTTTGCCCTGAAGTCCTTCACTGTGTAGTCTTTAGCATCGAACTTTAGCTTCTAAGTATTCACTCCTAACTACTTGCTTGAGAGAGGTGAACGTGACCAGGGCGAGGGGCGCGGCAATGCGCCGGATCCACGTGGGCAACGCACTCAGCGCGTTCGGGCTGGGCTTCACGGTCCCGTACCTGTACGTCTATGTGGCGCAGGTGCGCGGGCTGGGAGCCATGACGGCGGGTCTCGTACTCGCCGTCTTCGCCGTGGCCGCGCTGATCGTGCTGCCGTTCGCCGGACGGGCGATCGTCCGGCGCGGCCCGCTGCCGGTGCTGCTCGTCACCCTGGTCACGGCCGCGGTCGGGGCGCTGAGCCTGGGTCTGTCGAGTGGTGCGGCGACCGTGCTGCTGTCGGCGGCGGTGCTGGGCGCCGGGCAGGCGGTGATGCAGCCGGCGCTGGCGACGATGATCGTGGACTGCTCGACCGCGGAGAACCGGTCACGGGCCTTCGCCACGCAGTTCTTCCTGCAGAACCTCGGGCTCGGTGTCGGCGGTCTCATCGGCGGTCACCTCGTGGATCCCACGGAAGCGAGCTCCTTCGTCCTCCTCTTCGCGATCGAGGCGGCGATGTTCCTGCTGCTGGTCGTGGTGATGGCGACGGTGCGGATGCCGCACGCGCCGCGTGTCGAGGGCGCTCCGGCGCAGTCGGCCAAGGCCGGCTGGAAGCAGTTGCTGGGCAACCGGGCCATGGTGCAGCTGTGTGTGCTGGGCTTCGTGCTGTTCTTCGCCTGCTACGGACAGTTCGAGTCGGGGCTGAGCGCGTACGGCGTCGAGGCCGCCGGGATCTCCACCTCCGCGCTGGGGACGGCCCTGGCCGCGAACACCCTGGTGATCGTGGTGGCGCAGTTCGCGGTGCTGCGGTTCGTCGAGCGGCGCAAGCGCTCGCGCGTGATCGCGTCCGTGGGGCTGATCTGGGCCGTGGCGTGGGCCGTGGCCGGGTACGCGGGGCTGGGGAACGGGAGCCAGGCGATGGCGACCGCCGCGTTCGTCTCGACGTACGCGCTGTTCGGGCTCGGTGAGGCGATGCTGTCGCCGACGCTGGCGCCGCTGGTCGCCGATCTCGCGCCGGCCGGGATGGCGGGGCAGTACAACTCGGCGTTCGCCCTGGTGAAGCAGCTCGCGCTGGCCGTGGGGCCGGCGGTGGGCGGGCCGCTGGGCGCCTCGCTGCACGCGCCGTACGTCGTGGTCTTCCTGTTGTTCTCGCTGGGGATCACGGTGCTGGCGGTGCGGCTCGGGCGGCAGCTCACGGACGTGCAGGACCAGCCGTCGGTGGCGCGGAGCCGTGTGGTGGCGCAGGGCGGCGCGGCAGCGGGACAGGCTCCGGCGCACGCCTGATCCACGCGCCCCGGCCTCACCCTCGTACGCCCGGCTCCTCTACGAGCCGGGCGTCTTCGGTTTCGGCAGGAGGAACTCGCACCAGACCGCCTTGCCGCCGCCCGGGGTGCGTCTGCTGCCCCAGCCGGAGGAGATCGTCGCGACGATGGCGATGCCCCGGCCGGACTCGTCGCCGGGTTCCGCGCGGCGGCGCCTCGGCAGGTGGTCGTCGCCGTCGGTGACCTCGATGATCAGGCGGCGGTCGGTGCGGCGCAGCCGCAGCCGCATGGGCGGGGCGCCGTGCTGGAGGGAGTTGGCGACCAGTTCACTGGCGGCCAGGACGCCCAGGTCGTGCAGCTCGGCGGGGAAGCGCCAGCTGGTCAGCACGCCGGAGGCGAAGGCACGTGCGCGGGGGGCCGCCTCGACACCACCGAGGAGCTCCAGCGCGGCGTTGCGGAAGAGCTCGCCTTCCGCGCCCTTGCGGGCGGGGTGCTGGAGGACCAGCACGGCGACGTCGTCGTCGTGGTCCGGGGTGACGCCGGCCGAGCGGACCAGGCGGTCGCAGACGACCTGGGGGCTGCCGGTGGCTCCGGCGAGGGCACGCTCCAGGGCGGCGATGCCCTCGTCCAGGTCCTCGTTCCTCCGCTCGACCAGGCCGTCCGTGTAGAGGACGGCGGTGGAGCCGGGGCCGAGGGGCACGGAGCCGGACGCGTGCATCCAGCCGCCGGTGCCGAGCGGGGGACCGGTCGGTTCGTCGGCGCGCCGGACGGTGCCGTTCTCGTCGCGGACCAGGATGGGCAGGTGACCGGCGGAGGCGTACACCAGACGGCCCTCGTTGGGGTCGTGGACGGCGTAGGCGCAGGTGGCGATCTGGTTGGCGTCGATCTCCATGGCGAGGCCGTCGAGGAGCTGGAGCACCTCGTGCGGCGGGAGGTCGATTCGCGCGTAGGCCCGTACGGCCGTACGGAGCTGGCCCATGACCGCCGCCGCGCGCACCCCTCGTCCCATGACGTCGCCGATGACGAGGGCGGTGCGGCCGCCGCCCAGGGTGATCACGTCGTACCAGTCGCCGCCGACGGCGGCCTCGGTGCCGCCGGGGTGGTAGGTGGCGGCGACGCGCAGGTCGTCGGGCTCCTCCAGTTCCTGGGGGAGGAGGGAGCGCTGGAGGGTGACGGCGGTCTCGCGCTGGCGGCGTTCGCTGGCGCGCAGGCGTTCGGCGGCCTCGGCGTGGTCGGTGACGTCGGTGGCGAAGACCAGCACGCCACGGCCCTCGGCCTCGGTGACGGGGGTGCAGGTGAAGGTGTAGGAGCGGCCGTCGGGGGCCTTGCGGGACTTCACCGTGCGGGGCTTGCCGCTGCGCAGGACCTGGTCGAGGAGGGGCAGCAGGCCGAGTGCCTCCAGCTCGGGGAGGGCCCCGCGCGCGGGGGCGCCGATCGGGCGGGCGCCGAAGGCCGCCGTGTAGGCGTCGTTGACGTAGGCGATGCGGTGGTCGGGGCCGTGGACCAGGGCGACGAGGGAGGGGACGTGGTCCAGGACCTCGCGTGCCTTGAGCTCGTCGACGGCGGGTACGGGCCGTACGTCGTCGGTGAGCTGTTCGGCGCGGGCCCCGGGCACGGAGCCCTCTCCCCGCCGGTCCGGGGAGACCGCCTGCTCGTTCCGCGCTGCGGCGCGGCGCTGCGTTCCGGGGAGCCGGGCGCTCCAGCGCGTGAAGTTCACGAATCCTTGCCTCGTGTAGTTGTCGGCGGCCGGGAACCGGAACCGGCCGGGGCCCCGGGGGCCGCACCGGGGTGGGCGGGGCCCGCCCGCGGTGGTGGACCAGTCTGGCAGGGTGCCGACCGGACCGGCATCCGTCAGACGCCGGGCCGGCCGGTGGAGTTCCTGGGTCCGGTCAGGACGACCCCTTCGGGTTGTTCGGGGGGTCCTGAGAAGGCTTTCCACCGGCCGCCAGTTCGAACTCCGCCCGGGGGTGTTCGAGTGAACCGAGCGAGACGACCTCCCGTTTGAAGAGCCCGGCGAGCGTCCACTCGGCGGCGACCCGCGCCTTGCGGTTGAAGGTCGGGACCCGGCTGAGGTGGTAGGTCCGGTGCATGAACCAGGCGGGGTAGCCCTTGAGCTTGCGCCCGTACACCTGGGCGACGCCCTTGTGCAGTCCGAGGGAGGCGACGGAACCGGCGTACTTGTGGGCGTACGTCTCCAGTGGTTCGCCCCGCAGGGAGTGGACGACGTTGTCCCCGAGGACCCGCGCCTGGCGGAGCGCGTGCTGTGCGTTGGGGGCGCATTCGCGCCCCGGCTCCCGCGCGGTGACGTCGGGGACGGCGGCGGCGTCCCCCGCGGCCCACGCGTGCGCGGCCCCGTCCACGGCCAGCTCGGCGGTGCACTTCAGCCGGCCCCGGCCGTTCAGCGGCAGATCGGTGGCGGCGAGGACGGGGTGCGGTTTGACTCCGGCGGTCCACACGACCGTACGCGTGGGGAAGCGCGCCCCATCGCTGAGCACGGCGATCCGGTCGGCGCAGGACTCCAAACGGGTCTCGAGACGTACGTCGATGTTGCGCCGGCGCAGTTCGGTGACGGTGTACCGGCCCATCTCCTCCCCGACCTCGGGCAGGATCCGCCCGGACGCCTCGACGAGGATCCACTTCATGTCCTCGGGCCGGAGGTTGTGGTAGTACCGCGCGGCGTAGCGGGCCATGTCCTCCAGCTCGCCGAGCGCCTCGACACCCGCGTAGCCGCCCCCGACGAAGACGAAGGTCAGGGCGGCGTCCCGGAGGGCGGGGTCGCGGGTGGAGGAGGCGATGTCCATCTGTTCGAGGACGTGGTTGCGCAGGCCGATGGCCTCTTCGACGGTCTTGAAGCCGATGGCGTGGTCGGCGAGGCCGGGGATCGGGAGGGTGCGCGACACGGAGCCGGGCGCGAGCACCAGTTCGTCGTACGTGATCCGCCGTCCTCCCGTGCCCTCCTCGCCGGTGGCGAGCGTGCTGACGGTGGCGGTGCGTGCGGCGTGGTCGATGCCGGTGGCCTCGCCGATGACGACGTGGCACCGGTCGAGGACACGACGCAGCGGTACGACGACGTGGCGAGGGGAAATGGCACCGGCGGCCGCTTCGGGGAGGAAGGGCTGGTACGTCATGTACGGGTCCGGGGTGACGACCGTGATCACGGCCTCGTCCCGCCCGAGTTCCCGTTTCAGTCTCCGCTGGAGGCGCAGGGCCGTGTACATCCCGACGTAGCCGCCGCCGACAACGAGAATGCGCGCACGTTCCTTCACCATCCCATGACGCACCCGTCGCTTGCGTTTGTCCACAGCCCCGACGAATTGTGTGACCGGAAGGCCCGCACACCCCTGGTTGGCCGATTCGCTGCCCTCACCGAAATCCTCACAGGTCAGCAGCGGTGAACCTGCCCCCGCCCAGGGGTGCATTCAGGACGTACACGCCCCGTACTCCGATCGGGGGGCGCTCCGTGCGGAACCTGCCCCTTCTGAATTGACCCCCTCTCAACTATGTTCGTCTGTCGACGGGGTGTAGGGGGATGCGCTCATCGGGCTCGCGACGGGCGGGACCGGCAAGCCGGACCTGTTCCACACGCCCCGGCCATCAATGGCGGGGAGAAGTCTCCGGGGGGAGACGTCATTACCGGGGGAATACACATGCATGTTCAGGACTCTCATTGGTCTTCCGCTCTCGCGGCCGGCGCGACGGTGAACGCGCCCACGGGCGGCGGACGTCCGGACGGAGCGCGCACGACACCGCTGCGCGTGGACGCCCAGCGCAATCTGGAGCACGTGCTGCGTGCCGCGCGGGAGGTCTTCGGCGAGCTGGGTTACGGCGCGCCGATGGAGGACGTGGCGCGCCGGGCACGGGTCGGCGTGGGCACGGTGTACCGGCGCTTCCCGAGCAAGGACGTGCTGGTGCGGCGGATCGCCGAGGAGGAGACCTCCCGGCTGACCGACCAGGCGCGGGCGGCGCTCGGTCAGGAGGACGAGCCGTGGTCGGCGCTGTCCCGTTTCCTGCGCACGTCGGTCGCGTCCGGCGCGGGGCGGTTGCTGCCGCCGCAGGTGCTGCGGGTGGGCGTGGCGGAGGAGCACGGTCTGCCGGACCAGGCGCGGTTGCCGCAGCAGCGGACGCAGGCGGCGGGTGAGCTGCGGCTGGTGCCGGAGGCGTCGGTGGCCGCGGCGGAGAAGGACGACGCGGGGGCGGCGCAGTTGCTGGACGTCGTGGGGCAGTTGGTGGACCGGGCGCGGGCCTCGGGTGAGCTCCGGCCGGATGTGTCGGTGTCGGACGTCCTGCTGGTGATCGCGACGGCGGCGCCGTCCCTGCCGGACGCGGCGCAGCAGGCTGCGGCGTCGGCGCGGTTGCTGGACATCCTGCTGGAGGGGTTGCGTTCACGCCCGGCGTAGGGGTGGTGGTAGGGCTGCGGCCCCGGCGCGCGTGTACGGGGTGCTCCGTGCTTGGTGTGGGCCGGGGGGCGCGGTCCCGGTGCGCGTTACGGGTGTCCCGGCGTGGGGGTGGGCCGGGGGGGTGTTCGCGCGGCCCGGCGCTTGCGGGGTGCCTCCCCCACTCTCGGCTTCTCCCCCACTCTCGACTCCGCTCGAGCGGGGGGACCCCCATGAGCGGGAGGTACCCCCACCGCCCACCCGTGCCGCCCTGGGGGTACCTCCCAGGCCCTTAAGGCACTGGGGGAGGCACGACTGCCCGCGGGAAGGGCGGCATGCGGCGCGACTGCCCGCGGGAACGGCGGCATGCGGCGCGACTGCCCGCGGGAGCGGCAGGGGACGGCGCGGCTGCCCGCGGCTGACGTGGCAGGCGGCTGCCCGCGGGAGCAGCGGGACGGCTGCCCGCGGTTGACGCGGGGAGCGGCGGCGGTAGCGGTCGGCAGGCGCGTACGGCGGGAAGGGGGCGGGGCGGGGGTGGCCGCCCCGCAGTGGCCGGCGCGTCCGCGCCCCCGACCTCACCGAGAAACGTGATCCGCGCCGGTCCGAGGACGGACACCCCCGACACGGCCCCGACCCACCCACCGGCCGTGGGCGCTGCGCCCGCCCCCACCGGACCGAACGATGCGCCGCAGGCATCCCACCCACCGGCCCGAAAGCCGCACCGCAGGCGTAAGACCTCCACCGAACCGAACAGCCGCACCGCAGGTGAGGGTCAGCGGGTGCCGGCCGCGCCGGCGCCGAGTGCGCCGCGCTGGGGGGCGATGCCGCCCGGGACCGCGCGCTGACGGGCCGGGGTGCCCGTCCAGCAGGTTCCCCTGCGGGCCAGCAGACGGCGCAGCCACACCTCCAGGGCGACCAGATCCGCCAGGCCGTCCAGCGGCAGCGGCTCACCCTCCGCCGCGCCCCGCAGTGCCTTGCGCACCACCCGCGCCTCGACCAGCCCCGCCTCCGCCAGCAGCGGTGTGTCGAACAGCGCCACCAGCGAGTCCGCCGCCACCCGCAGCCCCGTACGCGCCGCGGCCGCCGAGCCGGCGGCCCCCGGCGCCCCCCACCCCGCCGGCAGCTCCCGCACCCCCGCCCCCTCCAGCACCGACCGCAGGATCGACGCCCGCGCCCCCGGCTGCACCCGCAGCGCCTCCGGCAGCGCCCGGCACGCCCGCACGACCTGGTTGTCGAGGAACGGCGCGTGCAGCCGCTGGGAGCGGATCTCGGCCGCCTGCTCCAGCACCCGCAGGTCCGCCGCGTACCGGGCCAGCGCCGCCCGCGCCCGGAAATCACCGGGCCGCTGCCCCGGCCCCACCTCGGACCGCCGCGTCGACGCCTGCAGACGAACCGATACTTCGGCCAACGCCTCACCCGTCAGCCAGCGCGCCGCCGGCCCGGGTCTCCCCCAGGTCAGCGCGGCCAGCGAGGCGTCCGCCGCACCCCCGGGCCCGCCGTCGTCGTCCAGCCGCCGCCGCAGCAGCCGCTCCGCGAGCGACTCCAGCCCCACCCGGTACGGCGTGCGCGCCAGCCGACGCGCGGCCGCGTACACGCGCGCGGGAACCATCACGGACCCGTCCGCCTTGGCCAGTGCGGCGACCGGCCGCACCAGATGCCGTCGCTTGCGGTCCATCAGCAGGTCGGCCAGTCGCGCCGGATGCGCGTCCAGCACCTGCCTCGCCCCGTACCCGGTGAAGTGGTCCGCGCTGCCCGCCGCCAGCCGCGCCCGGTGCCGGGCGGCCGACACCAGCGAGGGTCCGGGCTCGTCCGTCAGCGGCCCGTCCAGATCGACGTACGGAAGTGCCGGCTCCGCGCCGGTCACCACCACGTGGTGCAACCGCGGATTGGCGGCCAGCGCCCCCGCCCGCTCCAGCTCGGCGTCGTCCCGCCCGCCGCCGGAACCGCCCGCGAGGTCGTTGAAGGTGACGGCCAGCAGCCGCTCCCCCGCCCCCGTCCCGTGTCCCAGTACGGTCCCCGGCCTCCCGGGCAGCCCTGCGGCCAGCAGCGCCAGCGCCCCGGACGCCGGCCCGCCGGACAGGTCGGCCCCGATCCCCGGCACGGGCGTGCCCCGGGCCGCCCGCCGCTCGGCGGGCCCCATCCCGGGCACGGGCCCGGGGTCGATGCCGGCGCCGGGAACGTGCCGGGGCGCGGACAGCCGTGTCCGTACGGCCTCGACCAGCGCGTCCCGTACGGCGTCCACCGCGTGGCCGGGGTCGGCCGGCGGCGCGGCGACGGCGAGCGAGGCGACGGGTTCGTACCCGGCGATCTCGCGCGCCCCGGCGCGCAGGATCAGCGCATGCCCCGGCGGAACGCGCTTCACGCCGTCGTACGGGGTGGAGTCGTGGAGCGCGGCCGGCACGTCGGGGGCGGCGAGCAGCGCGGCGAGGTGTCCGAAGTCGAGGTTGGCCTCGATGAGGTCGGCGAGCGGCAGCGCGGCGGTCGCGTACGCCGTACCGCCCGCCCACGGGGTGTGGAAGACCGGCCGGGCCCCGGCGAGGTCGCCGCACACCGTGACCCGGCGCCCCACCTTCACCACCGCCGTGTAGCTCCCCGGCCAGGCGGTCAGGTGCCGCAGCGCGCCGCCCCGCGCGGCGAACAGCGCAACGCGCAGTTGTTCGTCGGAGGCCCCGCACGTGCCGAGGACGGCGATCCGGGTCTGCTCGTCGGCCTTGACCACCCGTACCTCGTCGGGGCGCCAGTCGCCGACCGCCCAGAGCGGGTCGGGGTCACCCCACAGCAGCTGGGATCCCACGGGGTGCACGGTCTCGCCGTCCACTCCGGTGGCGCCGGCGGAGCCGGTGGGGCCGAAACCCACGGCTCCCGCGGCGGTGCTGCTCCACCCCACCAACCACCGCATCGCCGCCTCCACGAGCTGTGGACAACCAGTGCACCGTACGAACCGGTTCCCCATGCTGCCATGAAGGAGGCGCACAGGAGGGGTGCCGGAGCCGTATGCGCTCCGTCGAACGCGCCCCGGCGGAGACACTCGCCCCGCCTCGAACAGGCGCCCGCCCCGGAGGAGTCACCGCATCGGCGCCGCGCGGCCGACGCCGCCACCACGACGTGAATGCGCCCCCGCAACGCGCCCCCTCACCCCCGACGCGCCGTCAACTACCAGGATAGAAGTGGTGATGCACCCGAAAGGGCGAGGTTGATTTTCGGCCAAATCGAAGCGGTGAGATCCGTCTCGAACACGCTCCGTACAGGCTCTGCGCACCGCTGGACGGTCGCGCGGCCCGGGAGGCGGAGCACGCCCCCCGGACCGTTCCACCGCCCGCGGGGATGAAGGCGGCGGTGTCCCCCAGCCCACTGGATCCAGTACAGCGGGCCGACCCACGCACCACCCATGGAACCGCTCCCGCGATGGCCGGAGAAGAGCGCACGCACAGGCGCACGGCCACACACCGGGAGCGCGCCGCAACTGCGCGTATCGGACCCGCACTTCAGTACGGACCACAATCCCGCCATCCGGAAGAATGCCCCTTAACGCTTGGGATGCGGCGAACTACGCTGGGTTTACGAATGCCGCGTGGTTATGCCAGCGCGGCAGCCGTCTGTGTCGAGGGGTGGCTCATGTCCAGGGAGCAACGCGGGCCGAACGAAAAGCTCGGCGCCGTCCTCGCCCTCGCGGGAATCTCCAACGCAGGCCTCGCGCGACGCGTCAACGACCTCGGCGCCCAGCGGGGACTGACGCTTCGCTACGACAAGACGTCGGTGGCGCGCTGGGTGTCGAAGGGCATGGTGCCGCAGGGTGCGGCTCCGCACCTGATCGCCGCCGCCATCGGTCAGAAGCTGGGCCGGCCCGTGCCGCTCCACGAGATCGGCCTGGCGGACGCGGACCCCGCGCCCGAGGTGGGCCTGGCCTTCCCCCGTGACGTCGGACAGGCGGTGCGCTCCGCCACGGAGCTGTACCGGCTGGACCTCGCCGGCCGCAGAGCCGGCTCCGGCGGCATCTGGCAGTCGCTCGCCGGATCGTTCGCGGTGAGCGCGTACGCGACGCCCGCCTCGCGCTGGCTGATAACCCCGGCCGACAGCTCGGTGGCACGTGAGGCGAACCCCGCCGACGGCTCCGGCGCACCGGCCAAAGTCGGCCACAGCGATGTGCGCAAACTGCGGGAGGCCGCCGAGGACGCCCGGCGCTGGGACTCCAAGTACGGCGGAGGGGACTGGCGTTCGTCGATGGTCCCCGAATGCCTGCGGGTCGAGGCGGCCCCGCTGCTGCTCGGCTCCTACTCCGACGACGTCGGCCGCTCCCTCTTCGGCGCGGCGGCCGAACTCACCCGCCTGGCGGGCTGGATGGCCTTCGACACCGGCCAGCAGGAGGCCGCCCAGCGCTACTACATCCAGGCCCTGCGCCTGGCCCGCGCGGCGGCCGACGTCCCCCTGGGCGGCTACGTGCTCGCCTCGATGTCCCTGCAGGCGACCTACCGCGGCTTCGGCGACGAGGGCGTCGACCTCGCCCAGGCCGCGCTGGAGCGCAACCGGGGCCTGGCCACCGCCCGCACCCTGAGCTTCTTCCGCCTCGTCGAGGCACGCGCGCACGCCCGCGCGGGGGACGCCCAGGCGGCCGGGGCCGCGCTGAAGTCCGCGGAGAGCTGGCTGGAGCGCTCCCGCCCCGGCGACAGCGACCCGAGCTGGCTCGGCTTCTACTCCTACGACCGTTTCGCCGCCGACGCCGCCGAGTGCTACCGCGACCTGAAGGCGCCCCGCCAGGTCCGCCGCTTCACCGAACAGGCGCTGTCCAGCCCGACGGAGGAGTTCGTGCGCTCGCACGGACTGCGGCTCGTCGTCTCGGCGGTCGCCGAACTGGAGTCGGGCAACCTGGACGCGGCCTGCGAGCAGGGCGTCCGCGCGGTGGAGGTCGCGGGCCGCATCTCGTCCGCCCGCACCACCGAGTACGTCAAGGACCTCCTGCACCGTCTGGAGCCCTACGGCGACGAACCCCGCGTGGCCGAACTGCGCGAACGCGCCCGCCCACTGCTGATGACGACGGCCTGACCCCGCCCGCACCACGGCCTGCCCCACCCCGCACCACGCCCCGCGGTCCGGCCCGAATCGCATTCCGGGGCGCCTCCCGGGTTTGAAGGCGTTGTCAGTGGCGCAGTGCACTATCGGACGCGGGAGGTGGTGCGGGTGACGACCGGGCGGTCGTACGACTGCGACGTGCTGGTGATCGGCGGCGGGATCGTCGGCCTGTCGACGGCGTACGCGCTCACGCGCGCGGCGCCGGGCACACGGGTCACGGTCCTGGAGAAGGAGCCCGGCCCCGCCCGGCACCAGACGGGCCGCAACAGCGGCGTCATCCACAGCGGCGTCTACTACCGCCCCGGCTCGCTGAAGGCCCGGTACGCGGTGTCGGGCGCCGCGGAGATGGTCGAGTTCTGCGCGAAGCACGACATCCCGCACGCCGTGACGGGCAAGCTGATCGTCGCCACGGCCCGCGAGGAGCTGCCCCGGCTGCACGCCCTGGTTCAGCGCGGCCGGGAGAACGGCATAGCGGTCCGCGAGCTGTGCGGCGCGCAGATCGCGGAGTACGAGCCGGAGGTCGACGGGCTGGCCGCCATCCACGTCGGCACCACCGGCGTCTGCGACTTCACCGCGGTCACCCGCGAGCTCGCCCGAGGCGCGCGGGAGGCGGGTGCGGAGATCCGTTACGGAGCCCGGGTGATACGCGTCGACCGCCGCCCCGACCGGGGAGTCGCCGTCCTGACGGACGGCGACGACGTCGTACGCGGCCGGGTGCTGGTGAACTGCGCGGGCCTGCACTGCGACGAGATCGCCCGCCGCACCGGCGACGAGCCCGGCGCCCGCATCGTGCCGTTCCGCGGCGAGTACTACGAGCTGGCCCGGCCGGAGCTGGTGCGCGGCCTGGTCTACCCGGTGCCCGACCCGGCGTTCCCCTTCCTCGGCGTCCACCTCACCCGGGGCGTCGACGGCGGCGTCCACGTCGGTCCCAACGCGGTACCGGCGCTGGCCCGCGAGGGCTACGACTGGCGCACGGTGCGTCCGCGCGAGCTGGGGGCGACCCTGTCCTGGCCGGGCTCCTGGCACCTGGCCCGCCGTCACTGGCGGTACGGCACCGGCGAGCTGCACCGCTCGCTGTCCAAGGAGGCCTTCACCCGCGCCGTGCGCCGCCTCCTGCCCGCCGTGCGGGAGGACGACCTGGTGCCGGCGGCGGCCGGGGTGCGGGCCCAGGCGGTGCTGCGGGACGGCACCCTGGCCGACGACTTCCTGATCCAGGAGACCGCCCGCGCGGTCCACGTGCTGAACGCCCCCTCACCGGCGGCGACGGCGTCCCTGCCGATCGGCCGCGAGGTCGCGCGGCGGGCCCTGACGGCACTGGAGGAGGCGGGACGCTGAGGGCACGGCGGCCGTTTCCCGGACCCCCGTAAAATCGACAGCACTGTGTCTGACTCCGTGAACGTTTCCGAAGCCCCGCACCCGGCGCACGCCCCCGGTGCACCGATCCGCCCTGCCCGGGCCAAGGGGGAGCCCCGGTTCCCGGACGGGCCGAAGGCCGATCCCGCCGGATCGCACTTCGAGCGGCGGATCCGGAGCTTCCAGCCGCGGCGCAGCCGGGTGACCGCCGGGCAGGCGGACGCCCTGCGGCGGCTGTGGCCCGCCTGGGGCTTCGACATCGACGGCGGCCGGCGGCTCGACCTCGCGGAGTTCTTCGGCAACGACCGCCCCGTCGTCCTGGAGATCGGCTTCGGCATGGGCGAGGCGACCGCGCGGATGGCCGCCGCCGACCCGGCCACCAACATCCTCGCCGTGGACGTCCACACCCCCGGCCAGGGCAATCTGCTCAACCTCGCCGACCGGTCGGGGCTGACCAACGTACGCGTCGGCAACGGTGACGCGATCATCCTGCTGCGCGAGATGCTCGCCCCCGGCTCCCTCGGCGGGCTGCGCGTCTACTTCCCCGACCCCTGGCCGAAGAAGCGGCACCACAAGCGGCGGCTGATCCAGCCGGAGTTCCTCGACCTCGCCGCGAGCCGCCTCGCGCCGGGCGCGGTGCTGCACTGCGCCACCGACTGGGAGCCGTACGCGGAGCAGATGCTCGAGGTGCTCACCGCGCACCCCGGCTTCGAGAACACGCGGCCGGACGGCGGTTTCGCGCCGCGTCCGGCCTTCCGGCCGCTCACCCGTTTCGAGGCACAGGGACTGGAGAAGGGTCATGTCGTGAACGACGTGCTCTTCCGCCGCGTACCACAGGACGAGCAGGCGGCGGACCGAGCCTGACACAGCCCCGCCTCGTGAGGGTCGAACCCGTGGCCATCAGTCCCCCGTACCCGACACCTCCCGGCGCCGCCCCCGGCAAAGCGACGCGGCACGCGCACTGGTGGCAGCGGCCCTGGGTGCGGTACGGCGCGCTGATCACGCTGCTCGCGCTGTCCGGGCTGGTCATCCTGGCGCTGGTGCGCGAGCAGACCGGGACGCGGGGGTTCCTGGTCGGGATCGGCCTCGCCGTGCTGCCCGTGCCGCTGCTCGTCGCCGCCTTCCGGTGGCTGGACCGGGTCGAGCCGGGACCCTGGCGGAACCTGCTGTTCTCCTTCGCCTGGGGTGCCTGCGCGGCGGCGCTGATGGCGATCGTCGCGAACAGCTTCGCCACCCGGTGGATAGCGACGGCGACCGCGGACCCGACCGGCGCCGACACCCTGGGCTCGACCGTCATAGCGCCCGTGGTGGAGGAGTCCGCGAAGGCCGCGGCCGTCCTGCTGGTGTTCCTGTTCCGCAGACGCGACTTCACCGGGATCCTCGACGGCGTGGTGATAGCCGGGGTCACCGCCACCGGCTTCGCGTTCACCGAGAACATCCTCTACCTCGGCACCGCCTTCGGAACCGACCGGCTCACCGGCGACAGCGGCATCGCCTCGGTCACCGCGGCGACCTTCTTCGTCCGCATCGTGATGTCGCCGTTCGCGCACCCCCTGTTCACCGTGCTCACCGGGATCGGCTTCGGCTTCGCCGCGCTGTCCGCGGACCGGCAGCGGGTCCGGCGCGTGCTGCTGCCGCTCGGCGGGCTGCTCCTCGCGATGGGCGTGCACGCCCTGTGGAACGGTTCCTCGACGCTCGGCCAGTACGGATTCCTCGCGGTGTACGCGGCGTTCATGGTGCCGGTGTTCGGGCTGCTGACCTGGCTGGTGGTGTGGACGCGGCAGCGGGAGCTGCGGACCGTGCGGGAGGAGCTGCCCGCGTACGTGGCCGCCGGGTGGCTCGACGCGGCGGAGCCGTTCGCGCTGGGCTCGATGCGGGCGCGGCGCGTCGCCCTGCGGTACGCGCGCCGCTGCGGCGGGAGGGCGGCGGCGCGGTCGGTCGCCGCGTACGAGGCGTACGCGACGTCGCTGGCGTTCCTGCGGCACCGGGGGCGGCTCGGGCGGGCGGGGCCGGACTTCGTCACCCGGGAACGCGAGCTGTTGCTGGAGCTGTGGCACCGGCGGGCGGTGGCCCGGCCGGCCCTGGAGCACGCGGCCCGCGCGACCGCGCCCCGGGTTCCGGTCGTCGCGGCACCGTGGGCGGGGTACGGCGGGTACGGCTGGTACGGCGGTTACGGGCATCCACCGCAGGGGCGGCCGCCGTACGGGTACCCGTACGGCACGTACGACCCGAACGCCCACCGGCCCTGACGCCGGGGGGATGCGTCGTCGGGGCTGCCGGGGTTCAGGAGGTGAGGGTCCGCTCGCTCAGACGGTGAGGCCCTTGCTCTGCAGCCAGGCCAGCGGGTCGATGCCCGAGGCGGAGCCGTCGGGGTGGACCTCCATGTGGAGGTGGGCGCCGGTGACGTTGCCGGTGGCGCCGACGCGGCCGATCACGTCGCCGGTGTTGACCTTCTGGCCGACGCTGACGTTGATGGAGGACTGGTGGGCGTACCAGATCTCAGTGCCGTCGTCGAGCGTGAGCACGGTCTTGTAGCCGTAGGAGCCGTCGTAGCCGGCGGAGGTGATCGTGCCGGTGTGGACGGCCTTGAGCAGCGTGCCCGTGGGGGCGGCGAAGTCGAGGCCGGTGTGGTGGCCGGAGGACCAGTAGGCGCCGGCCTGACCGAAGGTCGAGGAGATGGTGTACGAGGAGGTCGGCAGCGCGTACTGCTTGGCCAGCTTGGCGAGGCGCTCGGCCTCGGCCTTCTTCTCGGCCTCTTCCTCCGCCTTCTTCTTGGCGGCCTCGGCCTTGGCCTCGGCTTCCTTCTCCGCCTTGGCGGCGGCCTCGGCGGCCGCCTTCTCGGCGGCGGCGACGGCCTCCGCCTCGGCCTTGCTCTCGGCCTGGGCCTGCTGCTGCTCGACCTGCGCCATGATCCGGGTGCGCAGCGCCTCACCGGCGTCGGCGGCACCCTGCTCGGTGTCGGCGGCGGTCATGCCGAGGGTGCTGAGGGGGGTGGCCGATCCCTCGGGGGTTTCCTCGTCGGAGATGAGGGAACCCACGCTGGGGAGGTCGGGCATGGAGATCGAGACCGGCGGCTTGCCGGTCTGGGCGCTGGCCATGCCGCCGGCGCCGACGGCCGCGATGACCCCGACGCCCAGGACGGTGGAGCTGCGGGCGAGTCCCCCGCCGCGCTGCTTGGAGACGCGGTGCCGACCGCGTACGGGGCGAACGGACTCCGCGGTGGGGTTCCACTCCTCGAAGGGGCCCTCGTCGGCGCGGCCGGCGCCGTAGGCGAAGGTGTCGCTCGGCTTGAACGGGGCCTCGGGGGCAGGCGGGTTGGACGCCACGTGGGCGCGCTCCTTTCCTTCCGTCTTCGCCTACCGGGTTAGCTGACGGGTTCGGAGCGGGAAGGTCTCCTACGCGCGTATACGAGCCGTGTCTCCACGGCGGTATTCACGCGATTCACCCCATGGTGGTGGTTCCCCGGTTCCCTCGCGGGATTCGGCGCGTGCGCACGGAGCCGACTTCTGTGACGGCTGGGACGACCGCGCTGCGTTATCGAACGTTAATAGACGCAAGGGCCTGATTCCAAGCCGTTCCTCTTGATCGTTAACGATTTCCGGGTGGACTTAAGTGTCATCGGAGCCCAAAAACGGGCGAGTTGACCGCGCTTCAGACCGTCTCGCGCGGCGGACGGTTTCTGACCGTACGTCAGTTGTTATGCGCTGCGGGACGAGACGCTCACGCTGAGTGAGAGCGGGGAGCGGGGGAAGGACGGAAAACACCGAGGGCCGGAATCCTTGGATTCCGGCCCTCGGCCTTCAGTAGCGGGGACAGGATTTGAACCTGCGACCTCTGGGTTATGAGCCCAGCGAGCTACCGAGCTGCTCCACCCCGCGTCGGTGAAACCAGTGTACGCCATCCGCGGGACCCGGCGCACACCGGTTACCGACGGCCCGGTCTCAGCGGCCGAGCAGATGCCCGTTCGGCGCCTTGGCGCGGTCCTCGTGCTCCGGCAGGACGACGACGGTGGCGCCCCCGGCCGCCAGCACGCCGCTGCCGTCGGCGCCCGCCACGAACGTGTCCGGCTCGCGCCAGGCCGTGACCACCCGCCGCACCCCCGCGTCCAGGACCAGCCGGGCACAGGGCGCGGGCCGGGACGCGCGGCGGGCGCAGGGCTCCAGGCTGGAGTAGACGGTGGCGCCGGCGAGCCGGGGGTCCGCGGGGTCGACCTTGGCGAGCGCGGCCTCCTCCGCGTGCACCACCGGGTCGGTGCCCTCCCGCGAGTGGCCGCGTGCCAGCTCCGTACCGTCGGCGGCCACCACGACCGCGCCCACGCTGAACGCCGTCCGCGAGGGCGGGCACGCGGCGGCCAGCTCGCAGGCGAGGGCCAGCCAGTGGTGGTCGGCGGCGGAGGGCAGCGGGCCGGTGCCGGGGGCGGTGGGCTCGTAGCGCGTCAGGACGACGTCGCCGACCGGGCGGGTCTCGACCAGCCGCAGCCGGCCGCCCTGGTAGGAGCCGGGGCCGAAGAGGCGGGGTGCCTTCGGATCGCCGACGAACAGCGGGGCGAGGACCAGCTGGAGTTCGTCGGCCAGCCCTTCGATGAGGAGCTGGGTGTGGACCGTGCCGCCGCCCTCGACCATGAGCCGCCGCACCCCGTGCTCGGCGTGCAGGTGCTCGAGGAGCCGCCGCCAGTCGAGCTCGGCGCCGAGCGGGACGACGTCGGCGGCGAGACCGAGGGCACGGGCGCGCTCGGCGCCCCGGTCGGTCGTGTAGAGGACCTTCTCGCCGCCGGTGTGCCAGAACCGGGCCGCCGGGTCCAGGTCGCCCGAGCCGCTGACGGTGACCTTGAGCGGGTACTCGGCCCGGCCGGCGGCGAGGCGGGCGGCGCGCCGCTCGGGCGAGTTGACCAGCAGCCGGGGGTTGTCGGCGCGGATCGTGCCGGCGCCGACCAGGATGGCGTCCACGGACGCCCGTACCTCGTCGACCCGGTCGAAGTCGGCCGGGGACGACAGCAGCAGCCGTTCGGGGCCGGTGTCGTCCAGGTGGCCGTCGAGGGAGACGGCGGCGGACAGCAGGACGTACGGGTGCGGCATCGGCGTACTCCCGGGTGGAGCGGGTGCGGGAGGTCCAGTCTGCCGGTCAGGACCCGATCGGCCCCACACGAATGGCGTACCGGGTGAGTTCCGGGCGGTCCCTCGGGCCGGGTCCGGCCGGCGGATCGGCGCGGCGCCGGCCGGGGCCGCGCCGGGTACGGCGGCGTTCAGCGGGACGGTCCGCCGGAGCGGGGGCACCTCGTACCGCCTCCTCGCCGTGGGCTTCCGTGCGGGGAGCCGACGGCCCGCGGACCGGGGGCGCGGCGCGGGCCGTCCTGTCCAGCGTGTGCGTCGGGCGGGCGTGTGCGCCATCGGTGACAATCCCCATTTTCCCCCGGGACCACGGCCGGCGGGGCGGCCCGCGTACGCGGTGGCCCCCGGGCCGGATGGGGCCCGCGACGGATGGCCGCGGGTGGTGGCGGCGGGTGACGCTGGAGTCTGCCGTACCGGACGGGTGACGACGTCGCCGCAAGGGCAAACTCCCTTGTACCGGGCCGAGTTCGCGACAGGACGACGGTTCACCCTCGTACGCCCCGGCGTCGCGGAGCGATGGCCGCCGGTGGTGTCACCGGACGGCCGCCCCCTGGGAAGGAGGAGCCGTGTCCCAGTCCGACGACGAGCGTCTGGTCGACCTCGCGGCCCGTCTCGAGCACGAGGACCCCCGTTTCGTCCGCTCGCTCTCCGAAGGCCGTCCGGCCCGACCCCGCGAGTACCGGCGCACGGGCGCCTGGTGCGCGCTGGCCGTCGGGGTGACCATGCTCGCCGCGGGCATCGTCGTGCCCGACGGCCTCCTCATCGCGGCGGGCCTGGTCCTCACCGGGGTCGCCGTACAGCTCATCGACCCGAACCGGGTCGGCCACCCCGGGAAATGACGCGGCGCCCGAGCCGGCCGAAGCCGGTCCGAGCGCCGCGCGGCGGGTCGGAGGGGTCCCTCCGTCGCCCGCACCGTAGGCCCTGTGGGACTCGAACCCACAACCAATGGATTAAAAGTCCACTGCTCTGCCAATTGAGCTAAGGGCCCCTGGCGATGTTGTCTCCCCGAGCATAGCCGGACATGGCCGGGACTCCGATCGGGTATCGCCGAGGCGGGTCCGGACGTGTCCCGCGCGGAACGCGGGAGGGCCCGCACGACGGGTGTCGTGCGGGCCCTCCCGGCCGAATGAGGCCGTGTCAGCCGTTGCGCTTCCAGCGCGGCTTGTCCTCGCGGCGGAAGGAGCCGCCGCGGTGGTCGTCACGACGGCCGTACGGGCGGTCGTGGGAGCCGGAGTGGAAACCGGGGCGGTCGCCCTGGCGGTCGCGGTTGAACGGACGGTCGCTGCCGCGGTGGCCGGCGCGGTCGTCACGGCGGAAGCCGCCACGCTCGCCGCCGCGGTCACCGCGGTCGCGGTTGAAACCGCCACGGTCGTCACGGCGCTCGAAGGAACGCCCACCACGGTCGTCACGGCGCTCGTCGCGGCGGAAGCCACCACG
>NZ_JBIRYZ010000013.1:20067-123677 GCF_044390325.1 Streptomyces sp. NPDC018964
CACGGTCGTCACGACGGTCACCGCGGTCACGGTTGAAGCCACCGCGGTCGTCACGGCGCTCGAAGGAACGCCCACCACGGTCGTCACGACGGTCGTCGCGGCGGAAGCCGCCACGGTCACCGCGGTCGTCACGGCGGAAGCCGCCACGGTCGTCACGACGGTCACCGCGGTCACGGTTGAAGCCACCGCGGTCGTCACGGCGCTCGAAGGAACGCCCACCACGGTCGTCACGACGGTCGAAGGAGCGCCCGCCGCGGTCGTCCCGGCGCTCACGCCGCTCGTACGGCGCCGATGCCTCCGTACGCTCCACGCGCTCGGTCCGCTCGACGTCCCGCGCGGTCGGCTGCTCCGGCAGCGTGACCTCGGCCTCGGCCGCCTCGGCCGCCTCGGCGACCACCGTCTCGACGTCCTCGCCCCGCTCCCGCGCGACCCGGGCCAGCAGCCGGTCGGCCTCCTCGCGCAGCTCGGAGGCGCGGCGCTGGGCCCGCTCCAGCTCCTTGGTGAGCTGGGCGACCTCACGCTCGGCCTGCTGCGCCGCGTTGCCGGCCGACTCGGCCTGCACCTCGGTCATCGACCGGGCGCCGGTGATCTCGGCGACCTCCGGCTCGAAGGCCGCGCCGCCCTGGATGATGTGGCGCGTGGCGTCGACGCCCGCGTCCTCCATCAGCCGGAAGATCTGGCGCCGCTGGTGCGGCAGGGACAGGGAGACGACGGTGCCGGTGCGGCCGGCGCGCGCCGTGCGGCCCGCGCGGTGCAGGTAGTCCTTGTGGTCGCCGGCCGGGTCCACGTTGAGGACCAGGTCGATGCCGTCGACGTGGATGCCGCGCGCGGCGACGTCGGTGGCGACCAGGACGTTGACGTAGCCGTCCTTGAAGTCGGCCAGGGTGCGGGTGCGCGCGCCCTGGGTCATGCCGCCGTGCAGCGCGTCCGCCTTCACCCCGGCGTCGCGCAGCTGCTCGGCGACGCGGTCGGCGCCCAGCTGGGTGCGGACGAAGATGATGGTGCGGCCCTTGCGGGAGGCGATGGCCGCGGTGACCGGTGCCTTGTCCTTGGGCTTCACAACGAGGATGTGGTGCGACATGGTCGTCACCGCGCCCTGCGCCGCGTCGACCTCGTGCGTCGCCGGGTTGTCGAGGTACCGGTCGACGAGGGTCTTGATCTCGTTCTCCATGGTGGCGGAGAACAGCATCCGCTGGCCGCCGGCCGGGACCTGGTCGAGCAGCTCGGTGACCTCGGGCAGGAAGCCCAGGTCGGACATCTGGTCGGCCTCGTCGAGGACGGTGATCTGTACGTTCTCCAGCGAGCAGGCGCCGCGGTTGATGATGTCCCGCAGGCGGCCCGGGGTGGCGACCAGGACGTCGACGCCGCGTTCCAGGGCGTAGATCTGGTTGCCCATGGACGTGCCGCCGCAGACGACCTTCATCTTCAGGCCGAGGACGTCCCCGTACGGCTGGAGCGCGTCGGCGACCTGCATGGCCAGCTCGCGCGTCGGCGTCAGGATGACGGCGCGCGGCTTGTGCTTCTCGGTGCGGCCGCCGGCCAGCGTGGCCAGGGTCGGCAGACCGAAGGAGAGGGTCTTGCCGGAGCCGGTGCGGCCCCGGCCGAGGATGTCCCTGCCGGCCAGGGCGTCCGGAACGGTCGCGGCCTGGATCGGGAAGGGGGTGGTCACGCCGTTCTGCGCGAGCTTGCGCACGACGCCCTCGGGCAGGCCGAGGTCGGCGAAGGTGATCTCGGGGGTCGCCTCGGGGGCGGGGGTGATGTCGGTGTCCTCGGTGTTCTCGGGCACGACGACGTGATCAGTACTGGCGATGGGCATACGAATGCGAAACCTTCCGGAGTCTCTTCGGCACGCGCCCGTCAACTCCGTGATTCGCAGTTCGCAATTACGACCGCCTCGATGCGGTCCACCACGGCAAGGGAGAGAGTACGCGCCACACGGCGCGCTCTGCAGTGGCGCCGGGCAAATAGGATCAAACGATCTGCCACCATACGCACCCGGTACCCCCGAAAGCAAATCGGCAGGTGGGAGCGGGGTCCGACGGGCGGGGAAGCGCCGGGGAAGGGCTCAGACCGGCTCCCCCGCCTCCGGGGCCGGCTCCCGCTGCTCCAGCTGCGTCTCGGGCGGCTGGTGCGCCGACGAGGACGGCTCCGCCTGCGTCGGCTCCGGGCTGGCCGACGGCTCGGGCGGCGTCGGCGAGGGCTGCGGATCCGCCGTCCGCGAGGGCTCCGGGGGGACGGGGCGGTCGTCCGGGGTCGGTCCCGCGGGCCCGCCCGGCCCGTCGTCGGCCGGAGCGGACCGGCTCGCCCCCGTGGACGGCGAGGCCTCGGCGGACGCCGCCTTCCCCGCCCCGCGCTTCTTGCCCTTCCCCTTGCCCTTGCGCCCCTCGTCCTCGCCCTTGCCGTCGCCGCGCGGTCCGTCGGCCGACGGGCCGCCGTAGCCGGCGCCGGCGCCCGACACCGCGGCGCCCCCGTCCGGGGCCTCACCGCCCGGCCTCCCCGCGGAGCGCGACGGCCCGGGGGTCCCGTCCGCACCGTCCTCACCCACGCTCATGCATCCGGCGGCGGCGGCGACGGCGACGACCGTGGCGGCCAGGCGGACGGGTACGTACAAGCGGCGCACGGGGCCACCTCCGATTGGGGTACAGGGTCAACCACCCCAACTCCCACCACCCTCAAGAAGACACGCGCACGGCCGTGTGTACGGCCTATCCGTAACCGAGCGCGTGCAGCCTGGCGTCGTCGATGCCGAAGTGGTGCGCGATCTCGTGCACCACCGTGATCTCCGTCTCCGCGACGACGTCCTCGCGGGACTCGCACATCCGCAGCGTCGGCCCCCGGTAGATGGTGATCCGGTCCGGCAGCACCCCCGCGTACCACTCGCCCCGTTCCGTCAGCGGAGTCCCCTCGTACAGCCCGAGCAGCTCCGGATCGTCCGCCGGCGGCTCGTCCTCGACGAACACCGCGACGTTGTCCATCAGCCGCGTCAGCTCCGGCGGGATCCGGTCCAGCGCCTCGGAGACCAGCTCCTCGAACATCTCGCGCGTCATCTCCAGCACGAAGCCATTGTCGGGCACGAGCCGTCCGTACGAGTTGCGTGCGGCACCCGCATATCCGGCCACCGACTTGGGCATACGGGACCAATGGCCCGCGTCCCCTCCGCCGTCCTGAACGCCCTCCACCGCCTTCCACGGGCCCCGCGGGCCCTCACCCGCCGCCGGCGCTCCGGCCGGCCCGCCGCCGCGGCGCCCGCCCTCGCCCCGCGGCCGCGGCCCTGGAGGCGCGCGGCCGGCCTCGTCGCCGTGGTCGTCCTCGGCGCCTGGCTCGGCCTGCTGGTCGTCGGCGACGTCCGGGTCCCCGTGGGTCCCATGAACACCACCATGACCCTGCGCCCCTCCGTCACCGGCGGCACGAAGATCAACCTTTCCCCGCTGGGCGCCCTCCAGCTCGACAGCCACACCGCCCCCGTCCGCCTGGACGTCAACGTCGACCAGCTCGACCCCGAGCGCTCCCAGGCCCTCGTCGACCACCCGGAGCGCCTCTCCGGCCTCCAGGACGAGGTGGCCGAGGACATCGTCCACGGCACCGCCGACCTCGCCGTACGCTCCTGCGTCGCCGTGGTCACCGGCGCCACCGCCCTCGGTCTCGCCGTCTACCGCCGCCCCCGCCGCGCCCTCGCCGCCGGCGGCCTCGCCCTCGGCCTGCTGGCCGCGTCCGGCGGCACGGCGTACGCCACCTGGAACCCCGACTCCGTGCTGGAGCCGAAGTTCTCCGGCCTGCTCTCCTCCGCCCCGTCCCTGGTCGGCGACGCGCGCAGCATCGTCACGGAGTTCGACGTCTACCAGAAGGAGCTGGCGCGCCTGGTCACCAACGTGACCAAGCTCTACGACGCCACCTCCACCCTCCCCGCCTACCAGCCCGACCCGACCACCCTGCGCGTGCTGCACGTCTCCGACATCCACCTCAACCCGGCCAGCTGGAAGATCATCGCCTCGCTGGTGGAGCAGTACCGGGTGGACGTGATCGTCGACTCGGGCGACACGATGGACCACGGCACCGCCGCCGAGAACGGCTTCCTCGACCCCATCGAGGACCTGGGCGCCCCTTACGTCTGGGTCCGCGGCAACCACGACTCGCTCGTCACCCAGCGCCACCTCGACGGCATGGAGAACGTCCACGTCCTCGACGACGGCAGGGCGAAGACCATCGCCGGGCTGCGCTTCGCCGGGATCGGGGACCCGCAGTTCACCCCCGACCGCTCGCAGAGGACCGGGGCCGAGCAGTCCCAGGAGCTGGCGGGCGCCCGGCTCGCCTCCGCCCTGCGCGACCAGCGGGCCGCCGGCACCCCGGTGGACGTGGCGGTCGTCCACGAACCGTCGGCGGCGCGCGAGGTCGACGGCACCGTGCCGCTGGTGCTGGCCGGTCACATCCACCACGAGGAGACGGAGGTCATGCGGTACGGCACCCGGCTGCGCGTCGAGGGCTCCACCGGCGGCAGCGGCCTGCGCGCCGTCGAGGGGAAGTACCCGGACCCGATCGAGACGTCGATCCTCTACTTCGACCGCGACACCCGCCGCCTCCAGGCCTGGGACTCCATCGAACTGGGCGGCCTCGGTCTGACCACGGCGGAGGTCAGCCGCCACCTCCCGGAGGAGAACCAGCCGGGTGCGGGCACCTCCCCGTCCCCCTCCTCCGGGACCCCCTCGGCCACCCCCTCGACGACCGCGCCGTAAACCGTTTTGGCGAACCCCCCCGCCATCCCATATGCTTCTCACGTCCCCGACGCGCTGCGAAGCGCCCAGGCGGGCCGATAGCCCTCATCGTCTAGCGGCCTAGGACGCCGCCCTTTCAAGGCGGTAGCACGGGTTCGAATCCCGTTGGGGGCACGCACCACCCTGTGCGACACTGTCGTACGACACGCTTGGTCCTGTGGAGCAGTTTGGAGTGCTCGCCACCCTGTCAAGGTGGAGGCCGCGGGTTCAAATCCCGTCAGGACCGCTGGTGTTTCACGTGAAACACCGCGGCTGGGTAGCTCAGTTGGTACGAGCGATCGCCTGAAAAGCGATAGGTCGCCGGTTCGACCCCGGCCCCAGCCACAACAAAGGCCCCGATCCTCGATCGGGGCCTTGTTGTGTGCCCCACACACGTGCCCCACCCGGGCTCCCCTGTGTCACGCACCTGCACCCCGGCAAAATCATTGGCCGCGAATTTTCGCGGGATGAGACCCTGGAGTCCGTATGTCTACGCACTCTGCCCCCGCTCTCGGTTCCCTCGCCTCCCGCCTCACCGAGCTGTCGCTGCGCGACACGCACCGGCTCGGGCGCAGGCTCGAGGGCGCACGCAAGATCCGCAAGCCGGAGGCCCGCGCCGCCGTGCTCACCGAGATCGAGGCGGAGGTCGCCGCGTCCGAGGAACGGATGGCGGGGCGGCGCGCCCGGGTGCCCGCGGTCACGTATCCCGAGCAGCTTCCCGTCAGCCAGAAGAAGGACGCGATCGCCGAGGCGATCCGTGATCACCAGGTGGTGATCGTCGCGGGTGAGACCGGGTCCGGCAAGACCACGCAGATCCCGAAGATCTGCCTGGAGCTGGGCCGGGGCGTCCGGGGCATGATCGGGCACACGCAGCCCCGCCGGATCGCCGCGCGTACGGTCGCGGAGCGGGTGGCGGAGGAGCTGGACACGCCGCTGGGCGAGGCCGTCGGCTGGAAGGTCCGCTTCACCGACCAGGTGAACCCGGACGCCACCTTCATCAAGCTGATGACGGACGGCATCCTGCTCGCGGAGATCCAGACCGACCGCGAGCTGCGCGCCTACGACACGATCATCATCGACGAGGCGCACGAGCGGTCGCTCAACATCGACTTCCTGCTCGGCTACCTCGCCCAGCTGCTGCCGAAGCGCCCGGACCTCAAGGTCGTCATCACGTCCGCGACCATCGACCCGGAGCGGTTCTCCCGGCACTTCGGGGACGCGCCGATCATCGAGGTCAGCGGGCGCACGTATCCGGTGGAGGTGCGGTACCGGCCACTCCTTGAGGAGGACTCCGAGGACGCCGACCGCGATCAGATCACCGCGATCACGGACGCCGTCGAGGAGCTGATGGCCGAGGGGCCCGGCGACATCCTGGTGTTCCTCTCCGGTGAGCGGGAGATCCGGGACACGGCGGACGCGCTGACGAAGAAGCGGTACCGGTCGACCGAGGTGCTGCCGCTGTACGCGCGGCTGTCGCACGCCGAGCAGCACCGGGTGTTCCAGCAGCACGGCGGCCGCCGGATCGTGCTGGCGACGAACGTGGCCGAGACGTCCCTGACCGTGCCGGGCATCAAGTACGTCATCGACCCGGGCTTCGCGCGCATCTCCCGCTACAGCCACCGCACCAAGGTGCAGCGGCTGCCGATCGAGCCGGTGTCGCAGGCCAGCGCCAACCAGCGCAAGGGCCGCTGCGGCCGTACGTCGGACGGCATCTGCATCCGGCTGTACAGCGAGGACGACTTCCTGGCCCGTCCGGAGTTCACGGACGCGGAGATCCTGCGCACCAACCTCGCCTCGGTCATCCTGCAGATGACGGCGGCCGGCCTGGGCGAGATCGAGAAGTTCCCCTTCATCGACCCGCCGGACCACCGCAACATCCGCGACGGCGTGCAGCTCCTCCAGGAGCTGGGCGCGCTCGACGCGGCGCAGAAGGACCCGCGCAAGCGGCTGACGCAGACCGGGCGGAAGCTGGCGCAGCTTCCGGTGGACCCGCGGCTGGCGCGCATGGTGCTGGAGGCGGACAAGAACGGCTGTGTCCGCGAGGTGATGGTCATCGCGGCCGCCCTGTCGATCCAGGACCCGCGGGAGCGGCCGGCCGACAAGCAGACGCAGGCCGACCAGCAGCACGCCCGGTTCCGGGACGAGTCCAGCGACTTCCTCGCCTACCTCAACCTGTGGCGGTACGTCCGCGAGCAGCAGAAGGAGCGCGGCTCGTCGTCGTTCCGCCGGATGTGCAAGCAGGAGTACCTGAACTTCCTGCGGATCCGCGAGTGGCAGGACATCTACACGCAGCTGCGCACGGTCGCCAAGCAGATGGGCATCCACCTCAACGAGGAGGACGCCCCCGGCGACCGCGTCCACGTCTCCCTGCTGGCCGGTCTGCTGTCGCACATCGGCATGAAGGACGTGAAGGAGTCCAAGGACTCCGGTCCCGGCGCCGGCCGCAAGGACGGCGGGCGCAACGAGTACCTGGGCGCGCGGAACGCCAAGTTCGCGATCTTCCCGGGCTCGGCGCTGTTCAAGAAGCCGCCGCGGTTCGTGATGTCGGCCGAGCTGGTGGAGACGTCGCGGCTGTGGGCGCGGGTCAACGCGAAGATCGAGCCGGAGTGGGTGGAGCCGCTCGCCGAGCACCTGCTCAAGCGCACGTACAGCGAGCCGCACTGGGAGAAGGACCAGGCGGCCGTGATGGCGTACGAGAAGGTCACGCTGTACGGCGTGCCGATCGTGGCGCAGCGCAAGGTGAACTACGGCCGGATCGACCCGGAGGTCTCCCGGGAGCTGTTCATCCGCAACGCGCTGGTCGAGGGCGACTGGCGGACGCACCACAAGTTCTACGCCGACAACCGGAAGCTGCTGACCGAGGTCGAGGAGCTGGAACACCGGGCGCGGCGCCGGGACATCATGGTCGACGACGAGACGCTGTTCGACTTCTACGACCAGCGGATCCCCGAACACGTGGTGTCGGGGGCGCACTTCGACTCGTGGTGGAAGCACAAGCGGCGCGAGCAGCCGGACTTCCTCGACTTCGAGCGGGAGATGCTGATCCGTGAGTCGGCGGAGGCGGTCACCAAGGCGGACTACCCCGACTCGTGGCGGCAGGGCCCGCTGAAGTTCCGGGTGACGTACCAGTTCGAGCCGGGTGCGGACGCCGACGGTGTGACGGTCCACGTTCCGCTCCAGGTGCTGAACCAGGTGACGGACGAGGGGTTCGACTGGCAGATCCCGGGGCTGCGCGAGGAGGTCGTCACGGAGCTGATCCGTTCGCTCCCCAAGCCGATCCGGCGGAACTACGTGCCGGCGCCGAACTACGCGAAGGCGTTCCTGGAGCGTGCGGTGCCCCTGCAGGAGCCGCTGACCGTGACGATGGCCCGTGAGCTGAAGCGGATGGTCGGAGTGCCCTTCGAGGCGGAGGACTTCGACTGGTCCCGCGTTCCGGACCACTTGAAGGTGACGTTCCGGATCGTCGACGAGCGGCGCCGCAAGATCGCCGAGGACAAGGACCTGGAGGCCCTCAAGCTCCAGCTACGGCCGAAGGCCCGCAAGGCGCTGTCCCAGGCGGCCGCCGCCACGGCGCAGCGCCAGGGCGGCGAGTCCCTGGAGCGCAAGGGGCTGACGGACTGGACGATCGGCTCGCTCACCCGCGTGTTCGAGACCCGTCGGGCCGGTCAGCCGGTGAAGGCGTACCCGGCGCTGGTCGACGACGGCGACACGGTGTCGGTCCGGCTGTTCGACACGGAGGCCGAGCAGGCGGAGGCGATGTGGAAGGGCACGCGCCGGCTGATCCTGCTGGGGATCCCGGTGAATCCCGCGAAGTTCGCGTCCGAGAAGCTGACCAACGCGCAGAAGCTGGCGCTGTCGGCGAATCCGCACGGTTCGGTGCAGGCGCTGTTCGACGACTGCGCGACGGCCGCGGCGGACAAGCTGATCGCCGACTTCGGCGGGCCGGTGTGGGACGAGGAGTCCTACCGGAAGCTGTACGACAAGGTCCGCGCGGAGATCGTCGACACGACCGTCCGCGCGGTGGGCCAGGTGCAGCAGGTGCTGGCGGCGTGGCAGGCCTGTGAGCGCCGCCTGAAGGGCGTACGGAGCCCCGCGCTGCTGCCGAACCTCCAGGACGTGCGGGGGCAGCTGGACGGGCTCGTGCGGCCCGGTTTCGTGACCGGGGCCGGGCTGCGGCGGCTGCCGGACCTGATGCGCTATCTGGTGGCCGTGGACCGGCGCCTGCAGCAGATGCCGGCGAACGCGCAGCGGGACACCACGCGCATGGAGAAGGTCCATGAGATGCGGGACGAGTACGCGTGGCTGCTGGAGCAGCTGCCGCAGGGACGGCCGGTGCCGCAGGAGGTGCTGGACATCCGCTGGATGATCGAGGAGCTGCGGGTCAGCTACTTCGCCCACGCGCTCGGTACGGCGTACCCCGTGTCGGACAAGCGGATCGTGAAGGCGATCGACGCGGCGGTGCCGTGACGGGGCCCGTACACAGGGTGAGTTCGACCAGGGGGCTCCCCCTCCTGTACAGTCCTTCTCGCAGCGCAACGAAGGCGGAATCCCCCGGGAGACCCCGTCGCCTGAGCGCCGCGAAACCTGGTCCTGTGGAGCAGTTTGGAGTGCTCGCCACCCTGTCAAGGTGGAGGCCGCGGGTTCAAATCCCGTCAGGACCGCAGTTGTCGGAAGGCCCGCATCCCGTGAGGGACGCGGGCCTTCCGCATGAGGTCGCCACCGTGGGTAAGCCGCGGGGTGTCTCGCGCGCGCAGGGGCCCGGGTCTTCACACCCGGGCCCCTGCGCGTGCGGGGCGCCGTGCGGCCCCCTGCCGTCTTGACGGGTCCGCCGTCCCTCGGTACTCCAGGAAGCAGGGCACCGCTCCGTGTGCCCACCTGGAGGGGGCGTATGGCGGCATCAGCGGGGCACGAGACCCGGGCGCTGCTCCGGGCGCATCTGTCGGCCGCGTCGTCGTACCGGCACCTCACCCGTCACTGTCCGGTCTGCCACCGCCTCCTGCGGCTGGTGATGGAGTCCGCGCCCCGGCCCTCGGACGCCTCCCGGCCCGCCGGGGAACAACCCGGTCCCAACGCCCGTTCTCTTTAGCGCATATGCCAGGGGCTCAACAAGCCGACTGGTATGTGACGGGTGTCACCGCATGAGTTTTGGGAAGTGCGGTACTTACCCCTCTCCTACAAAGGGTCAATTTAATATGTGCAATTGCACTACTCGGAGAGGTACCCGTCGGCCGGCGCACAGGTGACCCCCCGACCGCTCCCAGAGGCCGACAAGCCCACGCACAGGGCGTTCCCGGCCCGCGCCGGCCCCGCCCCCCTGAGCGCACAAAAAAGACCGCGCTGGACTCGGCGGAGTCCAGCGCGATCGACGACGCACCCTTGTTCAGTTGCCTGGAAAGCTCTGATCAGCTTGGGCGAGGGGCCTGTTGGGGCAGTCCCCGCGTCGCTTGGAGCCAGGGTTCCCGGGCGCCTCGGCCGGTGGGGGACCAGCCGGTTGTGCCCGGTTCATGCGGTTGTTCAGGCCTCGCTGCGCTGCTGCGGAATGCCCGCGAGCAGTGCGCGAACCTCGGCTTCGCGGTAGCGGCGGTGCCCGCCGAGCGTGCGGATCGACGTGAGCTTGCCTGCCTTCGCCCAGCGCGTGACCGTCTTCGGGTCGACGCGGAACATGGTGGCGACCTCAGCCGGGGTCAGCAGCGGCTCGGCATCAGGGGTGCGAGCGGTCATGAGCGGCCTCCTCGGGAGAACCGAACCTTCTCGGTTCTTTCCTCTAAATTCTGCACCTTGACCCGCGTTGCCCGAAATGGCGGACGCGAGTCGAGTCGGTTATAGGACGAACGGCTTGTCCTCGGCACTACAACTACACCATCTGTCCAGCCACGTCGGCCAAACCGATGGAATTGCCCTCCCAGGTGTTCATCAGCCGCGGAAGCCGATGGACCGTGCCATAGCGGACAGTCACGCCGCTGTGACGATCAGTCACAGCAGCGATCAGGAGTCACCAGACCCCCTAAAGCGTGCATCGCCGAGATTCCGCCCATAGTCGAGCACTTCAGGACGGAGGAGTCCTCGCCGGACTCCTTGTCCTATTTTGGCATGAGGGCGGGCAAGAGGCGCAAGGGCCACGTAAGTGCGGTCCGTCACGCTTGGCGCGCTTGGGACATACGCCCGGATCGACTCCTACGTCCGTTCCCGGGACCACGCTGACGGGACATCAGGCACCCCAGAGCGAAGACGAAACCCCAAGAACGGCGTTTGGTCAAACGTCAGTTCGCCGAGCGCAGGTCGCGAACCGAACGCCAGCGCTCCACGAGACGCCCGTAGGCCTCCCCCGCGCCCTCCTCGTCGCCCCGGCGCAGCGCGGCGATCCCCTCGGCCACGTCCGCCGCCGAGTGGTCGCCCTCGAGCGTGCCGGCCGGCAGGGCGTGCACCAGTCCGCCGTAGTCGAGTTCGACCAGCGAGCGCGGATGGAACTCCTCCAGCCAGCGCCCGACGTCCAC
This sequence comes from Streptomyces sp. NPDC018964, assembly GCF_044390325.1. Classification (NCBI taxonomy): domain Bacteria; kingdom Bacillati; phylum Actinomycetota; class Actinomycetes; order Kitasatosporales; family Streptomycetaceae; genus Streptomyces; species Streptomyces sp. NPDC018964. Next base: position 31,310 of record NZ_JBIRYZ010000013.1, read on the forward strand.
GAGGCCGTCGATCAGCAGGCTCTCGTCCATCGCGTCCCGCAGCGCCCGCAGCCCCCGCGCCACCCGCCGACGGGCCTGGACCATCGGGGTCCGGTAGCGCAGGACGGGCGCCTCGCCGGCGGAGCCCCTGCCGTACTCGCGCTCGTCGTCCGCGAACAGCACGAACCAGTTGATCGGAACCTGCCAGGTCGCGGTGCGGATCCACGGCCGGGCGTCGGGGTTGTCGGCCAGCCAGCGCTCGTAGTCCCGGGTCGCCTGGTGGCGTACGACCGGGGGCAGCAGGGCGTCCAGGACCGGCAGCGGGAAGTCCTCGGCGAGCTCGCCCAGGGCCTGCCAGCCGCGCAACCGGGTGCGCCAGGGACAGACGCGGACCACGCCGTCGGCCTCGAGCACGAACGCGTCGTCGCTCTCGTGCACCGGCACCGGCACCGGCGGGGTGGGCGCGAGGTCGGCCAGGGCCCGGCGGAGTTCGTCCTGGTAGGACGGGCGGTCGGGGCGGCGGGCGTAACGGGCCCAGTGGTCGCGTTCCGGTTCCGGGAAGGCTGCCAGCGGTTCGTACACGCGCAGATAGGTCGCGTAGGGGACGATCACCGAAGACACCTTGGGCACGCCTGCTCCCTCCCCCGAGGACCGTCGCGAAAACCTGCCCGGCTCCCGCCCGGACGGGTGGGAAACCGCGCAAACCGGCGCACGGCGGTACTCCGGACGGAGGTGATCCGGGACACGGTGCCGCCGGTGGGCGCACGAGGATCTAATCTCGTGCCACGGTTCCCGCCACCTCTACGGGGGCCGACCCCACCCGCCGCTACTTACTCAGGAGTCACCACAGTGACCGACGTATCTGACGGCGTCCTGCACACCCTGTTCCGCTCGGACCAGGGGGGCCATGAGCAAGTCGTGCTCTGCCAGGACCGCGCCACCGGCCTCAAGGCCGTCATCGCCATCCACTCCACCGCGCTGGGCCCGGCCCTCGGCGGTACGCGCTTCTACCCGTACGCCTCCGAGGAGGAGGCCGTCGCCGACGCGCTGAACCTCGCCCGTGGAATGTCGTACAAGAACGCCATGGCCGGGCTCGACCACGGCGGCGGCAAGGCCGTGATCATCGGCGACCCGGAGCGGATCAAGTCCGAGGAGCTGCTGCTGGCCTACGGCCGGTTCGTGGCCTCGCTCGGCGGCCGGTACGTCACCGCCTGTGACGTCGGCACCTACGTCGCCGACATGGACGTCGTGGCCCGCGAGTGCCGCTGGACCACCGGCCGCTCCCCCGAGAACGGCGGCGCGGGCGACTCCTCCGTGCTCACCTCCTACGGCGTCTACCAGGGCATGCGGGCCGCCGCCCAGCACCTGTGGGGCGACCCCTCGCTGCGCGACCGCAAGGTCGGCGTCGCGGGCGTCGGCAAGGTCGGCCACCACCTGGTGGAGCACCTGCGCGCCGAGGGCGCCGAGGTCGTGATCACCGACGTGCGCGAGGACGCCGTGCGGCGCGTCCTCGACCTGCACCCCCAGGGCGTGACGGCCGTCGCCGACACCGAGGCGCTGATCCGCACCGAGGGCCTGGACGTCTACGCCCCGTGCGCGCTCGGCGGGGCGCTGAACGACGACAGCGTGCCGGTGCTCACCGCCAAGGTCGTCTGCGGCGCCGCCAACAACCAGCTCGCCCACCCGGGCGTGGAGAAGGACCTCGCCGACCGCGGGATCCTCTACGCGCCGGACTACGTGGTGAACGCCGGCGGTGTCATCCAGGTCGCCGACGAGCTGCACGGCTTCGACTTCGACCGGTGCAAGGCGAAGGCGTCGAAGATCTTCGACACCACGCTCGCCATATTCGCACGTGCGAAGGAGGACGGGATTCCGCCGGCCGCCGCGGCCGACCGGATCGCCGAGCAGCGGATGGCGGAGGCGCGCCCGGCGCGATGACGCGTACGCGGGCGGTCCGACCCGGGACGTTATTCGTACATGTGAGCGGTACCCGCCGGAGGGCACTTGGAGAGAACTCTCACTTCTCCCGGCGGGTCGACCTTCGATAAGTGGTTAAAATCGCGATTGACCTGCGAGGACGGGGTACCTCGAAGGTCCTGGGCGCGGGCACGTCATGCGGGCGACGTACCGTATGGGCGCGGGCTCAGGTACCGTGGAAGCCCTACGGACCGGACTCTCCGGTGAGAGTCCGTTCTGGACCATGAACGCGTGTCAAGACTCTGGGGCCGTCGAGCCCCGTCGTTGAGGGGGTCGAGCCATGGGGCGCGGCCGGGCCAAGGCCAAGCAGACGAAGGTCGCCCGCCAGCTGAAGTACAACAGCGGTGGGACTGACCTCTCACGCCTGGCCGAGGAGCTGGGCGCATCGCCGTCGAACCAGCCACCGAACGGTGGCCGTTTCGAGGACGATGAGCAAGACGACGACCTGTACGCACGGTACGCCGACCTCTATGAGGACGACGACGAGGACGAGGACAACCCGTCCTCACACCAACGTCGCGGCGCTTGACCTTGCACTGAACCCGGTCGGTGACCCCGGTCACCGACCGGGTTCAGTGCTGCCTCGGCAGCCCTCACGGTTTGGTGTGCCGTCCGTGCGTTCACCGCTCGGACAGCACACCGTCGCTCACTTCGCGTAGTCACCGACGAGGGCCGCGCCCGTGGCGTGCTCGCCGCGGTCGGTGATCTCACCGGCCACCCAGGCGTCCACCCCGCGGTCGGCCAGCGTCGCCAGCGCCACGTCGACGGACTCCTGCGGCACGATCGCGATCATGCCGACGCCCATGTTCAGCGTCTTCTCCAGCTCCAGCCGCTCGACCGAACCGGTCCGGCCCACCAGGTCGAACACCGGTGCGGGGGTCCAGGTGGAGCGGTCCACGGTCGCGTGCAGTCCGTCGGGGATGACGCGGGCCAGGTTGGCCGCGAGTCCGCCGCCGGTGACGTGGCTGAAGGCGTGCACCTCGGTGGTGCGGATCAGGGCCAGGCAGTCCAGCGAGTAGATCTTGGTGGGCTCCAGGAGTTCCTCGCCGAGGGTGCGGCCCAGCTCGTCGATCCGGCCGTCCAGGGCCAGCCCGGCCCGCTCCAGCAGCACGTGGCGGACGAGGGAGTAGCCGTTGGAGTGGAGCCCGGAGGACGCCATGGCGATCACCGCGTCACCCGTGCGGATGCGGTCCGCGCCGAGCAGCCGGTCGGCCTCCACGACGCCCGTACCGGCCCCGGCGACGTCGAAGTCGTCCGGACCCAGCAGACCGGGGTGTTCGGCCGTCTCGCCGCCGACCAGGGCGCATCCGGCCAGCACACAGCCTTCCGCGATGCCCTTCACGACGGCGGCGACGCGCTCGGGGTGGACCTTGCCGACACAGATGTAGTCGGTCATGAAGAGCGGCTCGGCGCCGCACACCACGATGTCGTCCATGACCATGGCGACCAGGTCGTGGCCGATGGTGTCGTACACGCCCAGCTGCCGCGCGATGTCGACCTTGGTGCCGACGCCGTCCGTGGCGGAGGCGAGCAGGGGCCGCTCGTAGTTCTTCAGGGCGGAGGCGTCGAAGAGGCCGGCGAAGCCGCCGAGGCCGCCGAGGACCTCGGGGCGGCGCGTCTTCCTCACCCACTCCTTCATGAGCTCGACGGCGCGGTCGCCCGCCTCGATGTCGACGCCCGCCGCTGCGTAGCTGGCACCAGTGTTCTGGGACATGACTGTGAGAGCTTTCGTGTCGTCCGTCAGGGCTTACGGGCGGCGGATCGCGTCGACCGCGGCCGGGGCGGCGGTGCCGGCGGCCAGCTCGGTCTCCAGGAGCTGCTTGCCGAGGAGCTCGGGGTCGGGCAGCTCCATCGGGTACTCGCCGTCGAAGCAGGCGCGGCACAGGTTCGGCTTGGCGATGGTGGTCGCCTCGATCATGCCGTCGAGGGAGATGTACGCCAGGGAGTCGGCGCCCAGCGAGGTGCCGATCTCGTCGACGGTCATGCCGTTGGCGATGAGCTCGGCGCGGGTGGCGAAGTCGATGCCGAAGAAGCAGGGCCACTTCACGGGCGGCGAGGAGATCCGGATGTGGACCTCGGCGGCGCCCGCCTCGCGGAGCATCCGGACCAGGGCCCGCTGGGTGTTGCCGCGCACGATCGAGTCGTCGACGACGACCAGGCGCTTGCCCTTGATGACTTCCTTGAGCGGGTTCAGCTTCAGGCGGATGCCGAGCTGCCGGATGGTCTGCGAGGGCTGGATGAACGTACGTCCGACGTACGCGTTCTTGACCAGGCCGGCGCCGAAGGGGATGCCGGACGCCTCCGCGTAGCCGATGGCGGCCGGAGTGCCGGACTCCGGGGTCGCTATGACCAGGTCGGCCTCGGCCGGGGCCTCCTTGGCCAGCTTGCGGCCCATCTCGACGCGCGAGAGGTACACGTTCCGGCCGGCGATGTCGGTGTCCGGGCGGGCCAGGTACACGTACTCGAAGACGCAGCCCTTGGGCTTCGCTTCCGCGAACCGGGAGGTGCGCAGCCCGTTCTGGTCGATGGCGACGAACTCGCCCGGCTCGATCTCGCGCACGAAGCTCGCGCCGCAGATGTCGAGGGCGGCGGATTCGGAGGCGACGACCCAGCCGCGCTCCAGGCGGCCGAGGACCAGCGGGCGGATGCCCTGCGGGTCGCGGGCCGCGTAGAGGGTGTTCTCGTCCATGAAGACGAGGCTGAAGGCGCCCCTGACCTTGGGCAGGACCACGTGCGCGGCCTGCTCCACGGTCACCGGCTCGCCGTCGGCGGCGCGCTGGCCGGCCAGCAGGGCGGTGATCAGGTCGGTGTCGTTGGTGGCCGCCACCTTGGGGGCGCGGCCGTTCTCCTTGGGGAGTTCGGCGACCATCTCGGCGAGCTGCGCCGTGTTGACCAGGTTGCCGTTGTGGCCGAGCGCGATGGATCCGTGCGCGGTGGCGCGGAACGTCGGCTGGGCGTTCTCCCACACGGAGGCACCGGTGGTCGAGTAGCGGGCGTGTCCGACCGCGATATGACCCTGGAGCGAACCGAGAGAGGTCTCGTCGAAGACCTGGGAGACCAGGCCCATGTCCTTGAAGACGAGGATCTGGGAGCCGTTGCTGACCGCGATTCCCGCGGATTCCTGGCCCCGATGCTGGAGGGCGTAGAGCCCGAAGTACGTGAGCTTGGCGACCTCTTCGCCCGGAGCCCAGACACCGAAGACGCCACAAGCGTCCTGGGGGCCCTTCTCGCCGGGGAGCAGGTCGTGGTTGAGTCGTCCGTCACCACGTGGCACGCCACCGAGTGTAGGCGAGATCGACCACTGGTCCGAATGCGGGATGTGCCCCCGGCCGTGGATCAGGGCTGGGCGACGGCCCGGACACGGGTGCCGTTTTCGCTGGTCAGCGTGAGGGTTCGGCCCTCGATCCGGTAGTCTGCGGTGCCGGTGAACAGCTTCGTCAGCGCCTTCTCGACGTCCATGAGTGAGTCTTCGCACATCATTCGGGTCAGATACGGCTTTCCGAGGGTGATATGGCCGTCGCGGACGGTGGCCTCGGCGTTCACGTGGTTGCAGCCGAGGCGGCCGGCGACGGTGCCCTCCTCCTCGTCGAAGGTGAGGTGGGCGCGGCCGTCGGTGGCGGGGGTGACGACGGTCCACTCGGTGCCGTACAGCGGGGTGTCCTTCGCCCTGCTGAGGCGGACGGTGTCACCGGTGTCGGTGGTGAGGGTGAGGCGGTCGTCGTTCACGTCGGCCTTCAGGGCGTCTTCCTCGAGGCTGCGGACGAAGGCGGTCTCGAGTTCCATGAGCTCCTCGGAGCAGGCGATCAGGGTGCTCTCCACGCGGTCGCCGTCTCCGATCCTGATCCGGTCGCCGTCGAAGGAGACCGGGCTCCTGAACAGGTTGCACCCGTAGCTGCCCTCCGCCCGGCCGCTGTCGTCGAAGGTGAGGTGCGCGCCGTCGGAAGCGCGGTGGGTGGTGCCGTCGGCGGTGAAACTGTCGACGTTCCAGCTGGTCCCGGCGAGGGACTGCGCCGCCTCGGCGGAACCGCCGCCCGCTCCGGCCTTCTCGCTGCCGCAGGCCGCCAGGAACGGGAGGAGCACGGCGGCGGCCAGGATCGTCATGCGCTGCTTGTGCTTCTGCCTGTCGTCCATGCCGATCCGACGAAGGCGGGGGGCGAACGGTTCCCCTTCCGCCTCAGGTGCCTCTCATCCCAGCAACGGCAGATACGGTCCGAGGTCCGCCCGTTCCCCGCTCGCGCTCACCTTCGCGCCGGCCACCGCGTCCTGCCAGGCCGTCCGGCCGGAGGCCAGCCTCGCCCAGGTCAGCGGGTCGGTCTCCACCACGTTCGGCGGGGTGCCCCGGGTGTGCCTCGGCCCCTCCACGCACTGCACGACCGCGTACGGCGGGATCCGCAGCTCCGTGGAGCCGCCGGGAGCCTTCGCGGCGAGCGCGTCGGCCAGCAGCCGGGTGCAGGCGGCGAGGGCCTGACGGTCGTACGGGACGTCGAGGCCGGGGACGGCGGCGTTCAGGTCGTCGGTGTGGACGACGAGTTCGACGGTGCGGGTGACGACGTACTCGGCGAGGGTGATGGCGCCGGTCCGGGTGGCGAGGAGACGGGTGTCCGGTGCGTCGGCGAGGCGCTCGGTGAAGCGCTGCTCGGTGCGGGCGCAGAGGGCGTCGAGGTCGGTGTGCGCGTCGGCCAGCGCGCGCGTGTCGTCGGCGATGTCGCTCGCCCGGGCGGCGGTGGCGGAGGGCCAGTCGAGGAGGGTCAGCTCGGCCATCGGCGGTGCCTCGCGGTCGAGGTTGCGGCTGACCGTCTCCACCGCCATGGTCACGTGCGCGACCAGCTCCCGCACGGTCCAGTCGCCGAGCCGGGTCGGCAGCGCGAGCTGCTCGGGGGTGAGGGTGCGCACGGCCGCCCGTACGTGCCCGAACTGCGCCAGCACGGCGGCGCGGGTCTTGGCGGGGTCGTAGGAACGGGCGCGCTTCTTGGCCGGGGGCATGACGGCAGCTTATGCGGGGGCGGCCGGCGCCGGACCGGGTATGTCGAACACCTCGCCGTTGCGGGGGACGCCCATGTCGCGCCAGGTGAACGGGATGCCGCGCGCGGTGTCCGGGTCGGGGCCGTCCATCAGCTGGAAGTGCAGGTGCGGCTCGGTGGAGTTGCCGGAGTTGCCCACCTGGGCGAGTGTCTGCCCGGCGCGCACCCGGTCCCCCTCGCGGACGGTGAGCGAGCCGCGCCGCAGATGGGCGTAGGCCGCGTAGGTGCCGTCGCCGAGGTCCAGCACGACGTGGTTGCCGAGGATCCGACGGACTCCGGACATCTCGCGCACCGAGCCCTCGATCAGCATCAGGTAGAGCAGCGCGGGCAGCGAGGTGCGGCTGCGGTGGTCGCGCTGCCGGTCGTCGGCACGCACGACCCTGGCGTCGGCTACCGCGTGCAGCGGGGCGCCGTACGCCGGGAAGCCGGGGCCGCGGCGGGCGAGCGGCCATATGAGGGAGAACCCGGGGCGGGCACCCGGCTCGGGCTCGGCGACGAGGTCGATGGCGTACGTCTGCCCGTACGCGTGGACGCCGTGGCTCGGGGTGCGGTCGGCCGGGCTGTTCAGCGCGGACCAGCGTCCGGTGACGGGCGGGTCGACCTCGACCGGCTCGCGGCCCGGGCGAGGCGCGTCCGGTGCGCCGCCCCATCTGTTCACCGTGATGACCAGGACGTACGCCAGGACCAGGGGCAGGAGGTCCCACCACCAGGCGTAGCCCCAGCCGAAGGTGATGTGGACGGTCACCAGCCCGATGAAGCCGAGCTGCAGACCGCGGAAGGCGGTCATGGCGAGTTTGCGTGCGGACATGTTTCCCCCTCGTGCTCCGTGCCGGGTGGCGGTCGTCGTGGTCAGGGACGCGCCGCCGACAGCGTCACCATCAGCGGTACGACCCGGCCGGGCGGCACTTCGTAGCGGCCTCGGCCTGTGGTGTGCAGCCAGCCGGTGCCGGTGAGCTGACGCAGGTGGTGGTAGATCTGGCCGGTCGTGCCGATCTCCTCCAGTTCCGCCAGCTCGGCCGCGGTGCGCCGGCCGCCGACGATCTCGCGGAGCAGCCGGAGCCGTACCGGGTGACCGAGTGCGGCGAGCGCCTCGGCGGCGTCCGGCCATTCGTAGGCCAGCAGCCCCTCGGTGAGCGCGCCGTGCTGCCACTCGTACTGCTCGCCGGTCGGCATCCGGACCGCCCCGGTGAACAGCACCCCTCCGTCGGCCGCCCGCAACTCGGCGAGCTGGGCCTTCAGACCCTCCAGGGCCCAGAAGTCGCCCTCGCCGAAGGAGGGCGCGGTGCGGCCGGCCGCTTCCAGCGCCGCCAGCCGGCGTTCGAGTTCGGTCATGCGCTCTTCGAGTTCCACATCTTCGAGATTACGTAACTACGTAATCTCGCGCAAGAGCTTTTCGGTGGTGACCGGGGTACGCCGAAGCCCCCGCCCGGCGGACCGGGCGGGGGCTTCGTTCCCGTGCGGGAAGGGCGGAGGGGTCAGGCCAGCAGCGCCGGGATGGTGCCCTCGTGCGCCTCGCGGAGTTCGGCGAGGGTGAGCGCGAACTCGCCCTGCACCTCCACCGTGTCGCCGTCGACGACGCCGACGCGGGTGGCCGGGAGGCCGCGCGCGCCGCACATGTCGTTGAAGCGGACCTCCTCCGAGCGCGGCACGGCGACGATCGCGCGGCCGGCCGACTCGGAGAACAGGAAGGTGAAGGCGTCGAGCCCGTCGGGGACGACCAGACGCGCGCCCTTCTCCCCGAGCAGCGCCGACTCGACCACGGCCTGGATCAGGCCGCCGTCGGACAGGTCGTGCGCGGAGTCGATCATGCCGTCGCGGGAGGCGGAGATCAGGATCTCGCCGAGCAGGCGCTCGCGCTCCAGGTCGACCTTAGGGGGCAGGCCGCCGAGGTGGTCGTGGATCACCTGGGACCAGGCCGAGCCGCCGAACTCCTCACGCGTGTCGCCCAGCAGGTACAGCAGCTGGCCGTCCTCCTGGAAGGCGACCGGCGTGCGGCGGGCCACGTCGTCGATGACGCCGAGGACGGCGACCACCGGGGTCGGGTGGATGGCGGCCTCGCCCGTCTGGTTGTAGAGCGAGACGTTGCCGCCGGTCACCGGAGTGCCGAGCTGCTGACAACCGTCCGCGAGACCGCGCACGGCCTCCGCGAACTGCCACATGACGGCCGGGTCCTCGGGCGAGCCGAAGTTCAGGCAGTCGGAGACCGCGAGGGGCTTGGCGCCGGTCGTGGCGACGTTGCGGTACGCCTCCGCGAGGGCGAGCTGGGCGCCCGTGTACGGGTCGAGCTTGGCGTAGCGGCCGTTGCCGTCGGTGGCGATCGCGACGCCGAGGCCGGACGCCTCGTCGATGCGGATCATGCCGGAGTCCTCGGGCTGGGCGAGGACGGTGTTGCCCTGCACGAAGTGGTCGTACTGCTGGGTGATCCACTGCTTGGAGGCCTGGTTGGGCGAGCCGACCAGCTTCAGGACCTGGTCCTTCAGCTCCTCGGACGTCTGCGGCCGGGGCAGCTTGTTCGCGTCGTCCGCCTGGAGCTCGTCCTGCCAGGACGGGCGCGCGTACGGGCGCTCGTACGTCGGGCCCTCGTGGGCGACGGTGCGCGGGTCGACGTCGACGATCTTGCCGCCGTGCCAGAAGATCTCCAGGCGGTCGCCGTCGGTCACCTCGCCGATGACGGTGGCGATGACGTCCCACTTGTCGCAGATCTCGAGGAAGCGGTCGACCTTGTCGGGCTCGACGACCGCGCACATCCTTTCCTGCGACTCGCTCATGAGGATCTCCTCGGGGGAGAGCGTGGAGTCGCGCAGCGGCACGTCGTCGAGGGTGACGCGCATGCCGCCGGAGCCGTTGGAGGCCAGCTCGGACGTGGCGCAGGACAGGCCGGCCGCGCCGAGGTCCTGGATGCCGACGACCAGCTTCTCCTGGAACGCCTCCAGGGTGCACTCGATGAGGAGCTTCTCCTGGAAGGGGTCGCCGACCTGCACGGCGGGGCGTTTGGAGGGCTTGGCGTCGTCGAAGGTCTCGGAGGCCAGGATGGAGGCGCCGCCGATGCCGTCACCGCCGGTGCGGGCCCCGTACAGGATGACCTTGTTGCCGGCGCCGGACGCCTTCGCCAGGTGGATGTCCTCGTGCCGCATGACGCCGATGGCACCGGCGTTGACCAGCGGGTTGCCCTGGTAGCAGGCGTCGAAGACGACCTCGCCGCCGATGTTGGGCAGGCCCAGGCAGTTGCCGTAGCCGCCGATGCCGGCGACGACGCCGGGCAGGACGCGCTTGGTGTCGGGGTGGTCGGCGGCACCGAAGCGCAGCGGGTCCACGACCGCGACCGGGCGGGCGCCCATCGCGATGATGTCGCGGACGATGCCGCCCACACCCGTGGCCGCGCCCTGGTAGGGCTCGACGTACGAGGGGTGGTTGTGCGACTCGACCTTGAAGGTGACCGCGTAGCCCTGGCCGACGTCGACGACACCGGCGTTCTCGCCGATGCCGACGAGGAGGGCGTCGGACTCGGGGGCCTTCTCGCCGAACTGGCGGAGGTGGACCTTGGAGGACTTGTACGAGCAGTGCTCGGACCACATGACGGAGTACATGGCGAGCTCGGCGCCGGTCGGGCGGCGGCCGAGGATCTCCACCACCCGCTCGTACTCGTCCTTCTTCAGGCCCAGCTCGGCCCAGGGCAGCTCGACGTCGGGGGTCGCGGCCGCGTGCTCGACCGTGTCCAGAGGCGTCCGGCTCATGCGTTGACCAGCTTCTTGAGGATCGAGGTGAAGAACGGGAGGCCGTCGGTGCGGCCGGTGCCGATCAGCGGCTCGACGGCGTGCTCGGGGTGCGGCATCAGGCCGACGACGTTGCCCGCCGCGTTGGTGATGCCGGCGATGTCGTTGAGCGAGCCGTTGGGGTTGACGTCCAGGTAGCGGAAGGCGACGCGGCCCTCGGCCTCCAGCTCGTCCAGCGTCCGCCGGTCGGCCACGTAGCGGCCGTCCATGTTCTTCAGCGGGATGTGGATCTCCTGGCCGGCCGTGTAGTCGGTGGTCCAGGCGGTGTCCGCGTTCTCCACCCGCAGCTTCTGGTCGCGGCAGATGAAGTGCAGGTGGTCGTTGCCCAGCATGCCGCCGGGCAGCAGGTGCGCCTCGGTGAGGATCTGGAAGCCGTTGCAGATGCCCAGCACCGGCAGACCCGCCTTGGCCTGGTCGATGACGGTGTCCATCACCGGCGAGAAGCGCGCGATGGCGCCGGCCCGCAGGTAGTCGCCGTAGCTGAAACCGCCGCAGAGCACCACGGCGTCGACCTGCTTGAGGTCCTTGTCCTTGTGCCAGAGGGCGACCGGCTCGGCACCGGCGACGCGGATCGCGCGCTGGGTGTCCCGGTCGTCCAGGCTGCCCGGGAAAGTGACGACGCCGATACGAGCGGTCACTTCGCGGCCTCCGCGACTTCCTCGACCCGTACGGTGAAGTCCTCGATCACGGTGTTGGCGAGGAAGGATTCCGCAAGATCGTGGATACGGGCGAGCGCGGCCTCGTCGACCGGCCCGTCAACTTCCAGTTCGAATCGCTTTCCCTGACGGACGTCCGAGATCCCTTCGAAACCCAGTCGCGGCAGTGCGCGCTGCACCGCCTGGCCCTGGGGGTCGAGGATCTCCGGCTTGAGCATGACGTCGACTACGACGCGTGCCACTGGCACTCCCGGTGTGTGGTGCTGAGCAGGTCCCTTCAGACTACCCGCACAAAATTTCTACGCGAGTAGAGTTGGAGGAATCTACGTGACCGTCATCACGATTCGGCATCGCGGAGAGACATCAGGGAAAAGATCCGGGAAAGATCTCCGTTTGTCCGCACACCCCTATTGCGCACCGGACACGCGGACAGATTTAGTCGGGCTTCACATTGCATTGCCGGGCACTGTACAAATGAATTGTCATTAGCAGATACTTTGCCCGATTACAGGCGGACAGCCGACATCTCCGCGATGTCCCGGCACGTCATCACGGACGTCCGGACGAGAGGTGTCGCACGAAGGGACCGATATTCGTGGCGCAGAAGGTCGTGGTCACGCTCTTTGACGACATCGACGGCTCGGAAGCGGCGGAAACGATCGCCTTCGGCCTGGACGGCACGTCGTACGAGATCGACCTGAATGAAACCAATGCCAGGAAACTGCGTGCGGCCCTCGAGCCCTACGTGGACGCCGGCCGCAAGCGGTCGCGCTCCGGCAAGGCGTACCGGCAGACGGAGGTCGCCCCGGACCCGGCCGCCGTGCGCGCCTGGGCACAGGCGAACCGGATGGACGTCCCCGCGCGCGGGCGGATCCCCAAGAAGGTCTACGAGGCGTTCGCCGCGGCGCAGTGAGCCGGCCGGGTGACCCGCCTCGACGGCCGGTCACCCGTCCCTCGCGGCAACCGACTTGCGCGACACCCCCACTGATCAGCTAGAGTCTGGAGCACGCCGAGGGGCAAGGCCGAAAGGCCCGACTCACGGAGTACTTGCGGGTGTAGTTCAGTAGCAGAACATCCCCCTTCCAGGGGGAAGGCGCAGTGTGCAATTCCTGTCACCCGCTCTGCATCGCCGTACCGAGCATCCTTGTGGATCAGGTAGGCTGGTGCCCGCGCCGATCGGTGAGAGCCGGTCGGAGGCAATGCGGACGTAGCTCAGTTGGTAGAGCGCAACCTTGCCAAGGTTGAGGTCGCGAGTTCGAGCCTCGTCGTCCGCTCCAGATCAAGGCCCCGGTCATCGACCGGGGCCTTCGTCGTGCGTTCCCCACGCATTTCCCGGGGCCCGTGAGGGTCCGTCTGACATTTGTCATGTCCGGTGATGACAGCGCGCACTGCCGTGCCGCCCCGGCCGCCGGGATGCTCGAAGCATGGAAGCGAACGAACACGAACACGTGATTGAGGTCACCGGCCTGCGACGTGTCTACGGGGGCGGGTTCGAAGCGGTCCGCGGGATCGACTTCTCGGTGCGGCGCGGAGAGGTCTTCGCCCTGCTCGGAACCAACGGCGCCGGCAAGACCTCCACCGTCGAACTGCTGGAAGGACTCGCCGCCCCGGCCGGCGGGCGGGTCCGGGTGCTCGGCCACGACCCGTACACCGAACGCGCCGCCGTACGGCCCCGCACCGGCGTGATGCTCCAGGAAGGCGGGTTCCCCTCCGAGTTGACCGTCGCCGAGACCGCCCGGATGTGGGCGGGGTGCGTCAGCGGGGCCCGCCCCGAACGGGAGGTGCTGGCGACGGTCGGACTGGAGTCGAAGAGCGGCGTCCGGGTGAAGCAGCTCTCCGGGGGCCAGCGGCGCCGCCTGGACCTGGCGCTCGCACTGCTCGGCGACCCCGAGGTGCTCTTCCTCGACGAACCCACCACCGGACTCGACGCCGAGGGCCGCCGGGACACCTGGGAGCTGGTGGGCGCGCTGCGCGACGGCGGTACGACCGTGCTGCTCACCACGCACTACCTGGAGGAGGCCGAGAACCTCGCCGACCGGCTCGCGATCATGCACGACGGACGCATCGCCGCCACCGGCACCCCGGCCGAGGTGACCGCGAGCGAGCCGTCCCGGATCACCTTCGAACTGCCCGAGGGGTACTTCGTGGGCGACCTGCCGCCCCTCGCCGAACTGGGCGTGAGCGACCACACGGTCGACGGCCGGACCGTCCGGCTGCGCACCCGTGAACTGCAGCGGGCGGCCACCGGACTGCTGATGTGGGCGCAGGGCGCCGGAGTGGAACTGCGCCGGCTGGACGTGCGGTCGGCATCGCTGGAGGAGGCGTTCCTCGGGATCGCCAAGGACGCGTCGGCGGGGACGACGACGCCGAAGGAGTACGCGGCATGAGCACGACCACGAGCACGAGCGCGGCCAGGACCACGACCACACCGGTGAGCCGGATGGTCTCCCTCGCCCGTGCCGAACTGACCCTGCTGGGGCGGAGCAAGGGCACCCTCGTCACCGCGCTGTTCGTGCCGCTGGTGCTGCCGCTGAGCGTGCGGTCGGCGGCCGAGGAGATGGACCTCGCCGAGGCGGGACTGACCCCCGGCGCCGTGGTACTGCCCGCCGCCGTCGGCTTCTCCCTGCTGTTCGCCGTCTACTCCGCCCTCGTCGGTGTCTTCGTCGTCCGGCGTGAGGAACTCGTCCTCAAGCGGCTGCGCACGGGCGAGCTGCGGGACGCCGAGATCCTCGGCGGATCCGCGCTGCCGTCCCTCCTCACCGGGCTGGTGCAGTGCCTGGTGCTGACCGCGGCCTGCGCGGTGCTGCTGGACATGTCCGCGCCGTCCGCGCCGCACCTGGCCGTCCTCGGCCTGCTGTTGGGGCTCGTGATGTGCGCCGCCCTCGCGGCCGCCACCGCGGGCCTCACCCGGACCGCCGAGAGCGCACAGGTCACACCGATGCCCCTGCTGATGGTCTCGATGATCGGCTCCGGCATGTTCGTCCCCCTGGAACTGCTCCCCGACCAGCTCGCCTCGGTCTGCGAACTGCTGCCGCTGACCCCCGTCGTCACCCTGGTGCGCGGCGGCTGGACCGGCGACCTGTCGGCCTACGAGGCCCTGGGCACCCTCGCGACGGCGGTGGCCTGGACCCTGCTGGCGGTGTTTGCTGTACGGCGGTGGTTCCGCTGGGAGCCGAGGCGCTGACGTACACGAGGGCGGGGAGACACGGGACATGAGCGGGCCGGGCGGCTGGTGGGGGCGGAAGAGCACACCGGCGAAGGTCGAGACGTACACACGGTGGTCGTTCCACTTCATCTGCCTCACCGAGATCGCCGCGATCGGGCTGTCGGCCTTCGGACAGGTGGGAGGGCGGCTCGCACTCGTCCTGTCGCTGCTGGTCACGGCGCACGCCGTGCTGGGCATGGTGGTCGTCTCCCGGTCCCTGGACTGGACCCGCCGACGGCGTCCCCAGCCCCTGCGGCTGCTGTGGGCGCTCGGCGCCCTGACCGCGGCGCTCGCGGTCGCCGCCCTCGCCGTCGCGGAACACGGGCCGCCGGGGGACGACGTCGACGCCGCCGCGGGCTCGGTCTTCGGGGGCGTGGTCTGCTTCGGCACGGGCGTCGTCACGCTCGGGGTGCGCGACCGGCGACGCGTCCTCGCCGTCGTCGGCGGGTTCGCGGCCGGATCGTGCCTCGTGCTCCTGCTGCTGGGCGCGCCCGCCCTCACCGCACTGGGAACGTCCGCGATCGTGCTGGCCGGAGCCGGCTTCATCGCCTTCACCGCGGTCTTCTCCGTCTGGCTGCTCAACGCCGTCTACGCGCTCGACGAGGCGCGGGAGACCCGTGCCCGGCTCGCGGTCGCCGAGGAGCGGCTGCGGTTCGGACGGGACCTGCACGACGTGATGGGGAGGAACCTCGCCGTGATCGCGCTCAAGAGCGAGCTGGCCGTCCAGCTCGCGCGGCGCGAACGGCCCGAGGCCGTGGAGCAGATGATCGAGGTGCAGCGCATCGCCCAGGAGTCCCAGCGGGAGGTGCGCGACGTGGTGCGCGGCTACCGGGAGATCGACCTGGAGGCCGAACTCAACGGCGCGCGGGGAGTCCTGAGGGCGGCCGGGATCGACTGCGAGGTGAGCGGCGAGACGGGCGGGCTGCCCGGTGAGGTGCAGTCCGCCCTCGGCTGGGTCGTGCGGGAGGCGACCACCAACGTGCTGCGGCACGGGGACGCGAAGAAGTGCACCGTGTCGGTGCGGATGCCTGAGGGGCGTGTGGTGTTGACGGTGCAGAACGACGGGGTCACGGCTCCGTCCGGCAGGACCGGACCGGCCGGCGTGGGCGGCTCGGGTCTGGCGGGGCTGCGGGAGCGGCTGTCGGCGGTGGGCGGCACGCTGACCGCCGGCGGCGTCGGCAAGGGCACGTTCCGGCTGGTCGCGGAGGTGCCCCTGAGCAGTGCCGGGGCCGCGCTGGAGGTGGCGTCGTGACGGACGTCGTCCGGGTGCTGCTCGCCGACGACGAGCACCTGATCCGGGGCGCGCTGGCCGCCCTGCTCTCCCTGGAGGACGACCTCCTCGTGGTCGCCGAGGCGGCCTCCGGTCCCGAGGCGCTGGCGATGGCGCGGGCGCACGCCCCCGACGTCGCCGTACTGGACCTGCAGATGCCCGGCGCGGACGGTGTGAAGGTCGCCACATCCCTGCGGACGGAGCTGCCCGGCTGCCGGGTGCTGATCGTGACCGGTCACGGGCGGCCCGGGCATCTGAAGCGGGCGCTCGCTGCGGGTGTGCGCGGGTTCGTCCCCAAGACCGTCAGCGCCCAGCGGCTCGCGGAGATCATCCGCACGGTGCACGCGGGAAACCGGTACGTCGACCCCGAGTTGGCGGCCGATGCGATCGCCGCCGGCGATTCCCCGCTGACCGCGCGCGAGGCCGAGGTGCTGGAGCTCGCGGCGGACGGGGCGCCCGTGGCGGAGATCGCGGAGCGGGCCGCACTGTCCCAGGGGACCGTGCGGAACTACCTCTCCTCGGCGGTCTCGAAGCTCGGGGCGGAGAATCGTCATGCCGCGGTCCGTCTCGCACGCGAGCGGGGTTGGGTATAGTTGTTCTCGCGCCACGGCGCAACGCGGACGTAGCTCAGTTGGTAGAGCGCAACCTTGCCAAGGTTGAGGTCGCGAGTTCGAGCCTCGTCGTCCGCTCCAGATCAAGGCCCCGGTCATCGACCGGGGCCTTCGTCGTGCGCTCAGCTCCAGGTGGTGCCGGTCAGACGCTCGTACGCCTCCACGTACTTGGCGCGGGTCGCGTCCACGACGCGCTCCGGCAGCGGCGGCGGGGGCTGCTCGCTCTTCCGGTCCCAGCCGGACTCGGCCGAGGTCAGCCAGTCCCGCACGAACTGCTTGTCGTACGACGGCTGCGCGCGGCCCGGCTCCCACTGCTCGGCCGGCCAGAAGCGGGAGGAGTCCGGGGTGAGCACCTCGTCCGCGATGACCAGGGTCTCGCCGTCGAAGCCGAACTCGAACTTGGTGTCCGCGAGGATGATGCCCCGGTCGCGGGCGATGTCCCGGGCGCGGGAGTAGGCGGCGAGGGTCGCCTGGCGCAGCTGGGCGGCGGTCTCCGCGCCGACCTGGCGGGCGACCTCCTCGTAGGAGACGTTCTCGTCGTGCTCGCCGACGGCGGCCTTGGTGGCCGGGGTGAAGATCGGGGCGGGCAGCTCGGAGCCGTCCACCAGGCCCTCGGGGAGGGCGAGGCCGCAGACCGTGCGGGACGCGTCGTACTCGGTCAGGCCGGAGCCGGTGAGGTAGCCGCGGGCCACGCACTCCACCGGGACCATGTTCAGGGACTTGCAGACCAGGGTGCGGCCCGCCCAGTCGTCGGGGGCACCGGCCGGCAGGTCGGTGCTCAGGACGTGGTGGGGGAGCAGGTCGGCGAGCTGGTCGAACCACCACAGGGAGAGCTGGGTGAGGATCCGGCCCTTGTCGGGGATCTCGGTCGGCAGCACCCAGTCGTAGGCGGAGATGCGGTCACTGGCGATCATCACGAGGTCGCCCGCCTCGTTCCGGTACAGCTCGCGCACCTTGCCGGTGTGCAGGTGCACCAGGCCCGGAACCTGGATCGGCTCGGGCTTTTCGACGAATCCGGACACGGTTTCTCCTTGTGGTTCTTTCCAAGTGACTCGATTCTCCCGTACGGGGCGAACGGGCGCGGCCGCGGGTCAGTCGCGTTTGCAGATGCGGTCCAGGAGGTTGGCGGTGGCGCGCTGGATGCGGGCGTCGGTGTGGCCCGGGCGGTCCAGGGCCGGTGACCAGGCGAAGGTGCCGGAGGCGAAGACCCAGGCGCCGGAGGGGGCCCGGTAGAGGGACGTCTCCTGGTGGCGGCGTGCCCC
Source organism: Streptomyces sp. NPDC018964 (assembly GCF_044390325.1). Lineage (NCBI taxonomy): Bacteria > Bacillati > Actinomycetota > Actinomycetes > Kitasatosporales > Streptomycetaceae > Streptomyces > Streptomyces sp. NPDC018964. The sequence continues at coordinate 49,064 of NZ_JBIRYZ010000013.1, forward strand.
CTGGCGGTCGGTGTACGGGGAGTGGGCGAGCAGGACGCGTTCCTCGTGCGCGGGCAGCGGGGTGCGCGGGTAGTAGCGGTCGGCCTCGGCGGCGACCATGCCCTCGATGCCGTCGCCCTCGTGCGCGCCGGTCGCCTCCCACATCCAGTGGCCGGCGTTGCGGACGATCAGCGGGTGCGGTTCCGGGACGGGGCCGGCGTACTGGATGCCGAGCAGCTGCTGTTCGGCGCGGTCCTGTTCCCGCCACAGCGTGGGTTTGCCCGGGCCCTGGCGCTTGCGGCAGGTCAGCAGGCGGTCGGGGCCGGACGGGGAGGGGGCGAGCTCCACCTGCCAGTACATGGTGTTGGCGGAGAGGAAGACGAGGGACGTGCCGTGCTCGAGGGCGCGTTCCACGGCGGTCCGCATGGGCATCGACCAGTACTCGTCGTGGCCGGGGAAGATCAGGCCCCGGTAGCCGGTGGGGTCGATCCGGCCGGCGTGCAGGTCGCGGGCGTCGGCGTAGGCGAGGTCGTAGCCGTAGTGCTCGGCCCAGCGGATGACGTCGTAGGCGTGGCCGACATGCAGCGGGAGGCCGGCGCCCGCGTACGGGCGGTCGAAGGAGACGGTGGTGGCGGCGTCGGCCTCACCGAGCAGCCGGCCCTGTTCGTCCCAGGCGTGGTAGAGGCTCGCGCCGGTGCGGCCGTCCTCCGGGTAGAGGTTGTACGCCTGCCAGGTGACGTCGGGCAGGACCAGGAGGAGGTCGGCGGGACGGCTGTCGCGGACGGTGAACGGGATGTGCGAGCGGTAGCCGTCGGCGGTGGTGAGGACGGCGACGTACGCGCCGACGCTCCAGTACGACGGGACCGGTAACCGCCAGGAGAGCCACCAGTGGTGGCAGGAGATGGTGCGGTCGGCGGTGAGCGGCGGCGGCTGCACGATGCCGGAGAGCCGGGGACTGGAGGTGATCTTGGTGGCGCCGTGGCCGCCGTAGTGGCCGATGCGGTAGACGTCGACGTCGAACGGCTGGGGCGGGTCGACGGTGATGTGGAAGTCGATGGACTCGCCGGGGGCGACCGCGCCGGTGGAGGCGAAGCCCTTGATCTGGCGGCGCACGTCGTCGGCGGCCCGGGGCCCGACCGAGTCGGAGGAGCGGGGGGCGGGGATGGTGGGCCCGCCCTGCTTCGGGACACGGGCGGCGGTCCGTCCCGGGGACGCGTACGGTTCCGGGTCCACGTACCAGGGGACGACCTGGCCGCTGTCGCCGAAGTACGTCTCGCTGCCGCGCAGCCACGGGAGGGGGCCCTGTCCGAAGGGATCGTTCACGGCGTGCGCCAGTGCTCCCGACTCCCAGCGGCGGACCTGCTCCGAACCCATGATCGCTCCCCTCCCTCGTGCCCCCGTCGCGGTGCGGTGCGTGGTGCTGTCCGGCAGTCGTCTGGCGGATGATGCCTGCCGCCAGTTATGTGTTTGTCGTATGTCGCGCGCTCTTGCCAGCGGGCGCGAACGGTCCAAGCACATCACATTACGCGCGAGCTCCGTCACCGTTCGTCTTGAATTGACCGAAAACGGAAGGGCGGGCTCCGGGGGAGTGGGGGTGGGGGGAGCGGAGGCGGGTCGTCGGCTCAGACGAGCCGTACGGGCTTCTCCGGGCGTATGCCCTGCCGGGTCAGCCACAGCCGGAGGGCCGCGGGGTCGCCGTCCTCGATGAGGGTGAGGATCTGGGGGGACGGATCCGTGGCCCGCACACCGCCGAGGAGCAGCGTGGGTCCGTCGAGCCAGTCGAGTCCGGGGGTGGCGCCCGCGGTGTCCATCGCCGCGCAGCAGACCATCGCCGTGATGTGATCGGCGAGCAGCTCCCGGCCGGTGCGCGGGGGCTGGAGGGGGAAGAGGGGAAGCGCCTGGTCGTCCCGGAGGGGGAGGGGGTCCGGGGCTCCGTCCGTGCCGGCACCGGAAGCGAAAGGTGCCGCCGCCGCCCCCTCCCGGGCCAGCTCAGCGCTGAGCCGGGCGGCGAGAGCGGCACTGCGGGGGGTGACGGCGGCCAGGTCCTCGTCGTCGGGGGCCGACGCCGTGGACGGGGCGGGATCCGCGGGCGGGGTGGGCTCGGCGGGCCGGGCGGAGGGCGTGGGCGGGGACGGTTCCGTGACCGGGGAGGGTTCTGTGGGCGGGGTCGCGGAGACGCTGGACGAACAGGGCCCGGACGAGGCAGGGCCTGCGGACGGGGCAACCTCCGTGGACCCGGCTGCAACCGTGGGCGGAACGGGCTCAGCAGGTGAACCCGGTGCCGTGGGCGGGGTCGCGGAGGCGCTGGACGAGGCGGGGCGCGCGGACGGGGCAGCCCCTGTGGCCCCGGCGACAGTCGTGGGCGGATCGGCAGCCGTGGCCGGGGACGGTTCCGCAGCCGGGGAGGGTCCTGTGGGCGGGGTCGCGGAGACGCTGGACGAACGGGGCCCGGACGAGGCAGGGCCTGCGGACGGGGCAACCTCCGTGGACCCGGCGGCAGCCGTGGGCGGATCGGCAGCCGTGAGCTGGACGGGTTCCGTGGACGAGCCCGGGCCCGTCGGCGGGGTGGGTGCCGTTGGGGGCTCCGTGGGCGTACCGCGGTCCGCGGGTGAGGCGGGTGCCGCGAGGAGGCCGGGAGTCGTGGGCCGGGCGGGCTCCGTGGACGGGTCGGTCTGCGCGGACGGGTCGGTCTGCGCGGGCGCGGGGGCTTCCCCGTGAAGGGGCGGGGTGGCCAGGTGGGCCAGGACCCGGGAGAGGGTGGGGGCGTCGGAGGTGGGGGGTTCGCCGGGAGTGGGCGGGACGTGCAGGGCGTCCAGGACGCGGTGGAGGCGGGCGGCGTCGCTGCGCCACTTGCGGTCGACGACCTCCTCCGGATAGTCGCCCCAGTGGACCGGGGACCAGTCCGGGCCGGTTTCCGCGGGCCCGCCGTGGAAGAGGCGGGCGGCGAGGAGCGAGGCGGCCTCGTCCACCGCGCCGGGCTCTTCCAGCAGGTCGCAGGCGGGACGCTCGCCGAGGCGGGAGGCGAAGCCCTCCGCCAGCCGGTCCCGGCGGGACAGCTCGGTCAGCGCCGCCACCACCCCGGCGTTGAGCCGCGAGGGCCAGCGGCCCATCCGCCAGGCCGGCAGCGCGACCCGGGTGAGCAGCCGGTCCCAGCCCGCGTACGCCAGGCCCACCTGCTCCTGGGCGACGATCCGCAGCCCGTAGTCCACGGTCTGCGCACGCTCGGCCGCCGCTGCGGCGACCCCGCGCTCCATCTCGGCGGCGTGTCCCCGGCAGCCGCGCAGCAGCAGGCGGGTGACCCGGCCGACGGCCGCGAGCGCCCCGCGGACCACCGGCCCCCTGCGGGGCGCCGAGGCCACGGCCACCGCGGCGTCCAGCCCCCGCACGAAGCGCCGGGCGGCGGCTATGTCCGGGTGCGCCGACGGTCCCGTACCGGCGACGACCGGGGCCAGGACCGCGCGCAGCTCGCCCACGCGCATCCACCACAGGAACGGGGAGCCGATCACCAGCACGGGCGCGCCGGCGGACCCGGCCCGGGCGGAGCGCCCCGCACCGGCCATGCCGCCGGGCTCCTCGGCGGGCGGGAGGCCGTGCGCCGGGTGGGTGCGGTCCTCCAGCCAGCTGTCGCAGTCCGGGGTGAGCGCTATCGCGGAGGGGGCGGGAACGTCGAGCCGGTCGGCGAGGTCGCGCACCATCCGGTACAGGTCCGGGGCCGCGTCCTCGGCGATCGGGACCGTGGGGGTCATGGCGGGCCGGGCCCGCGCGACGACCAGGGCGACACCGGCGGCCACGAGCAGGACCAGCACCGCGACCGGTGTGAGGAGCCGGCGGGCGAGGTCCCAGCCGCCGCCCGGCAGGTGACCGGTGGACCCGCCGACGAGCAGGATCACGGCGACGGCGGCCGGCAGCAGCGCGACGGCCAGCGCCCGGCTCCGGACGCGCAGCACGGCCAGCGCGTGCGACCTCGCGGTCTGCGCGCCCGCCTCCGCTCCCGTTACGCTTCCGCTTCCGCTTCCGCTCATGACCCGACCTCACCCCCTCCCGGCGGTCCTGCTGCTGTCCCGGCGTTGTCCACTCCCCCACTGTGGCACCCGTCACTGACATCGCAATGCCGATGGGCCAAGTGCCGGAACGCTTGCGCGGCACCATAGTTGGGGCCTCGCCCCTCGTCAGCCGGATGGCACATCGCTCACTCGATGGAATGGCTTTGGGGAAAGGTGGATGACGGACGGCAAGGATCAGGCCCCGGATCCTGAGCCTCAGGATCCGGGGCCTGCGGGGTTCATCCGCGCCGAGTGCCCGGCCTACGCCTCCCGCGCCGCCTTCGCCGCGATGTCCGTGCGGTGCTGGGAGCCGTCGAGGCCGATGCGGGACACCGCGCGGTAGGCACGGTCACGGGCCTCGGTGAGGTCCTTGCCGGTCGCCGTGACGGACAGCACGCGCCCGCCCGCGCTGACGACCGCGTCGCCGTCCCGCTTCGTCCCCGCGTGCAGCACGTACGCGTGCGGGGCGTCCTGGGCGGCGACCTCGTCCAGGCCGGTGATGGGGTCACCGGTGCGCGGGGTGCCGGGATAGTTGTGCGAGGCGACGACCACGGTGACCGCGGCCTCGTCGCTCCAGCGCGTCGGCTCCAGGTGGGCGAGGTTCCCGGTGGCGGCGGCCATCAGCAGGCCGCCCAGCGGGGTCTTCAGCCGGGCCAGGACCACCTGGGTCTCGGGGTCGCCGAAGCGGGCGTTGAACTCGATCACGCGGACACCGCGCGAGGTGATCGCCAGACCGGCGTAGAGCAGCCCGGAGAACGGGGTGCCACGGCGCCGCATCTCGTCCACGGTCGGCTGGAGGACCGTCTCCACGACCTCGTCGACCAGCTTGGGGTCGGCCCACGGCAGCGGGGAGTACGCCCCCATGCCGCCGGTGTTCGGGCCCTCGTCCCCGTCCAGCGCGCGCTTGAAGTCCTGGGCGGGCTGGAGCGGTACGACCGTCTCGCCGTCGGTGATCGCGAAGAGGGAGACCTCGGGGCCGTCGAGGAACTCCTCGATGACCACCCGCTCACAGCCGCCGGCGTGCGCGCGGGCCGCCTCGACGTCGTCGGTGACGACGACGCCCTTGCCCGCCGCGAGCCCATCGTCCTTGACGACGTACGGGGCGCCGAACGCGCTGAGGGCCGCGTCGACCTCCTCAGGCGTCGTGCAGACGTAGCTGCGGGCGGTGGGCACGTCGGCCCCCGCCATCACGTCCTTCGCGAAGGCCTTGGAGCCCTCGAGCCGCGCCGCCTCCTTGGAGGGGCCGAAGACCGGGATGCCCGCGTCGCGCACGGCGTCGGCGACACCGGCGACGAGGGGCGCCTCCGGGCCGACCACCACGAGGTCCGCGCCGAGCCGGGTGGCCAGCGCGGACACGGCCGCGCCGTCGAGGGCGTCGACCTGGTGCAGCTCGGCGACCTCGGCGATGCCGGCGTTGCCGGGGGCGCAGTGCAGCGCGGTGACGTCGGGGTCGAGGGACAGGGAACGGCACAGGGCGTGTTCGCGGGCGCCGCCGCCGATGACGAGGACCTTCACGGGGTCAGCCTAACGGGAGACGGCGGGTTCGCTTTGTGCGGGCTTCCGAAGGAGTGGAAGGCGGCCGTTCGTACGTTCCTCCAGGTCCCTAGTCGTTCGTGAGCTCCTCGACGACCGTCGCGCCCAGCTCGCGGACGAGCAGCTCCTGCCCGGAGAGGGCGGACTCGTCCAGGTCGGGGTCGTCGTCCTCGGGGACGTCGTCCTCGGGCGAGACGGGGGGCGGCGGCTCCGGGGCGGACGGGCGGGGTGCCGGGGCGGGCGCCGCCGGGGCAGGGCTCGCCGGCGGCGCGGGCGGGGCGCTCGCCTGGGGAGCGGGCGGGCGCTGACCGCCCCCGGCACCGGTGCCGCCACCGCCGTACCCACCGCCGTACCCGCCGTCGTTGCGGCCGCCGGGCGGTGCGGCCGGGGCGGGCGCCGCCATGCCCCCGCCACCGGACGCGTCGACGATCGCCTCGATCCTCCACTGCACGTTGAACTGCTCGGCCAGCGCCTGGCGCAGTACGTCCTCGCTGCCGCTGCTGAGGAAGTTGTCCCGCGCGCCGGCGTTCACGAAGCCGATCTGGAGCGTCGTGCCGTCGAAACCGGTCACCTGGGCGTTCTGGCTGAGCAGGATCCAGGTGAAGCGACGACGGTTCTTGACCGTCTCCAGGATGTTCGGCCAGAGCATGCGGGGGTCGAGACCACCGCCGCCGCCGCCCGAGGGCGCCGGGGCCGCCTGGGGGGCGGGCGCGGACACCGGCGCGGGTGCGCCGGCCGCGGCCGGGGGCTGTCCCCCACCCGCGGCCGCAGCCGTGGGCCAGCCACCGGGCCGACGGCCACCGCTGCCCGCGGAGGCGGCGGTGGGCCAGGCACCGGGGGCCGCGGGGGCCGGGGCCGGGGCGGCCGCCGGAGGCTGCGCCTGCGGAGCGGGAGGAACAGGCGCGGGAGCGGGAGCGGGCGGTGCCGGAGCGGGGCCCGGACCGGTCCCCCGGACCGCCGCCCGGGCGGCCGCGGGACCCCCACCCGGCGCGACCGGCACCTGAGCCGCCTGGCCCGCCGGCGCTCCCGCGTGGGCCTCCGGCCCGGGTACGTATCCCACGGCGGGCACACCGGTACCGGCGCCGCCCGCGGAGAAGTTCACCCCGCGCTCGATCCGGTCCAGCCGGGCCATGACCGAGCGCTCGTCACCGTAGGCGGCGGGCAGCAGCACGCGCGCGCAGATCAGCTCGAGCTGGAGGCGCGGCGAGCCGGCGCCGCGCATCTCGGTGAGCCCCTCGTTGACGAGGTCGGCGGCGCGGCTCAGCTCGGCGGCCCCAAAGGTGCCGGCCTGTGCCTGCATCCGCTCGATCACGTCGGCGGGGGCGTCGATGAGCCCCTTCTCGGCGGCGTCGGGCACGGCGGCGAGGATGACGAGGTCCCGCAGCCGCTCCAGCAGATCGGCGACGAACCGCCGCGGGTCGTTGCCGCCCTCGATCACCCGGTCGACGACCTCGAAGGCGGCGGCCCCGTCACCGGTCGCGAAGGCCTCGACGACGGAGTCGAGCAGCGAGCTGTCCGTGTACCCCAACAGGGAGGTGGCCATGGCGTACGTCACACCGTCCTCACCCGCACCGGCGAGGAGCTGGTCCATGACGGACATCGAGTCACGCACGGACCCGGCGCCGGCCCGCACGACGAGCGGCAGCACCCCCTCCTCGACGGGGATGTCCTCCTTGCCGCACACCTCGCCGAGGTAGTCCCGCAGGGTGCCGGGCGGCACCAGCCGGAACGGGTAATGGTGCGTACGCGACCGGATGGTCCCGATGACCTTCTCGGGCTCGGTGGTGGCGAAGATGAACTTCAGATGCTCCGGGGGCTCCTCGACGACCTTGAGCAGCGCGTTGAAACCGGCCGGCGTGACCATGTGGGCCTCGTCGATGATGTAGATCTTGTACCGGCTGCTCGCGGGCCCGAAGAAGGCCTTCTCGCGCAGGTCACGGGCGTCGTCCACACCACCGTGGGAAGCGGCGTCGATCTCGATGACGTCGATCGAGCCGGGCCCGTTGCGCGCGAGGTCCCGGCAGGACTGGCACTCACCGCACGGCGTCGGGGTCGGACCCTGCTCACAGTTCAGGCACCGCGCCAGGATCCGCGCGCTGGTCGTCTTGCCGCATCCGCGCGGGCCGCTGAACAGGTACGCGTGATTGACCCGGTTGTTCCGCAGCGCCTGCTGCAACGGGTCGGTGACATGCTCCTGCCCGATGACCTCGGCGAAGGACTCCGGGCGGTAACGGCGGTAGAGCGCGAGAGACGACACGCATACGAGGTTATAGGCGCCCACCGACAACGGGCCCCGGCCACGGCGCCGAGGCCGGAAACGCAAGCGCCCCCCACGCACCCGCCAGAGCCGACCTACCCTTGCTGCCTTCCGGCCCTGGGGGAGTTCAGTCAGATAGCGCCGCGTGAGGGGCTACGGCAGAGGTTACCCCATGTCGCGGGCGAGGAACGAGTTCGCAAGCACCCCTCTCGGTCATGTAATGTTCCCACCGGAGGATTCGCCTAGAGGCCTAGGGCGCACGCTTGGAAAGCGTGTTGGGGGCAACCCCTCACGAGTTCGAATCTCGTATCCTCCGCCAGTGCCTCACCGGGCACGTTGTCGAAGGGCCCCCTGGAAACAGGGGGCCCTTCGACGTGTGAGGTCACAGGTGCCGTGGTCGGATCGGCGCTGAACCCGTTACGGCGAATCCGCCGTCCGCTTCACAGCGACCGTGCCGGCCGCAGCCCGGCGGACGGCTTCGGCTGCCGGCCCCGGGAGCGTGCCCCGTCAGCGTTCGGCAACCGGTGCGCTCATCGTGCGGAAGAATTCCGACTTGAGCTCCGGCTCCGTCCATGATGTGGACCTGTCGCCCAGCCTCGCAGGCGGTGTACGACCTCAGCCGGTCCGTCTTCGGGTGGGCGCGCTCGCCGAGCAGCTTCACGGCCGCCACGGTCAGTCCGGGCTCTTCCCGGGGTCCCGGGCATGGGGCGTCACCGTCAGTCCTTGGTGAGCAGTTCCCTGGCCGCGTAGTAGGCGTGCAGGGCGGCCTCGCTGCCGGAGCCCAGGGCGGTCATGATCCGTTGGAAGCGGGCGGAGCGGAGGTCGCCGGCCACGATGACGCGGGGGTGCTGGCCGGTGGGCGGACAGTAGCCGTCCGCGCCACGGTTCAGGTCGCCGGGCGGGGCGGTCGGCGCGTTCCCGATGCTGAGGTAGGCGGCATCCGCCGTGACCGTCTGCCGTGCGCCGTCCCCGCCCACCGCTTCCGCTGACACCGTGGTGCCTTCCGCGGACCCCAGCGTCAGGTGCTCGACGGGGAGGAGGGTGACTCGGGGGTCCTCGTGGATCTCCTCGATCTTGTACTCGTCGGCCGCCGGGTACGCCACGAGCAGGCGGGTGTCGGTGGCCGGGTGGGCGCGCAGGAAGGTGCCGATCGGGCGGTCGCCGCCGAGGACGAGGAGAGTACGGCCCTGGGCGTCGTCCGCCTCGGCCTTCCAGAGCGGGGGCAGGGTCAGGCCGTCGGGGGCGGTGATCCAGGCGACGTCGCGGGGCTGGAGGGGGCCGACGCCCGTGGCGACGATGGCGTACGGGGCGGTGAGACGGGCGCCGGTGTCGAGCGTGACGGTCACGTGGACATCACCGGCACGGAGTTCGGTGACGTACCGGCCGAGTTCGAGGCGGCACAGCTCCGTGTTCTTCAGTTCTGTGGTGATGGAGTCGGCGAGCTCGGGGCCGCTCGTGTAACCACCGAGGACGTTGTTCAGGGCCGGAACGCGATAGAGGTTGCGGCACAGCGCGTCCGGCTCGATCAGGATCGAGCGCATACCGACGCTGGCGGCCATCCGGGCGGCGGCGCAGCCCGCCGGGCCGCCACCGATGATGATCACGTCCGTGTCGTGGGTGGCGGGCGAACCGGTGCGGGACGGTGTGTCGGCCATGGAGCTATTCCAGCACCGGGGCCCCGGCGTACGCGGTGAGTTGCCCCATCACGCCATCGCCGAGGCGGATCCCAGCGTTCGACTGACCGACCTGGCAACCCTTTACGGCCAAATCTGACGGATGCCGTGGGACGAGCCGGCGGGGCCGCGCGATCGAGCCCCTGGTCAGGGGATCCCTCGCCCGCCTGCTGACTGACGGGTCCCTGCCCGTCGCCCCGGCGATCGGCGGGTACTGGACCCGCGGCGACGACGTCGAGATCGACCTGGTGGGCGCCGACCGCCGGCCGGTGGCCGAGGAATCGCTCTTCCTCGGTTCGGTCAAGTGGCCGGAGGATTCCGCGTTCGACGGGCACGACCTGGCAGTGCCGCGGAAGCACCGGGCCCCGATCACCGATGAACCGGTACCGCTCGTGGCGGTCTCCCGCAGTGGGGTCACCCGTTCCGCCTTCAGGCGGTGTACGGCCCCGGGGAACTGCTCGGCACCTGGCGCACGCGTGGACAAGGACCGCTCACCGGCGATGAATTCGCTCCGGAGCGGGAGTCTCCTTCAGGACCGCCCTCGCCGGACGTCCGCCGTCCGGTCCAGGGACACCGCGGACCACGCCCCCTGACAGGAGTCCAGCCCGAATGACTGATCCAGCACTGGCAGCGAACCGCGACCGCGAGACCGGGCTCTGGCCGTTGATCCGTGCCGAGCGGGCGGCGCTGGCGGCCGATCTCGCGGATCTGAGGGACGAACAGTGGGAAACCCCCTCGCTCTGCGCCGGACTGACGGTGCGGGAGGTGCTGGCGCACCTGACCGCGGGCGCGAGCCTCAACGCCGTGCGCTGGCTGACGGGCGTGATCCGCTGCCGGTTCGACTTCGACAAGCAGGTGGCCGTACGGCTGGCCGAGCAGCTCGGCGCGACGCCGGGCGAGACCCTCGAACGTTTCCGGCGCGTCGTCCCGAGCACGACCAAGCCTCCCCTGCCCGCCGTCGCCCTGCTGGGCGAGACGATCGTGCACGGGGAGGACATCCGGCGCCCGCTGGGCATCCGCCGTGACCGCCCGGTCGACGTCGTCACCCGGGTGGCCGAGTACTACCGGGGCTCGGACCTCGTGGTCGTCGCCAAGGGACGCATCGGCGGCCTGGAGCTCGTCGCGGACGACGGACCGTTCACGGCCGGTTCCGGGCCCCTCGTCTCCGGCGGCACCGTGGCCCTGGTCATGGCGATGACCGGGCGTGCGGCGTACTGCGACGATCTCGAGGGCGACGGTGTGGAGATCCTCCGCAGCCGCTGCGGGACGGCGTGACGCGCCGCCGTGCCCCCCTCAGGCGCGGGCGAGTTCCGCCGCGCCGAAGGAGACGTCGAAGCGGTCGCACCAGATGGTGACGCTGGTGTAGCGGGACGGGTCGACGTCCTCGGGGACGGTGTAGTTCTGGCTGCCCTTGTTGCCCTTGAGCTCGCCGAGGTCGACGTACCGGCCGTCGTCGAAGACGCGCCAGCCGGCGCGTCCCTCCTTCACCGGCGCGTCGGTCAGCCACACGTGCAGGTCGGGTCCGTTGCTGGTGTCGAGCCCTTCCAGGCGCACCACGTGGCGGCCGTCGGCCAGCCGTACGAACGTCACCGTGCCGGACGTCGCGTGCTCGTGGCTGATCAGCTCGCCGCTCGCCAGGGTCGTCGGTCCGGCCGGCGGCGGGGTGGCCGTCGTCCCGGACGGTGCCGCGGCAGGCGGTGCCGGGGCGGCCGCCGTGGCCTCGGGCAGCGCCTCCCGCACCGTCTCGTCCTGCCACAGCTTCCACGGCTGGAACCAGTACAGCCCGAAGCCGACCCCGGCGACCACCGCCACCAGCACTCCGGCCGCCCACGGCCCGAACAACGCGCTCCGCACCCGCCCCATGGCGTCCGCCCTCCCGGTGATCACTTGTCCCGGCTCCCATCCAACGGGGCGGACCGGCCGTCCGGAACGGCGTGGCGGATGACGGAATCCTTACGTGTCACGCCCCGTCGCCGGCCTGCCGCGTGTTCAGCGGGTGATCTCCACCTGGCGGGTCTCGCTCACCTGGTCCACCTCGGAGACCCTGATCGTCAGCCTCATCGTCCAGGTGCCTTCGAGGGGGAGGTTGAGGTCGTTGGTGGCCCAGTAGCCGCCCCGGTCGGTCAGCTTCGCGTCGATGGGGCCGATGTCCTTCGCCGCGAGGGTGAAGGAGAGGCGGAGTTCGGGGACGAAGGCCAGGGCGCCCCGGGGGCCGAAGACCACCGCCTGGAGGCCGTTCTCGCCCACCCGGCCCGGGTCCATCGTGAGCTGCACCGTGCCCCGTCCGCCGGAGGTGCCCACGTCGTAGGGGATCGTGAACGCCTCCGCCCCGGGGAGGCCGGCCACCTGAGGCTCGGGCGCCCTGGCCGCCTCCGCCTCCGCGCGGGCGGGGAGGGTGCCGGTCAGCACCGTGGTGACCAGCAGGACGACCACGGCCACGACGACCTCGGCCAGTACGGAGCGGCGCAGTGCGCGGCGGAGGCGGTCCTCCGGCCCGTCCGGTCCGCCCTGGTCGCCCGGTTCGCTCCGCCCGTCCGGTCCGTCCCCCACATCCGGTCCGTCCGCCGGTGGGGTCACCGGGCCCGGCGCCGGAGCGGGTCCGGACGCCCCCACCAGTTCCGGTACGCGTTCCTGGACCGCCGCCGGTGCCTGCGCCGGTCGCGCAAGGAGGGTCGTCCAGCGGCGGGAGAGTGCCGCCGCCGGCAGCAGGAAGACCGTCACGGCGAGCTTGACCGTCAGGGTCCGGCCGTACGACGTCTCCGTGAGGGCGGACCAGGAGCCGAGGCCGCGCCAGGACTGGTGGACGCCGGTGACGACGAGGACGGTCACCGAGGTGAAGGCCAGGCGGGAGAAGCGCGTGACCACGGCGGCCGACGGCGGGGTCTTCGCCCGGTGGAGGGTGAGGAGGAGGGCGGTCAGGCCGCCGAGCCAGCACGCCGTCGCCAGCAGGTGGAGCACGGACGACGTCATGGCGAGGGGGACCAGGATGCCGACGGAGGCGTGTTCGGCCGCCGCCCAGGTCAGCGCCAGGGCTAGGGAGAACACCGCGCCGGCCGCCAGGCGGGTCCGGGGGGAGCGGCGCCGGACGAGCGGCAGGAGGAGCGCCGCCGCCGACAGCAGGGCGAGGCGCGTCAGCAGGGCGAGGCCCGGGCGGCCGGTGAGGGTGCCGGTGAACGCCGAGGGGTCGAGGGCGGTCGCCGGTGAGGTGCCGTTCTCGTACGGGGCGCGCAGGACGAGCAAGGCGGCCGTGGCCGTCAGCAGGGTCCACCAGCCGGTGAGCAGCGGCAGCCGCAGCGGGGCCGGGTCCGGCGGCCGGCACAGCGCCGCGAACGCCGCCGTGCCGATGAGCAGCGCGGCGGCGATGTAGGCGAGGTAGCGGCCGGTGTCGTAGAGGCTCTTGGTGACCGGGTGCTCGGCGTGGTCCGCGGGCGCCGCCGGTGCGGTGGGCGAGGGCGCGCCGACGGAGAAGGTGAAGGCGCCGGAGACCGGGTGGCTGTCGGCGGAGACGACCCGCCAGGCCACCGTGTACGTGCCGTCGGCCAGGCCGCCGGGCAGGTCCGCGCGGGCGGTGTCGGAGGCGCCGTCCGCGTGCCGCGGTTCGCCGAGGGGGACCCGGCGGTTGTCGGGGCCGTAGACGCGGAAGGAGTCCTCGAGCAGGCCGACGGACTCCGTGAAGGTCAGGGTGAGGTGGCGGGGCGCCGACTTGACGACGCTTCCGTCCCCGGGGTCGCTGCCGCGGAGGGCGGCGTGGGCGCTCGCCGGGGCCGCGCTGCCGAGGAGGAGCAGGACCAGCACGGTGCCCAGCAGCACCAGCCCTCGAAGTCGCCGGGTTCCGCGGCCACCCGGGGTTCCGTCCCGTCCGTCATCGCCCGCCGCCCCGTTCCGCCGTCGCTCCACGTCGTACCCGCCTCCCGGCCGTTCCGGCTCCGGGGTTACGTACGGACGGCGGGCCCGGTGTGCTCACCGGGCCGGGCGGGCGGCCCCCGCGCTCACCGGCTCACCAGGTCGGCCGGGCCGAGACCCCTCCGTCCACCACCAGGTCGTGGCCCGTCACCCAGGACGCGAGCCGGGAGGCGAGGAACACGCAGGCGTCGCCGACGTCCTCCGGGCGGCCGAGCCGGCCCACGGCGGACGCCCGCCGCCAGCGGCGTACGCCCTCCGGCCAGGCGTCGGCCAGGCCCTCCCGGTCGATCAGGCCGGGCGAGACGGTGTTGACGCGCACGCCCCACGGCCCGTACTCCTGGGCCGCCGCGCGGGCGTGCATGACGACCGCAGCCTTGGAGGCGGTGTAGTGGGCGTGGCCGGGCGCCGGGAGGCGGGCCTCGACGGAGGCGATGTGGGTGATGGTCCCTCCGGTGTCCCGCATCAGCTCCGCGGCCGCCTGGGTGCAGGCGAAGACGGTGGTGAGGTTGGTGTCCACGACCGTCCGCCACTCGGCCGCCGTCATTCCGGCGAGTTCCCGGACCGGCTGGACGCCGGCGTTGTTGACGAGCGCGGTCAGCCGGCCGCCGAACCGGTCGGCCGCCTCGGCCACCACGCGGCGGCAGGCGTCCTCGTCGGTGAGGTCCGCGCGGAGGACGACGGCCTCGCCGCCCGCCGCGCGGATGCGGTCGGCGGTCTCCCGCGCGGAGGCCGTCGAGGTGCGGCAGTGCAGCGCGACGGCCGCGCCCTCCTCGGCGAACCGCCATGCGATGCCCCGGCCGATGCCGCCGCCCGCGCCGGTGACCAGGGCGACCTGGCCGTCGAGCAGACCTTCTCGGCTCATGGACGGCAGAGTTCCGTGATGAGCGCCGCCCGGTCCGGGTAGCGCGCCGTCAGCTCCGCCGCGTCGCCGTGCTCGTAACCCTCGTAGGTGAAGCCGGGTGCCATCGTGCAGCCGAACAGCGTCCAGGCGCCGCCGGCCGCCACCCGCGCGCCCATCCAGGTGCCGGCCGGGACGGTGAGCTGGACGTGCTGGCCGCCGAGGACGTCCGGGCCGAGCACGGGGGTGCGGGCGGTGCCGTCGGGGGCGAGGAGGAGCAGGTCGAGCGGGTCGCCGAGGTGGAAGTGCCAGATCTCGTCGGTGGGGAGGCGGTGCATCGCGGAGAAGTCGCCGGGGGCGTCGGTGAGCAGGACGACGACGGCGGTCCCCTCGGGGCGGCCGTCGGGGCGTGCGGGACCGGCCCAGGTCCGCCGGAACCGGCCGCCCTCGCGGGGGATCGGCTCCAGTCCGTAGTGGGCGACGAGATCGTCGGGGGTCACCCGCCGAAGGCTACCTCGCGGGTGAGGAAGGCGAGTCGCGCCTTCTTCTCGGGCAGGTACACGTCCGGGAGGTCGATCTCCGGGAGGACGACCGCGGGGCCGGCGGTGAAACCCTGCCGGAGGAAGCGGGCGACGGCCTTCTCGTTGGCCACGTCCGGGTCGACCACGATGCGCTCGCGGCCGAGGCCGATCAGGACGTACGCGGCCAGCACGCCCGTCAGGGCGGCGGTCCAGCCGGGGCGCGGACCGCCGGTCCCGGCGGCGGGGGCGAGCAGCAGGTGGACGCCGATGTCGCCGGGCTCGACGGGATAACAGTCGCCCACGCGGTCGGCCTCCGGTTCGTACGTCTGGAGCAGCGCGGCGGGTTCGCCGTCCTTGAGGACGAGGTACGCGTGGTGGGTGTCGAGGGTGTCCAGGTGGGCGTAGATCTCGGCGACCCGCTGGACGGTGAGGCCGTTCATGCCCCAGAAGACGGCGCGTTCCTCGCTCACCCAGCGGTGCAGGAGGGGCGCGTCGGCGGCCGGGTCCAGCGGCAGGACGCGTACGGTGCCGAAGCCGTCGACCTCCTGCTCGTGGACGGCCGTGCGGGAGGCGTACGGGTCAGACATCGGTCTCCTTCTTCAGCCGGGCCCAGTCGGTGATGACCGGGGCCAGGTCTCCGGCGAGCCACAGGGGCTGCTGGTCGCGGTGGTGGGGGGAGCCGGGGACGCCGGACGCGCCCAGCGGCACCACCCAGCGGCTGTTCTCCCGGTCGGCCAGGTCCCAGACGTAGCGGGCGGCCGGGCCGCGCGCCGCGAGGTCGGTGAGGCCGGGCACCGGGGAGGTGCACAGCACGCAGTCGTGGTCGCCGGAGAGGCCGGGTTCGTCGTACGGCGTCGTCGGCGGCAGCGCCCGCCAGGGGGCCAGGCGGTGGGTGTCACCCCAGGTGCCGGCGGGCGGCCGGGCGGCCACCTCCTCCAGGGCCGCGCGGACCACCGCCGGGCGGTCGACGCCGAACAGTTCCTCGGCGGAGAGGAGGTGTTCGAGGGCGTGGCCGACGCGCGGGACGAGGGCGAGCCAGGGGCGGAAGACCTCGGGGTACGGGGGTGGTGCGGCCGCCGTGGCGAAGGCGGGCTGCGCGGCGAGCCGGCGTACGACCGCACTCCGCACCGCCGCGAAGACGGCCGCGTCGGCGCTGTCCGCGTCCATCCGGCGGTCCCACCGGAGGAGACGGTCGCGCAGGGCGGCGGCGGGGGCGGAGAGGGGGCCACTCGGGGCCGGGCCACCGGGCGGGCCGGCGGGGGCGCCCGGGCTGGCGGGGGCGTCCGGGCCGGCAGGAGCGCCCGGGCCGGCAGGAGCGCCCAGATCGGCGGGGGAATCACTCGGCACCGGGTCGCCGAGCGCGGCGGCGGGGGCGCTCGCGTCCGGGGCGTCGCTCCCGGCGACAGGGCCGCCCGGACCGTCGGCCGCGGCAGGGGCGGGGTCGTCGAGGGCGGCGAGGAGCTCCAGCAGGGGGGCGGCGGAGGCGAGGTGGGTGTCCATGTGGAGGGCGGACATGTCGGCGGCGGACCAGCGGGTCCGCCGCCCCAGCAGCGCGGTGATGCGGTCGGCGCGGTGCGACGGGGCGAACTCGACGCCCAGCGGGGCCGCCGGGCCGCGCTGGTTCGCCATGACCGCGACACCGTCGGTCAGTCCGGCGCGCGGTGGCTCGTGCCAGCCCCGCCACTCGTGGCCCGGTTCCCACGCCGGCACCAGGCGGGTCCGGTTGGCCTCGGAGCGGACCGGGACCCGGCCGGCCACCCGGTGCAGGGTGCCGCCCTCGGTGTCGGCGGCCATGACCACGTTGACCGGTTCGGCCCACCGGTCGACGGCCCGGTCCACGTCGGCGGTCCGGCGGGCCCGCAGCAGTGGCAGCAGGGCGCCGAAGCCGAGGTCGCCGGTGACGCGGGGCGGGTAGCGCAGGGCGACGGCGAGCGGGGGTTCGCCGGGCTCGGGCACGCCGTCGTCGAGGCCCTCGGGGCCGCCGATGACGACGGGGCCGCGGTCGGTCTCGACGATCTCGACCTCGACCGGTTCCTCGCCCGCCACCTCGACGGTCTCGGTGTGCCGGACGGCACGGTGCCACGTCCCGTCCGGGCCGAGCGCCTCCACTCCGGCGCCGGTGCGCCGCAGCCGCTCGCGGTAGAGGTCCTGGTAGTCGGCCATGGCGTTGGTGATGGCCCAGGCGACCGTGCCGGTGTGGCCGAAGTGGGCGATGCCGGGGACGCCGGGCACGGCGATGCCGACGACGTCGAACTCCGGGCAGGACAGGCGGATCTGCTGGTAGACGCCGGGGTCCTCGATGAAGCGGTGCGGGTCCCCGGCGATGAGCGCGTGCCCGGTGACCGTGCGGTCCCCGGCGACCAGCCAGCCGTTGCTGCCGGCGGTGCCGGGGCCGTCGGAGGCGAACAGGCCGACGGCGTCCGCGCCGAGGCGGGCGGTGATGTGCGTGCGCCAGAGCTTGGCGGGGAAGCCGGCGAACAGGATGTGGGTGGAGAGCCAGACCGCGAGCGGGGTCCAGGGCTCCCAGCGGCCGGGGCGCAGGCCCGCGCGGGCGAACTCGGGAGCGGCCCCGGACGCCGGGTCCCCGCCGTCGGTCTGCCCGGCCGGGGCCCCGTCGGAGTGGTCCGTCGAACCGGCCGCGCCCACGGCGAGTCCGTCGGCCGACGCGCCGGCCCGGGATCCGGAACCGACGGCCGACGAACCGGAACCCGCGTTCCCAGCAGGAGCGGCAGGGGCAGCAGACGCGGAGTCGGCCCCGGACGCCGGGTCCCCGCCGTCTGCGGACAGGCCGGAGTCCGGGCCCCCGGCGGATGCCAGGCCGTCGTTCACGCCGGACACGTACGCCCGTACCCACTCCGCCGTCTCCGGGTCCGTCCGCCGCAGTTCGGCCCAGCAGCGGCGGGCCGTGTCGGCCAGGCGGGCGCGGCGGGCGAAACGGTCCCAGGGGAGCGCCTCGGGGCCGAGGAACGAGGCCGAGGTGCCCTGCGCGCGGTGCCGTTCGACCTCGAGCTGCCAGGCCCGGTCGAGGGCGGTGACCCGGCCCTGGGCGTACGCGAGCCCGTTCACGCTCTCCGCGCGCAGATGGGGGACGCCCCAGGGGTCCCGGAAGATCTCGCCGCCCACCACGCCCTCATTCCCCATTAGGTTAGGCTCTCCTAAGTGAATCGTGGCGAAATCGTACGCGAAGGGTGAAGCGCGATGGGACAGGGGCGGGGTTGGGAGGGCGCGGTCCTCAAACTGTTCCGCGCGAAGGACTTCACGTTCACCGTGACCGGCGCGGAGGACGTCACCGCCGACTACCGGCGGCTGCGCCTCACCGACGGCGGGATGCTGGCGGCGACGGGCGTCCACCCGACGATGTGGGTGCGGCTGTGGTTCACCGACGCGGGCAAGCCGCACCAGCGGGCGTACACCCTGGTCGACCCGGACCCGGCGGCCGGCACCTTCGGCCTGGAGTTCGCGCTGCACGAGGGGTGCGCCAGCGACTGGGCCAGGGCGGCGAGGCCCGGCGACACCATCGAGGCGACCGTGCAGGGCACGGGCTTCGAACGGCCGGACCCCGAACCGTCGCGCGTCGTCGCCGTCGGCGACCCGGCGTCCCTGCCGGCGATCAACTCCCTCCTCGGCTCGTTCGGCACCACTCCGGCGACGATCTGGCTGGAGGGTGACACGGACGGGCTGCCCCTGCGCGCCGAACCGGGCCTGCACGACGTACGGCGCGTGCCGCGCGGCGGCGCGGGCGCGCGCCTCGTCACCGAGGTGCGGTCCCAGCTGCCGGACCTGCTGAAGGACGAGACCGACCCGTACGTGTGGATCGCCTGCGACACCGCGACCACCCGCGCGCTGTCGGCGTTCGCGCGCAAGGAACTGGGCGTGCCCAAGCAGCGGGTGCACGCGCTGGGGTACTGGCGCGCGGGCTGAACCGGGACGCGGACGGAGGCCTCCCCGGTGAGGACGGAAGAACGGGCGAGCACCTCGGAAGCGACGGCCGGCACCCCGATCTCCCGATCATCACATCAGATCACCATTCCGCTTCGTCCCGTATTCGGGTGTCTTTTCCGGCGTCGCACTGCGTCGCCATGGCTGCGCCCGGAACGCGTTGGCCGGTAGGCTTTCCGTGTGATCTTCAAGCGCATCGGAAACGGCCGGCCGTACCCCGACCACGGCCGGGAAAGCACCCGGCAGTGGGCGGACGTCGCGCCGCGCCCGGTCCGCCTCGATCAGCTCGTGACGACCAAGCAGCAGCTCGACCTCGAGACGCTCCTCGCCGAGGACTCGACCTTCTACGGCGACCTCTTCGCGCACGTCGTGAAGTGGCAGGGCGACCTGTACCTGGAGGACGGACTGCACCGCGCGGTGCGGGCCGCGCTCCAGCAGCGCCAGGTGCTGCACGCCCGCGTCCTCGAACTGGACTGACACCCGGCGGGCGTCCCCTCCGGGACCCGGTTTGACCCTTTGGGGTTGCCCTGCACACGGTCGGATGATCATCCGGTATGCATTGTCGTCCAAGCGCACTACGCTGCGCTCATGAGCATGCTCACTCCACCCGGCATGGGCGGCCAGTACCGGATCACGGGTGACAGGTACCCGCGGATGCGCCGGCCCAGGCGGCGCGGCAGGCTCGTCGTCCTGTCCGTCGCCTCCGCAGCCGTACTCGGAGTGGGCGGCTGGGGCACGCTCCAGCTCATCGACGTGTTCACCGGCGACGACGCCGCCGCCTCCACGAGCGGCACCAAGGCGGCCTGCGCCGACACGGTGAGCCGCACGCCCGCGCCGAAGGCGCTGCCCGCGCCCGGGACCATCACGGTCAACGTACTCAACGCCACGACCCGCGGCGGACTCGCCCAGAAGACCGCCGACGAGCTGGAGAAGCGCGGCTTCAGGATCGGCGAGGTCGGCAACGCGACCAAGGAGTACGACAAGAAGGTCAAGGGCACCGGCGTGTTCCTCGGGCCCGCCACCGCCGGCGACACCTCACTGCCGGTGCTCGGCGCCCAGCTCGCCGACGCCGAACGCCGCACCGACCCCGCCCGCAAGGGCGCCGAGGTCGACCTGATCATCGGCGACGGCTTCGAGTCCCTGACGAAGAAGGCGGACGCCGACCGGGCCCTGGCCGCACTGACCGAGCCCAAGGCGGCGCCCGCCCCGAAGAAGAACTGCTGAGACGAAGAAGAACCGCCGCCCCCTCGAGCCCCTGAACCCCTCAGCCCTTGAGCTGCGGGGCCGTGGGGCTGCCGGGCCGCGAGGCCGCGGGTCCTACTCCGCCGCCCCGTACATCCGGTCCCCCGCGTCGCCGAGGCCCGGCACGATGTAGCCGTGCTCGTTGAGCCGCTCGTCGACCGACGCCGTCACCACCGTCACCGGGGTGCCGGCCAGCTCGCGCTCCATGACCTCGACGCCCTCGGGCGCGGCCAGCAGCACCACGGCGGTCACGTCGTCCGCGCCGCGCCCGATCAGCTCCTTGATCGCCGCGACCAGCGTGCCGCCGGTGGCGAGCATCGGGTCCAGGACGTAGACCTGGCGCCCGGAGAGGTCCTCCGGCATCCGGGTGGCGTACGTCGAGGCCTGCAGCGTCTCCTCGTTGCGGATCATGCCGAGGAAACCCACCTCGGCGGTCGGCAGCAGCCGGACCATGCCGTCCAGCATGCCGAGACCGGCCCGCAGGATCGGCACCACCAGCGGGCGCGGGTGGGAGAGCTTGACACCCGTGGTCCGCTCGACCGGCGTCTGGATGTCGACCTGTTCGGTGCGCACGTCGCGCGTGGCCTCGTAGGCGAGCAGGGTGACCAGCTCGTCGGCGAGACGGCGGAAGGTCGCGGAATCGGTGCGCTGGTCGCGCAGCGTGGTGAGCTTGTGGGCGACCAGGGGGTGGTCGACGACGTGGAGACGCATGGCGTCAACATTAACCGGGCCCGACCGGCCCGGCGTCCCCGCACGCGGCAAGCCCCCCGTGCGCCCGTCACTCGTTCGCTGGCGTCAAACCGCTCGTCCGGGGGAAGGTGGGAGGGACGGACTGGGGTGGTGAACCGATGCCTGATCAGGACGACCGAGATGATCCGTCACCGCGCGGGGCACCCGATCCCGCGGAGACGGAGGCCGAGCGGCGGCGGCGCCGCGCCCGGTTCCTGCGCGAACTCGCCGAGGCCCGGGCACTGCGCGACCGGGTCCGGCCGCGCCGCGCCAAGGCCGCCCGACTGCGCCACGCGATGCGCATGCGCACCTTCCGCTGGTAGGCGACACCGGGAAAGACCCCACCCGGCCGCGGACAGACTCCGTCCGGCCGCAGACAGACCCCGTCCGGCCGCGGAAAGCCTCCGTCCGGCCGCGCGGGTGGACCCCACCCAGCCGCGGAAAGCCCCCGCCCGGCCACGAGTGGACCCACCCGGCCACGGAATGCCCCCGCCCGGTCACGGAAAAATCCCACCCGGCCGCGGGAAGATCGCGCCACGCGCACGCGTTTGCCGAAGTGCCCGTGCGGGGAAGGCCCGTGAGTCCGCGTACGATCCGCACGTGGCGACAAGGAGTGCGCTGGTGAGTCCTTCGTGGGCGCGCCGGCGGACTGCGATCAAAATGCCGGACACAGGGAGCCGAAGACGTCCCCTGACGGCCTTGTTTCTGCCACGATTCCGAGTGGGTGGGGCTCGGAGCATCGTCGCCCCGCCCGCAACACCTCCGCCGGGGGGACCCCCAACCGGCACACCTATGACCAGTGGGAGAGTCACGGTGTACTTCGCCGCACTGCTCGCGCGCACCGAAGACGGGTGGGAAGCGAGCGACACGGAGCTCGACGATGTGGAAACCCTGTCGGATCTGGCCGACCTCGCCCGGGAGGCCTCTCCCGACGAGGACACGGTGCTCGTGCTGATCGAGCAGGAGGACGGCTGGTTCGGCGTCGTCCGCGTGGACGGCGAGGAGGATCCTCGGGTCTACGTCTCCGACGCCGCCGCCGCCTCCCGCAGCAGCTACGGCGAGATCCTGCTCACCGACGAGCTGCTCGGCCGGGAACCCGGCAACGAAGGCGCCGACCTGGACGCCCTCGACCTCGACGGCACGGAGGACGGTGAAACGGACGACGAGGACACCGGCGCCGACGACGGCGCCGCGCCCGCCGGCTCCGCCGAAGCCGTGCCGCACGGGCCGGTCGGTGACGCGCAGGTCCTGGAGGACCTGGGAGTGAGCGAGAAGGAGTTGCGTGCGATGACCGAGGACGCCGTCACCGAGATCGCCGAGGCCCTGGGCGCCTCGGAGGTCCTGGAGACCGTCCGCTGACCGTGCCGAACACACCGGAACCGCCGGATCCGGTACGCGATCCCTGGCGGCCCGCGATGCGGCTCGCCCTGGACGAGGCGGGACGGGCCGTCCGGGGCGGGGACGTCCCCGTCGGCGCGGTCGTACTGTCCCCGGACGGCACCACCGTGCTGGCCGCCGCCCACAACGAGCGCGAGGCCGCCGGCGACCCCACGGCCCACGCGGAGGTCCTCGCCGTCCGGCGGGCCGCCGCGCGGCTCGGGGAGTGGCGGCTGTCCGGCTGCACCCTGGTGGTGACGCTGGAGCCGTGCACGATGTGCGCGGGGGCGGTCCAGCAGTCACGGGTGGACCGGGTGGTCTACGGCGCCCGGGACGAGAAGGCGGGCGCGGCCGGCTCCCTGTGGGACCTCGTCCGCGACCGGCGGCTCAACCACCGCCCCGAAGTGATCGGGGGCGTGCTCGCCGACGACTGCGCCCGGCTGCTCACGGAGTTCTTCCGGAACCGGTGAATACCGATTTCAAACCACGCCCCACCTTGCTGTAGGGTCTCCCTCGGTAGCGTGTCCGAGCGGCCGAAGGAGCTCGCCTCGAAAGCGAGTGTGGCGCAAGTCACCGAGGGTTCAAATCCCTCCGCTACCGCTGGTGAAGGGCCCCGTCGTCAGACGGGGCCCTTCGTGCGATCATGGGCCCGCTCGATGCTGATGTGACACCAGTGACAGGGGGGCCGCGATGGCGGTGAACGCGAAAAAGATCGCTGTCTACGTCCTTGTGGTCTTCGTGCTGTATCTGATCATCACGGACCCGGCCAAGGCGGCCGACTACGTCCAGATAGGGTTCGAGGGCATATCGGACGCCGCGAAGGCCGTCGGCGACTTCATGACCTGGCTGGCCAACGGAGGAAAGTGATGATCCGCCACCTGGTGCTCTTCAGGCTGAACGAGGGCGTCGAGCGCGACGACCCGAGGGTCGTGGAGGGCGTGGAGGCCTTCCGTTCGCTGGACGGCAAGATCCCGGAGATCCGCTTCTGGGAGTGCGCCTGGAACATCAGCGACCGCCCCATCGCCTACGACTTCGCCATCAACTCGGCGTTCGAGGACGCGGAGGCGCTGCGCCGGTACGTGGAGCACCCGGAGCACCAGGCGGGTGTCGGACTGTGGCGCGAGTTCGCCACGTGGGTGATCGCCGACTACGAGTTCTGACACTCCGGTACTCGGAACCCCCCGCCATGACGGCGGGGGGTTTTGCTGTTCCTTGCACCCTTGTATGCCACTCAACACGGGATATCAGGTGCTTGCGCACGATGAGTCAGTCTTGTGATGCTATGACCGCTTTTGACGGATGAGTCGACGGACGATGTGAGCGATGAAGAGGTGGCGTTGACCGTGCCGGCCAGTACTGCGCCGCCCCAGGACGAGGTGTCCCCCGACGCGGTCCAGGCCCCGGCCTCCGCCCGGTCGGTGACCGACCCGCCCGCGGCCGACCCGTCCGTCGCCGACCCGCCCGCGGCCGCCGACCTGCCGGTGAGCCCCGCCAGGCGTCGCGGCGCCGACACCCGGGCCCTGACACAGCTGCTCTTCGCCCAGCTCAAGGAGCTGCAGCCGGGCATGCCGGAACACGCCCGCGTGCGCGCCGCGCTCATCGAGGCCAACCTGCCCCTGGTGCGCTACGCCGCCGCCCGCTTCCGCTCCCGCAACGAGCCGATGGAGGACGTCGTCCAGGTCGGCACCATCGGACTGATCAACGCCATCGACCGCTTCGACCCCGACCGGGGCGTGCAGTTCCCGACGTTCGCGATGCCGACGGTGGTCGGCGAGATCAAGCGGTACTTCCGGGACAACGTCCGCACCGTCCACGTACCGCGCCGACTGCACGAGCTGTGGGTGCAGGTCAACAGCGCGACCGAGGACCTGACGACCGCCTTCGGGCGCTCCCCGTCGACCGCCGAGATCGCCCAGCGGCTGCGCATCAGCGAGGAGGAGGTGCTGTCCTGCATCGAGGCCGGACGGTCGTACCACGCCACTTCGCTGGAGGCCGCGCAGGAGGGCGACGGGATGCCCGGGCTGCTGGACCGGCTGGGGTACGAGGATCCCGCCCTGGACGGCGTCGAGCACCGCGACCTCGTCCGGCACCTGCTCGTCCAGCTGCCCGAGCGGGAGCAGCGCATCCTGCTGCTGCGTTACTACAGCAACCTCACCCAGTCGCAGATCAGTGCGGAACTCGGCGTCTCGCAGATGCACGTGTCCCGCCTACTGGCGCGTAGCTTCCAGCGGCTGCGATCCGCAAACAGGATCGAGGCGTAACCGGGAAGAGCGAATCACCCAACAGGGTTGTTCTGCGGTTCTCTGACCCGAAAGGCTGTCAGACCCCTTGTTTCCAGGGCTGATTCACATCTCGGATGTCGACATGTCACTACAGCGCGTTGCCGACATGTGACATTCTGCGGGAAGTGCGTTTGCCGGAGCCTCGGCGCCGGTATTCCAGGTGATGGCTGCGTTCCTCGACCGGGGAGCGTCCGCCGCGACCGTCCCGCGACCCAAAGGGGGTGGCATGTCCGCAGAACAGGGCAGCTCGAAGGTGCTCACGCTCGCGGAGAGCGAGACAGCTCCCCATGCTCTCGACGCACTCGGTCCCATCGACGAAGGACCGGCCCTCGCGGCCGTACCCGCTCCGGAACTCCCGGACACGACGGCCCTCGACACCCGCACCCTGTCCCGCTCCCTGTTCCTGCGGCTCGCCGTACTGGACGAGGACAGCCCGGAGCGCGCCTACGTCCGGGACACCCTGATCGAGCTCAACCTGCCGCTGGTGCGGTACGCGGCGGCGCGGTTCCGCTCGCGCAACGAGCCGATGGAGGACATCGTCCAGGTCGGCACCATCGGGCTGATCAAGGCGATCGACCGCTTCGACTGCGAACGGGGCGTGGAGTTCCCGACGTTCGCGATGCCGACGGTGGTCGGCGAGATCAAGCGGTTCTTCCGCGACACGTCGTGGTCGGTGCGGGTGCCGCGCCGGCTGCAGGAGCTGCGGCTGGCGCTGACGAAGGCCAGCGACGAGCTCTCCCAGAAGCTGGACCGCTCCCCGACGGTCACCGAACTCGCCGCCGTGCTGGGCGTGTCGGAGGAGGACGTCGTCGACGGCCTCGCGGTCGGCAACGCGTACACGGCGTCCTCGCTGGACTCCCCCGCCCCCGAGGACGACGGCGGTGAGGGCTCGCTCGCGGACCGCCTCGGCTACGAGGACACGGCGCTGGAGGGCGTGGAGTACCGGGAGTCGCTCAAGCCGCTGCTGGCCAAGCTGCCGCCCCGGGAGCGGCGGATCATCATGCTGCGCTTCTTCGCCAACATGACCCAGTCGCAGATCGGCGAGGAGGTCGGCATCTCCCAGATGCACGTCTCGCGGCTGCTCACCCGGACCCTCGCCCAGCTGCGGGAGGGCCTCATCTCGGACTGAGGCACGGCACAGCGCGGGGCGCCGACGGGGCGCTCCGTACGCGGAGACGGATGCGTGGCCGCCGGGGCGCCCAGCACGGGCGCAACGGCGGCCGCCGCGTTTCCGGCCGCTCCGGCGCGAACCGTTTCGGTACGAGCCGCTCCGGCGCGAGCTGCTTCGGCGTGAGTTACTTCAGCGCGAGCCAGGCCACCGCGGCGACGACCGCCACGGCGACGACGATACCGACGATCAGACCGATCCGCGGACCGCCGCCGGTCGCGGCGGCCTGCCGGCCCTGGGGTTCCTCGTCGACGAACGCGCGGAACATCTGGGTGCTGCCGGCGGGGTCGTGGTTGCCCTGCGGGCCCTGGGTGTTAGCCATGCCCCGAGACCCTAGCGAATGCCCGGTGAGGCGCCCAAGCGGGGGCGCCGGCAAGGGCCGGCGAGCGGTGCCGGTGAGGAGTGACGGGTGGCCCCGGCAGGGGGTGGCGGGCGGTTTCGCCGGTGCCGACACCCCCGGACCTGCGGGTTTACTTTCGCGATCACTTGCCTTTGCCAAGTTTTTGAGCCGGAGGGCCCGTTTTTATTTGCCTTCAGCAACCATCCATTCGTATCGTTGCCCTAAGCAATCAAAACGGGAGGTGCCATGGCCGAGCAGGCGCAGTACGAGGAACTGGTCCGACAGTTCAGCGCCTTCGGCGCCGTCAAGCGGGAGATGAACCGGATCATGCCGACCGGCTGCCCCAGCGGCTCCGCCGCCGTGCTGGCGCTGCTCGGCCGCCACGGCGACATGCGCATGAGCAGGCTCGCCGAGCTGCTGTCCGTGGACATGTCGGTCACCAGCCGCCACGTCGCCCATCTGGCCGAGCGCGGCTGGATCGAACGCTTCCCCGACCCCGCCGACAAACGGTCCCGCATCCTGCACCTCACCCCCGCTGGCCGGACCCAGCTCGACGAGCTGTTCCGGCGGTCCACCCAGCTCCTCGCGGAGCGCCTGGACGACTGGTCCGACGACGAGGTCAGCCGGCTCACCCAGCTGATGACCCGGCTCAGGGACAGCTTCGGCGACTGCCGGGCGGCGCCCCGCCCGGCACCTCCCGTTCCCGAACAGACCACCCGTACACCCGCAAGCACGTAAGAGAAGGAAGTCCATGGCAACGACCACACCGAACGGTGTGCGGGCTCATGCCAAGCACGGGGGAGGCTCCTCCGCAGACGCTCCGATGACCCATCGGCAGATCATGGAGGCGCTGTCCGGGCTGCTGCTCGGCATGTTCTGCGCCATCCTGTCGTCGACCATCGTCACCAACGCCCTGCCCGAGATCGTGGGCGACCTCGGCGGCGGCCAGAGCGCCTACACCTGGGTCGTCACCGCCTCGCTGCTGACGATGACCGCCTCCACCCCCCTGTGGGGCAAGCTCGCCGACCTCACCAGCAAGAAGCTCCTGGTCCAGGCGGCCCTGGTCGTCTTCGTCATCGGCTCCGTCGTGGCCGGTCTGGCGCAGAACCCGGGCATGCTGATCACCGCTCGGGCCATCCAGGGCCTGGGCGCCGGCGGTCTGTCCGCCCTGGCGCAGATCATCATGGCCGCGATGATCTCCCCGCGCGAGCGCGGCCGGTACTCCGGCTACATCGGCGCCACCTTCGCCGTCGCGACCGTCGGCGGCCCGCTGCTCGGCGGCGTGATCACCGACACCAGCTGGCTCGGCTGGCGCTGGTGCCTCTACGTCGGCGTGCCCTTCGCGATCCTCGCGCTGGTCGTGCTGCAGAAGACGCTGCACCTCCCCGTGGTCAAGCGGAAGGTCAAGGTCGACTGGGCCGGCGCCTTCTTCGTCACCGCGGCCGTCTGCCTGCTGCTCGTCTGGGTCACCTTCGCCGACGACAAGTACGACTGGATGTCCTGGCAGACCGGCGTCATGGTCGGCGGCGCGATCGTCCTGACGCTGATCTTCCTCTTCGTCGAGTCGAAGGCCGACGAGCCGATCATCCCGCTGCGCCTGTTCAGGAACCGCACCATCGCGCTGGCCTCGCTGGCCTCGCTGTTCGTCGGCATCGCGATGTTCGCGGGCACCGTCTACTTCAGCCAGTACTTCCAGCTGGCCCGGGACAAGTCCCCGACGATGTCGGGCGTCATGACCATCCCGATGATCGGCGGCCTGTTCATATCGTCGACGGTCTCCGGCATCGTCATCACCAAGACCGGCAAGTGGAAGAGCTGGCTGCTGGTCGGCGGCGTGCTGCTCACGGCGGGCCTGGGCCTGCTGGGTACCATGCGCTACGACACCCCGTACTGGCGCATCGGCGTCTTCATGGCGCTCATGGGTCTCGGCGTCGGCATGATGATGCAGAACCTGGTCCTGTGCACGCAGAACCAGGTGGCCCCGAGCGACCTGGGCGCGGCCTCCTCCGTCGTGACCTTCTTCCGGTCCCTCGGCGGCGCGGTGGGCGTCTCCGTGCTCGGCTCGGTCATGTCCAGCCGGATCAGCGGCTACGCCCAGGACACCATCGGGCAGCTCAGCCCGCAGGAGCAGGCGGCGGCCGCCCAGGCCTCCGGCAGCGGCACGATCCCCGACATGGACCTGCTGCCCCCGGCCATCCGCACCTGGCTGGAGAGCGCCTACGGGCACGGCATCGCCGACATCTTCCTGTACGTCGCGCCGATCGCCCTGCTCGCCTTCCTGGTGACGCTGTTCATCAAGGAGGTCCCGCTGCGGACCTCCGGCGCGCTGGCCCAGGCCGCTGAGGCCGCGGACGGGACCGCCCCGGCTCCGGCACCGGCGGAGGCCGCCCGCGTCGCCGCCGAGCCGGTTCCGGCCGGTGCGGTGGCCGCCGTGGCACCGGAGCCCCAGGGCGCCGCGGCCACGCAGCGCCTCACCGCCGTCGCCACGGCGGCCGGCCCCGGTGAGCCGGAGGCACCCGTCTCCGCCGGCGTCCCGGTACGCGGTGTCGTGCGCGGCGCCGACAGCGTGCCCGTGCCGCAGGCCGCCGTCACGCTGATCTCGCTCGGCGGGCGTCAGCTCGGCCGGTCGGTGGCACAGGCCGACGGCGCGTACGCGGTGGACGCGCCCGGCGCCGGGTCGTACGTCCTGATCGCCGCCGCCGACGGCCACCAGCCGCAGGCGTCCACGATCGTCGTGAACGGCGAACCCCTCGCCTACGACATCCTGCTCAGCGGCACCAGCGGGCTGACCGGAGTGGTCCGCACGGCGGACGGCGGGCTGCCGGTGAAGGACGCGATGGTGATCGTCACCGATGTGCGCGGCGATCTGCTGGCCACCGGGAGCACCGGTGAGCAGGGCGAGTTCTCGTTCGCCGAGCTGGTTCCGGGCGCGGTGACCGTGGCGGTGAACGCCGCCGGGTACCGGCCGCGCGCCCTGCCCGTCGAGGTGGGCGGCACCGGGGTCACCCGGGTCGAGGTCGACCTGGAGACCGGCGCCCAGGTGCGGGGCGTGGTCCGCGCCCCGCACGGGCCGCTGGCCGACGCCCGGGTCACCCTGGTCGACGCGGCCGGCAACGTGGCCGGCACGGCGACGACCGGTGCGGACGGGGCGTACGCCTTCGCCGATCTGGACGGCGGCGAGTACACCGTCATCGCGACGGGCTACCCGCCGGTGGCGACGGCGCTGACCGTCTCCGGCACCGGTGTCGACGACCACGACATCGAGCTCGCCCACCCGGGCGAGTAGCGAGATCCCGGCCCGTGGCGGGCGGGCGCGTCCTGTAGCGGAGACGCGCCCCCGCCGCGGGCCGGTCCGTTCACGACCATTTTGTACGCGTATGAGCATGTGCAGGGAGAAAACGGGATGCCACTGACCGCGAGGATCCGCACCCGGGACGGATGGGCCGTGTCGCACGCGGTCGTCACGGTGACCGACGGGACCGGTACGCAGGTGCTGCGCGCCGGGGCGGACGCCGAGGGCGCCGTCCGGGACACCACCGCGCTGGCGCCGGGGGCGTACACCGTCGTCGTCACCGCGGTCGGGTACGCGCCCGCCGCCGCCAGCGCCATCGTCACCGCGAGCGGGCGGGCCGAGGTCGGGACGGTGACGCTGGCCCGGCAGGGCGGTACCGAGCTGCCGCCGCCGGGGCCGTGGACCGTGGACCCGGCGCACTCGAGCGTGGCGGCCGTCGCCCAGCACCTGGGCATCTCCAGCGTGCGGGGCCGGTTCACCGAGTTCGCGGCCACGGTGGAGATCGCGCCGGACGACGTCGCCAAGTCCCGTGTGGAGGCGGTGATCCGGGCGGCGTCCATCGACACCGGCAACGGGATGCGCGACACCCATCTGCGGTCCGCGGACTTCCTGGACGTCGAGCGGTACCCCGAGATCACCTACCGGTCCACGGGTCTGACCGAGGCGGGCTCGGACCGCTGGACGGTCCACGGCGAGCTGGCCATGCGGGGTGTCGTCCGTCCCGTCGACCTCGACCTGGCCTACCTCGGCACCGGGGCGGACCCGTGGGGCGGCACCCGGGCGGCCTTCCGCGCCACGGCCGAGCTGCGGCGCGAGGACTTCGCGATGAACTACAACCAGGTCGTCCAGGCCGGCATCGCGGCCATCGGCACGACCCTCCGGGTGGAGCTGGACGTCCAGGCCGTGCAGGGGGAGTCGCTCCCGGCCGCGTGAGGTCCCGTCAGGAGCCGCCGGGTGGGCCGGACGATGGGGAGGGCGAGGTCGCGCGGTGGGACGTTCTCCCGCCGCGGGGCGCGCACCGGGCCGCCGAAGGCGCCCCCCGGGGCGTACGCCACCTGCCGCGCCCGGCACCCTCGTGTACGGGGTGGTCCGCCCGGACGGCGTGGCGAGCCGCGTGCCGGAACCGGCGGACCCGCGCCGCGACGCCCCCGTGTACGTCGGCCTCCCGGCGGCCGGGGCGGCCTAGTCTGACGCCATGGCACCGAACATCGCGACGAACACCCGCGTCTCCCTCGACGAACTGCTGGACTTCGTACGGCCCCGGCACCGGGCGATCCTGCTGACCCGGCGGGCCGACGGCGGCCCCCAGGGATCACCGCTGACCTGCGGGGTCGACGACTCGGGCCGGATCGTGGTCTCCACGTACCCCGAGCGCGCCAAGACCCGCAACGCCAAGCGGGACAGCCGGGTGAGCCTGATCGTCCTCAGTGACGAGTGGAACGGGCCGTGGGTCCAGATCGACGGCACCGCCGAGGTGGTGGACTCGCCCGAGTCCGTGGAGCCGCTGGTGGAGTACTACCGGAACATCGCCGGCGAGCACCCGGACTGGGACGAGTACCGCGCCGCCATGGTCAAGCAGGGCAAGTCGATCATCCGGATCACCCCGGAGCGCTGGGGCCCGGTGGCGACCGGCGGTTTCCCGGCGCGGCTGGTCGAGGGGGAGCAGACGGGTGAGGGCGGTGACAGGGGATGTCACCGCCCTCGTCCCCCGTCGGGGGGCGTCAGTCGTCGGTCGTCTTCCGCGTGAGGTCGTAGAAGGTGGCCGAGCCGGCCGTCACCTCCTCGAAGTTCTCCTGCACCCAGGTGGAGATCTGCGAGGAGCTTCCGGAGTCGCCGCCCATGCCGCCTCCCATGCCGCCTCCGGCGACGAAGTAGTGGATCTTCCCGTCCGCCACGTACTCCTTGAACTGGGCGAGTGTCGGGGACGGGTCGGTGCCGTTGAAGCCGCCGATCGCCATCACGGGTTCACCGGTGGCGAGCTGGTAGCTCGCGGCGTTCTGGGCGCCGATGGCCGCGGCGGCCCAGGTGTAGTCGCCGGCGTCGGCCTCCAGCAGCTCCTTCGCCTCGGAGTCGACGTCCGCGCCGCCGAGCAGACCGCCCATGCCTCCGCCGCCCCCGTCCATACGGCCCTCGGCGCTGCCGCCGGTGCCGTTCCCCGGGGCGCCCTGGCCGTTCTGGCCTCCCTGGTTGTTCTGGCCGTTCTGGCCCATGGGCCCGCCGCCGGGGAAGCCGCCGGTGCCGTTGCCGCCCGTGCCGGGCGGGGTCTGCCCCTGGCCCTGACCGCCCTGCTGCCCCTGGCCGCCGGGTCCGCCCCCGCCGGGAAAGCCGCCGCGAGCGCCGCCCCCGCCGGGACCGCCACCCATGCTCGCCCCGGCCGGACCTGCGGTGACGATCGAACCGGTGTGTCCCTCCCGCACGGTGCTCAGCGTGTACGCCGTCGGACCGGCCAGCGCGGCCACCAGGCCCAGCCCCGCCGCCGCGAACGCCACCCGGCGCCCCACCCTGCCCGCGAAGACCAGCCCGAGGGCCGCGACCAGCCCGCCGACCAGGACCAGCCACTTCAGCCACGGCAGATAGTCGGGCGTGCGGTCGAGCAGCACGTACCCCCAGGCGGCCGTGGCCGTGACGGCCGCCGCCAGGGCGAGCGACGCCCACGGTGCCCGCCGCTTCTCCCACAGGGCCACCGCGCCCATGCCGGCCACGGCCGCGAGGTAGGGAGCGAGGGCCACCGTGTAGTACTGGTGGAAGATGCCCGCCATGAAGCTGAAGACGACCATGGTCATCAGCAGCGAGCCGCCCCACACCAGGAACGAGGCGCGGGCCAGGTCGGTCCGCGCGGCCTTGCGGGTGAGGACCAGGCCGGCGACGAGCAGGATCAGCGCGGCGGGCAGCAGCCAGGAGATCTGGCCGCCGATCTCGGAGTTGAACATCCGGTCCCAGCCGGTCTCCCCCCACTGTCCGCCGCCGCCCATGCCACCGCCACCGCCGCCCCCGACGCTTCCGGTCTCCTCGCCGTTGAGCCGGCCGAGGCCGTTGTAGCCGAAGGTCAGCTCCAGGAAGCTGTTGTTCTGCGAACCGCCGACGTACGGCCGCGACGACGCCGGCCACAGTTCGACGACCGCCACCCACCAGCCGCCGGAGACGACCAGCGCGACGGTCGCCAGGGCCAGTTGCCCCAGCCGCTTCCGCAGCCGCACGGGCGCGCAGACGCCGTAGACCAGCGCGAGGGCCGGGAGGATCAGGAAGGCCTGGAGGGTCTTGGCGAGGAACGCGAGACCGATCGCGGCCCCGGCCCACACCAGCCACTTCGTACGGCCGTCCTCCAGGGCGCGGACGACGAGGTAGCAGGCGACGGACATCAGCAGCGCCAGCATCGCGTCCGGATTGTTGAACCGGAACATCAGCGCCGCGACCGGGGTGAGCGCGAGGACCGCGCCCGCGATCAGACCGGCAGCCGGGCTGAAGCGGCGGCGCACGGCCGCGTACACGACGGCGACCGTGCCGACGCCCATGAGCACCTCGGGCACCAGGATCGCCCAGGAGTTCAGGCCGAAGATCCGCACCGACAGCTCCATCGGCCACAGCGAGGCCGGGGGCTTGTCCACGGTGATGGCGTTCGCCGCGTCCAGCGAGCCGAAGAAGAACGCCTTCCAGGACTCGCTGCCCGCCTGGACGGCCGCCGAGTAGAAGGAGTTGGCGTATCCGGAGGCGCTCAGGCCGTAGAGGTAGAGCAGTCCGGTCGCCAGCAGCAGGCCGAGGAAGGCGGGGCGTACCCAGCGGGGGTCCTCGGGCCGGCCGCGCCACGCTCTGCGGGCCAGCGGCCCCCGGGGTTCACCGGGCGCGGTGTGACGGGCCGGGGCCGGGGGTCCCCAGGCGGCGGGGTCCGCCGGAGGGCTCGGCTGGTCGTACTGCGTGGTCATCGGAAGTCCCTCGGTTCGGAGTCGGAAGGCCGGGACGGACGGGTGGGGAGCGTCGAACGGACCGGCTGGAGCGGCAGGGTCGCGTCCTGCCAGGCGGGGGCGGCGGGGGCGTCCTGCCAGGAGGGCTCGGCGGGGGTCTCGTGGGACCGGTCGCGGTCCGGGAAGACCCACGCGCGGAAGAGCAGGAACCGCAGCACGGTCGCCGCGAGGTTCGCCGCGATGAGCACCGCCAGCTCGGTGGAGTGGGCGGGGTCGCTGGTCGCGGTGTTGAGCGCGGCGAGCGAACCGCTGGTCAGGGCGAGACCGATGCCGAAGACGACCAAGCCCTGCGCCTGGTGCCGTACGGCCCCGCCACGTCCCCGCACCCCGAAGGTGAGCCGCCGGTTGGCGGCGGTGTTGGCGACCGCCGAGACCAGCAGGGCCAGCCCGTTGGCGACCTGGGAGCCGGTGAAGGTCCGGAAGCCGCTGTAGAGCAGCAGGTAGAAGAGGGTGGACAGGACGCCGACGACGCAGAAGCCGACCAACTGGCGGGCCAGTCCCTGCGGTACGTCCTGGAGGGTGCGGTCGCGCGGGTCGTCGCCGAAGGGGCGGGCGAGCCGGTCCAGCGGCAGCGAGCCGGTGGCCAGGGCCCTGCCGACCCGCCAGACGCCCTTGAGGTCCTCGGTCGCCGTCCGCACGATGTGCACGGTGGAGTCGGGGTCGTCGACCCAGTCGACCGGCACCTCGTGGATGCGCAGCCCGGCGCGCTCGGAGAGGACCAGCAGCTCGGTGTCGAAGAACCAGCCGCTGTCCTCCACCAGCGGCAGCAGCACCTGGGCCACGTCACGGCGGATCGCCTTGAACCCGCACTGCGCGTCGGAGAAGCGGGCCTGGAGCGAGCCGCGCAGGATCAGGTTGTACGAGCGGCTGATGAACTCCCGCTTGGCGCCGCGCACCACGCGGGAGCTGCGGCTCAGCCGGGAGCCGATGGCGAGGTCGGAGTGGCCGGAGATCAGCGGGGCGACCAGCGGCAGCAGCGCGTTGAGGTCGGTGGACAGGTCCACGTCCATGTAGGCGAGGACGGGGGCGTCCGAGGCGGACCAGACGGTCCGCAGCGCCCGGCCGCGGCCCTTCTGCTCCAGGCGCACCGACCGCACCTGGGGAAACCGTTCCGCCAGCCGGGCGGCCACGTGCGGGGTGCTGTCCGTGGAGGCGTTGTCGGCGATCGTGATGCGGAAGGCGTAGGGGAAGGTGCGGGTCAGGTGCTCGTGCAGTCTGCGGACGCACGGCTTGAGGTCCTTCTCCTCGTTGTAGACGGGGATCACGACGTCCAGGACCGGCGTGCCCGCTCCGGCGGCCGGGAGGTGCTCCCGCGCCGGCAGGGTGCCGGGAGAAGAATCGGTTCGCATGGGACCGACTCTGCTCAGGCGCCCTGTCCTGCCCATGTGGTGACGCTGTGCCGTGGCTGTGAGTACGGCTCGGGCGCCAACTTCGTTTCCACAGCGGGGAGATGGAGCGTGAACGCGGTGTGTCCGGGCACGCTGTCGACGGTCACGGCACCGCCGTGGGCGGTCGCCACGGCCTGCACGATGGCCAGGCCCAGACCGGTCGAACCGGTGGCACGGGTGCGCGCGGAGTCGCCGCGCGCGAACCGTTCGAAGATGCGCGGGAGCAGCGCGGGCGGGATGCCCGGCCCGTCGTCGACCACGTCCACGCGGAGCCAGGGCCCCTCGCGGCGCACCCGGGCGGTGACGGTGGTGCCCGGCGGGGTGTGGTTGCGGGCGTTGCCCAGCAGGTTGACGAGGACCTGCTGGAGCCGGGCGGCGTCGGCGCACACCGGCGCGGGCTCGTCGGGCAGCTCGAGCCGCCACACGTGCTCCTGCCCCGCGGCGCGGGCGTCGCTGATGGTGTCCACGACGAGCGGTACGAGGTCGGTCTCCTCGAACCGCAGCGGCCGGCCCGCGTCCAGGCGGGCGAGCAGCAGCAGGTCCTCGACGAGCAGGGTCATCCGGCTCGCCTCGGACTCGATCCGCCCGAGCGCGTGCCGGGTGTCGGGGCCGACCTGCTCCCGGCCGCGCCGGGTGAGTTCGGCGTACCCCCGGATGGAGGCCAGGGGCGTGCGCAGCTCGTGGCTGGCGTCCGCGACGAACTGCCGTACCCGCGTCTCGCTCTCCTGGCGGGCGTGCAGCGCCCCGTGGACGTGGTCGAGCATCCGGTTGAGCGCGGCGCCGACCCGGCCGACCTCGCTGTGCGGGTCGCACTCGGACTCGGGGACGCGCTCCTCGAGGTTCACCTCGCCGGTGTGCAGGGGCAGTTCGGAGACGCGGGTGGCGGTGGCGGCGACCTTGCGCAGGGGGCGGGTGGCGACGCCGACGATGACGGCTCCGGCGAGGGAGGCGGCGATCAGTCCGGCGGCGGTGACGCTGATCTCGACGAGGATCAGGGTGTTGACGGTGTTGTCGACGTCCGCGGTGGGGAGGGCGACGTAGAACTCGCCGTTCCGGCCGCTCTCGTACTGCACCCGGTAGTCGCCCAGGCCCGGGATGCGCACGGTGTGCTGGTGGAGGTCGCGCGGGACGGTGGTGACGGCCGCGAGCTGGGCCGCGGTGAGCCGGGTCGCCTCGGACGTCGGGACGCCGTCCTGCGTCTTGAGCTTGCTGACGATCCCGTCGGTGACCCGGCCGTCCTCGATGGTGACGCCGATGGTGCCGATGCCCTGCGGTCCCATGGTGACGAAGTCGAGGGGGTCCTCGCCCCTCAGGAGCTGAGGGGGCGGCCCGTTCTTCTCCGGACCGCCCGCGGCGCGCTTGGCGACCTCGCTCACCTGTCCGTCGAGCTGCTCGTACAGATGGGACCGCAGCGCCAGCGTGGTCACGGACCCGATCACCGCGCACACCACCGCGATCAGCACCACGGACGCGACGACGAGCCGCGTCCGCAGGGTGCGCGGGGTGCGCGCCCGCCGCCGCGGACGCGGCCGCCGTCGTCCGCTCATGCGACCGCGGGCTTGATCATGTAGCCGGCGCCGCGCCGGGTGTGGATCATCGGCTCCCGGCCCGCGTCGATCTTCCGGCGCAGGTACGAGATGTACAGCTCGACGACGTTCGCCTGCCCGCCGAAGTCGTACGACCAGACCCGGTCGAGGATCTGGGCCTTGCTGAGCACGCGCCGCGGATTGCGCATGAGGAAGCGCAGCAGCTCGAACTCGGTGGCGGTGAGGTGGATGTTGTCGCCGCCGCGGGTGACCTCGTGGCTGTCCTCGTCGAGGGTGAGGTCGCCGACGACCAGCATCGACTCGGAGCGGCGGTCGGCCGCGCCGGAGCGGCGAATCAGTCCGCGCAGCCGGGCGACGACCTCCTCCAGGCTGAACGGCTTGGTGACGTAGTCGTCGCCGCCGGCGGTCAGTCCGGCGATGCGGTCCTCGACGGCGTCCTTGGCGGTGAGGAACAGCACGGGCACGTCGGGGAGTTCACGGCGCAGCCGGCCGAGGATGGCCAGGCCGTCCATGTCCGGCAGCATCATGTCCAGGACGACGGCGTCGGGCCGGAACTCGCGTGCAGTGCGGAGGGCCCCCTGGCCGTCCCCGGCGCTGCGGATCTGCCAGCCTTCGTACCGCAGGGCCATGGACAGCAGCTCGGTGATCGACTGCTCGTCGTCCACCACAAGCACGCGGACGGGGCTCCCGTCCGGCCTCAGCAGTTCGGTGCGCCCCTGGGGCGAGATCGTGGTCATACCGCACACGATGTCCGCGCCCTCTGAGAACACCCTTTCGGCAACCTGTGTTTTACCTGAGAAACTCACAGGCTGTTCTCAGGCGGGGCGGCCCCCGCTCAGCCGGGCGGCAGACCGAAGAGCCGGGCCGCGTTGTCGTGGCAGCCCGCCCGCAGCCAGGCCTCCTCGAGGTCCAGCCGCTCCAGCACGCGGAGCTGGTGGAGGCAGAGGTAAGGAATGTCGGGGAAGTCCGAGCCGAGCAGGATCCGGTCGCCGAGGGCGGCCGGCCCGGGCAGGGAACTCCCGTCATGATGCCGGAGCGGACACCCGGCGGCTGTACGACGGATGCGCCGACGGCGTCCAGTGCGTGCCGGGCCCCGGATCAGAACAGCCCGTCCTGCGCCGCCCGGTCCCTGACCGCCCTGACCGGCACCGCGAACTCCCGTCCCGGGGCCGGGAGCAGGTCCCACCCGGTCAGCAGCCGGGTGTCCAGCACCACGACCCCCTTCCCCGTCGCCAGATGCAGATCGGGACCGGCGGCGGCCACCAGCTCCCCGCTCACCGCGCCCCCGGCGACCAGCTCGCTCACCTCCCCCACGGCGGCCGGCACCCCCGCCAGCCCGAACACCCCGACGTGATCGACCGGCCGGAACGGCTCACGGGCGAGCGACTCCGGCCATCCGTCCAGGGCGACCGCCCGCGCGTGCAGCCCGGCGATCTCGGCCGCCCGCTCCTCCTCCCCGTCCGGGAGGACCGCCCGCACCGCCCGCTTGCCGGCGTACGGGATCCGGTCGGGCACCCGGAGCGCGGCACGCAGCAGCTCCTCGGTGCGCCGCGCCGCCATCAGCGGCCCGGTCCCCAGCCAGCTGAAGCAGACCGCCCCCTGTTCCAGCAGCCGCGCCGGCCCCCGCTGTACGGCGGTGATCCCGACCTTGGTCATCCCCGGCCCGAACCACGCCAGGTACACGCGGTAGGGCCGCCGATCGTCCACGAGGGTGTCGGCGGCCACCGAGTGCGCCCGGTCCAGCCGGGCGCACTCCTCGCAGCGCGCCCCCGTGCTCCGCCCCGGGACGGCCGCCCCGAGCGGACACGCGTGCCCCCGTGCCCCCACGCAGGTCCGTACTCCCCCTTCCCCGACCCCGAAGGCCACCCGTTTCCCCCGGGGCAGCGCGGAGCGCCGGCCACCCTCCCACGCCAGCACCGGACCGTCCGCCGACCACCGCAGCCCCGAGCATCTCCACGCCTGTGCCATCTCCGACGAGACTAGGGGGCACCACTGACAACGCCCGCGCACCGCCTCCCGGCAGGGAACACACGCCGAGGTGCCGAGCGGGAACCGGAGTGCAAAC
This sequence comes from Streptomyces sp. NPDC018964, assembly GCF_044390325.1. Classification (NCBI taxonomy): domain Bacteria; kingdom Bacillati; phylum Actinomycetota; class Actinomycetes; order Kitasatosporales; family Streptomycetaceae; genus Streptomyces; species Streptomyces sp. NPDC018964. Next base: position 87,139 of record NZ_JBIRYZ010000013.1, read on the forward strand.
CTGGTGGAGGGGCCGCAACGCTCGGGGACAGCCGAAAGGTCGGACACATGGCGAGCAATGTCAGCGGCACGCGCCACCACCAGGCCGGGTGGGAGGCCAGGAGTCCTTGGGCGACGAGCTGGACGGCGGCAGCGGCGGTCCTGATGACGTTCGGCGGCATCATGGCGGTCTTCCAGGGCATCGCCGCCATCGCCCAGGACGACGTCTTCGTCGCCACCCGGAACTTCACCTACGAGTTCAGCCTGACCGGCTGGGGCTGGGTCCACCTGATCCTCGGCGCCCTGGTGACCGTCGCCGGTCTCGCCCTGTTCACCGGGGCCACCTGGGCCCGCATGGTGGGCGTCGCACTGGCCGGGCTCAGCATGGTCGCCAACTTCGTGTGGCTGCCGTACGCACCGGTCTGGGCGGTCGCCCTCCTCGTCATCGACGGCTTCATCATCTGGGCCCTGTGCGCACCACGCCGCGAGTCCCGGACCTAGAGCGCGCGTCCGCGGACCGGAACGCCCTGTGGCCCTGGCTGGTCCAGGCGGCGGGCGTGGCGGCGATGGTCACCGCGTACTTCCTCCTGCCCCTGGACCGTCTGGGTCCGCGCCGCCCGGCCCTGAGCTGGCTCCTCTTCGGCCTGGCGCTGACGCTGATCGCGCTCCTGCTGCTGCGGCAGGTCGTGCACGTCCTGCTCGGCCGCCCGGACGTCCGCCCGGGGCTGGTCATCCCCCTGCTGATGTGCCTGTCCCTCCTGGTCTTCGCGACCACCTACCAGGCCCTGGCCCAGCGTCCCGGCGAGCTCGACGGCATCGCCACCCGCCTCGACGCCCTCTACTTCACGGTGGTCACCCTCGCCACCGTCGGCTACGGCGACATCACCCCGCACGGCCAGGCGGCCCGGCTGGTGACCATCCTGCAGATCCTCTACACCTTCGTCTTCCTCACGGCGGCGGCCACCGCCCTGACCAACCACCTCCGCGCCGCACTCCGGCGGCACGAGAGCCCTCACCGTCCGAAGTGACCCCGTGTCGCGAGCCGGAGTGACCGGCGCCACACTGGAAGGGGCGGGGGCGCACCCTGTACCGCGTACCGCACCTTCCCGAGGGGTGTCCGCTCATGAGCGGCATAACGGCAACCACGTTCGACGGCCTGCGCGAGACCCTGCGGGGACGGGTCGTCACACCGCAGGACACGGAGTACGACGAGACCCGCGGCATCTACAACGCCATGATCGACCGGCGCCCGGCCGCCATCGCCCGGTGCGCGGGCGCGGCGGACGTCCGGGCCACCGTCGCCTTCGCCCGGGAGACCGGGATCGACCTCGCCGTCCGCGGGGGCGGCCACAGCGGGCCGGGGCTGTGCCTGGTCGACGGCGGGCTCACCCTGGACCTGTCCCCGATGCGCTGGGTGCGGGTCGACCCGGAGACCGAGACCGCGCAGGTGGGCGGGGGCGGTCAACTGGGCGACCTGGACCACGAGACGCACGCCTTCGGCCTCGGCGTGCCGGCCGGGATCATGTCGACGACGGGCGTCGGCGGTCTCACGCTGGGCGGCGGGCACGGGTACCTGACCCGCGCGTACGGACTGACGGTCGACAGCCTGATCGCCGCCGACGTCGTCCTCGCCGACGGCTCCTTCGTCACCGCCACCGAGAAGGAACACCCGGACCTGCTGTGGGCGCTGCGCGGCGGCGGCGGCAACTTCGGCGTGGTCACGTCGTTCACCTTCCGGCTGCGGCCGGTGCACACGGTCGGGGTCGCCGTGACCGTCTGGCCCATCGACCGCACGGCGGAGGTGCTGCGCTGGTACCGGGAGTTCCTGCCCGCCGCGCCCGAGGACCTCTACGGATTCTTCGCGGTGCTGTCCGTCCCGCCCGGCCCGCCCTTCCCGGAGCCGATCCACGGGCAGAAGATGTGCGCCGTGATCTGGTGCTACACCGGTGACCTGGAGTCCGGCCGGCTGGAGGACGTCCTGTCCGTGGTCAACGACCCGGCCCCGCCGGCCTTCCACTTCACCACGCCGATGCCGTACCCCGCCCTGCAGAGCATGTTCGACCCGCTGATCCCCAAGGGCCTGCAGTGGTACTGGCGGGGCGACTTCTTCGACTCCATCCCGGACGAGGCCGTCGCGGTGCACGAGCGGTACGGCCACGCCCTGCCCACCGACCTGTCGACGATGCACCTGTACCCCGTGGACGGAGCGGCCCACCGGGTCTCCCCCGGCGACACGGCCTGGGCCTACCGGGACGCCGTGTGGTCCGGCGTCATCGCGGGCGTCGACCCCGACCCGGCCAACGCCGACCTGCTCCGGCAGTGGTGCGTCGACTACTGGACCGACCTGCACCCGCACTCCATGGGCGGCTCGTACGTCAACTTCCTCGGCGAATCAGAGGGCCCCGAGCGCGTCCGCTCCACCTACCGCGACAACTACGACCGCCTGACCGCGGTCAAACGCGCCTACGACCCGGACAACTTCTTCCACGCCAACCAGAACATCCCGCCGTCCGCGGCCTGATCCGAGGCTCTGGACAGACCGGCCGGCGACGGTCGTACAGGCCGCGCTTCGGGCCGGCAAGGACGCTACGGGACAGACCTGACGCGGCCTGCCGGGTCTCAAAACCGGGTGTGGGCCTGTGCCAGGATCGCGGGATGCTGCGACTCACCGATTTCATCATCGACTGCCCGGACACGATGAAACTGGCGGCTTTCTACTCCGAGGTCACGGGCCGTCCGATCAAGGAAGGCAGCTCCGAGGACTGGGCCGGCATCAAGTTCGGCGAGATCGAGCTGGCCTTCATCCGGGTGGACGACTACCGCGCTCCGCAGTGGCCCGACAGCGAGCACCCCAAGCAGTTCCACCTCGACTTCGAAGTGGATGACATCGAGTCCGAGCAGCGCCGCGTCCTCGACTTCGGCGCGACGCTGAGGCAGGACTTCGTCGGCCCCGAAGGCTACGGCTGGCGGATCTACACCGACCCGATCGGCCACCCCTTCTGCCTGTGCCGCAACAAGGGAGTCATCTGGACCGACCAGGGCCCGGTCTGGCCCGAACGCGACTGATCAGCCGCCCGCTTCCCCACCCGCCGCTCTTCCCGGCTTCCGTCCCGTCCACCGCCCCGGCCGGAGGCGGAGCCGGTCCGGGTACGGCGGCGGGCCGGCACGGTCGGCACGACAAAGCCCCCTCCAGGAGGATCCTGGAGGGGGCTTCGACCTATGTGCACTCGGCAGGATTCGAACCTGCAACCTTCTGATCCGTAGTCAGATGCTCTATCCGTTAAGCTACGAGTGCTTGTCTCTTCAGTTTTCTCGCCGCTCCCCGGTCCTTTCGGCCCGCTCGCGGCGACAGGAAGAACATTACATGACTGCCGCCGTCATGTGAAATCCGTTTGGCTCACCCCTTGTGACCTGCGCAAACGCGGGATCGGCGGGGAGGAGGGAACGACGAAGCCCCGGCCGTAGGACCGGGGCTTCGTGAGGTGGCGGAGGCGGAGGGATTTGAACCCTCGATGGGCTTTAAGGCCCAAACCGCATTAGCAGTGCGGCGCCATAGACCGGACTAGGCGACGCCTCCATGCACAGAACCTTCCGCGCGTGAGCGCGAGCGGATTCGGTGCGTGCCGATGATGACACATCCGTGTGGGGTGTCACCAATCGCCACCCACGGTACTAGGCGGAGAGCCCGCAGGGCAAAGCACTTCCGGCCGTCGCCCCGGTGTGGCGCAACGTCCCGCGCGGTGGCGCGTTGGTCAGGTCATGTCTCACCTCATCCCACGGAACCCCGTCGCCGCCCGTCCCGGACTGCGGCGGCTCGTCGTCGGTGCCGCCGTCTCCGTCGCGGCCCTCACCTCGCTGTCCACCGCGCCCCCGGCGGCGCACGCGCAGGACGCGCCTCCGCGCGGTGACCGCCTCACCGTCACCGTGCGCGACGCGGGCGGCGGGGCGGACGGGACGTACGAGGTGCGGTGCCGGCCCAGCGGCGGCGACCATCCCGACCCCGCCGGGGCCTGCGCGGCCGTCGAGCGGAACACGCGGTGGGGGCGGGACGCCTTCGCCCCGGTGCCGCGGGACACCGTCTGCACCCTGCAGTACGGCGGGCCCGCCACCGCCCGCGTCACCGGCACCTGGGCCGGCCGTCCCGTCGACGCGGTCTACGACCGTACGAACGGATGCGAGATCGCCCGCTGGGACCGGCTGGTGCCGCTGCTGCCCGAAGCGGGCGCCGCGGGACGCGGGTGAGGGAGATCTCCGGGAGCCGCGGGAGTGGCGGGAGTGGCGGAGGCGCGTGGGGCGGCGTGAGTGGCGGGGGCGCGTGGTGGCGAGTCGGGGCACAGGGGGCGTAAAGGTCCCGCGAAGGTTCGTGGCACGTCGGCGCAGGCAGTCACGGGTTCCGGACGTACCGGACGTCACATCGCCGTCACTTCCCCGTGCGACGTCCGTCCCATCCGGCGTCGCGAGAGCAATCCCAGCCCTTAGACTCCCTCCGTGACACGCTGCGGGCAGGTTGGCAAGATGGCCCGAGCGGTCGGCACGTCGCGGTAACAGGGAGGAAGCGTCTCGTGAGCAGCAGGCCATCCCGGGGCACTGCTCGCCTCGCAGCCATACTGGACGCCCTTCCGGACGCCCTGGTCCTGGTCAACGCCAACGGGACGGTCGTCAACGCCAACGCCATCGCCCTGGAGGCGTTCGAGACCCCGGGCACGGCGCTGGTGGGGCGGGGGCTGCTGGATCTGCTGCCGCAGTTCGACTCCAAGCTCATCCCCGGGTCCATGCGGCGGCCCGACCACATCGATCCCCGGGCGCGCACCAAGCCGACGCGGATGATCGCCCGGCGGACCGACGGGACCGAGTTCCCGGTCGAGGTCACCAGTGCGAATCTGGAGACCGGCCAGCAGGCGTACGACACGTACGGCTACACCGGCGACGAGCTGCTGATGCTCGTCGTCCGCGACCTCTCCGGCACCGTCGACACCGAGGCCGAGCTGGCGCGTTCGCAGCGGCAGACCGAGATGATCCTGCGTGCCGCCTCCGAGGGCGTCGTCGGGACCGACACCGACGGACGGATCGTCCTCGTCAACCCGGCCGCCGCCCAGATACTGGGTTACCGGGCCGGTGAACTCGGCGGGCGCGAACTGCACACGCTCGTCCTGCACTCGCGCGCCGACGGCTCCCCCTTCCCCTACGACGAGTCCCCGCTCGCCGACACCCTGCGCTCCGGGCGCAAGCACCGGGTGCGCGGTCAGGTGCTGTACGCCAAGAACGGCGACAAGCTGCCGGTCGACCTGACGACCGCGCCGGTGCGCGACGGCGACCAGCTCGTCGGCGCCGTCATGACGTTCCTCGACCGCCGCCCCCACGACGCGCTCGTCGAGGAGAAGGAGAAGGCCGAGCGGGAGCACGCCGAGGAGCTGGAGCGGCTCGCCGAGGAACACGCCTCCGAACTCACCGCCCTGCGCCAGGGCCACGTCACCGAGCTGGAGGAGCTGCGCGAGCAGCACGCGGAGGAACTCGCCGCGAACGAGGAGCGGTACGCCGCGCTCGGCGAGCGGGAGAAGGACCGCTACGAGGCCCTCGCCGCGCGCCACGACCAGCTGCTCACCCTGCTCGGGCGGTCCCTGCGGGGCCCGCTGGACGAGCTGCGCCGGGAGCTGTCCGCGCTGGCCGCCGACGACGCCGGGCAGCTGTGGCCCGAGGCCAACCAGGTGCTCCACCACCTGTCGGCCGGCTACGCCCGGATCACCACCCTCATCGACAACGTCCTCGGCTACCAGCGGCTCGACGCCGGCGGTGAGCAGGTCGCCCGTACGAAGGTGATGCTCGACGCCGTCGTCGCCGCCGGGGTCGACGGGGCCGTGGAGCTCATCGGGCCCGGACGGGTGCAGTTCGCGGTGCACGCGCCGCCCATCGAGGCCGAGGTCGACCCGCGGCTGCTCGCGACCGCCCTCGCGCACCTCGTCGCGGACGTCGCGGGTGTCGACGCGACCGGCAACACGCCCGTGTCGGCGGGCGGCTACCTGGACAACACGGTCGTGGTCGCGGCGGCGCAGCGCGGCGAGGTCGTACGCGTCGAGGTGCGCGGACCGTACGGCGGCGGCGACCCGGTGCACGAGCCGATCGTGCGCGGCATCGTCCGGGCGCACGGCGGTGTGCTGCAGACGCACGAGGTGCCCGGGATGAGCGGCAGCGCGTTCGTCCTCGAGGTGCCGATCGGGGGCGGGGCGGGGTCCGTGGCGGCCACCCCGGACACGGCGGTTCCGGCCGAGGAGGACGTTCCGGCCGCTCCCGCCGTTCCCATCGATCCGGCCCCCGGTGGCGGAGGGCGGCGCCGGGCGCGGCGCGCGTCCGTGGACGCCTTCCTGGAGAGCGAGGTGCCGGGTCCGGACGACGGTTCCGGTACGGACTCCACGCCCACCGGCCGGCGCAGGCGCCGGGCGGTCGCCGCCGTCGACGACGAGCCCGTGCAGGCGTCCGGCGGCACCGGGCGTCGGCGTGGCCGGCCGGCCGAGGACGCGCCGGCCGCGGCGGGGGCCGAGGTCGAGCTCGCCGGGGCGGCCGGGGTGTCCGAGGGTGCCGTCGTCACCGCCGCCGAGCACGCGGCGGGGGCCGCCGCGTCGAACACGGGGCTGGGCGGGACCGTACCGCCGCAGGGGGTGCCGGTGCCGTCCGGGCGGCGTGCCCGGCCCGAGTCCGGCGAACAGCACGCGTTGCCGCCGGCGCTGCCCGCGCCGTCCGGCGTGGACGGAGCGGGCGACGCGCCCCAGGCCGGGGTCGCGGTGCATGTTCCGGCTCAGGCTTCGGGGCAGTCGGAGCCGACGGGGCGGCGTCGGCGGGCCCTGGCCGCCGCCAACGAGCGGGCGGCGGCGCAGGAGGCCGCGCCCCGTACGGTGTTCGCGCTGCCTCCGGCCGAGGCGGACCAGGAGCAGCAGGCCGGGGAGGCGGCACAGGCCGAGGCGATCGGGCGGACAGCGGCGACCGGGCAGGCCGGGGTCGACAACGGCCGCCATGACGCCGTTCCGCACGGTCAGGCCGACGACCACACTCCGCCGCAGCCCCATCCCACCAGTGCCCCGACGGGCCGCCGTCGACGGGCCGCCGTTCCGCCGGCGGAGCCCGACGGAACCCCCGCCGAAGCTCCCGCTCCGACCGCTCCGACGGTGACCGCACAGGCTCCGGTGGCCCCGGTGGCCTCGGCGCAATGGGGGGCGGCGCCCGTCGCACCACAGGGGGCGCCTGTCACATCGCAGGGGGCACCTGTCGCACCGCAGGGGGCTCCGGTGCCGCCGCAGGGGGCTCCCGTACCCGTACAGGGTGCGGCTGTTCCGGTTCCGGGTGCCGCGGTCCCGCCACAGGGGACTTCCGTTGCGCCACAGGGCGCACCCGTGCCCGCACAGGGTGTGGCCGTGCCCGCACCCGGCGCCCCGGTACCGGGCGCTCCGGTACCGCCGCAAGGTGCCGCGGTCCCGCCGCACGGAGCCCCCGTACCCGCACAAGGTGTGGCCGTTCCCTCACAGGGCGCACCCGTACCCGCACCCGGCGCGGCAGTTCCGGGCGCTCCCGTACCCGGCGCCCCGGTACCGCCGCACGGCGCCCCCGTACCCGCACAGGGCGCCACCGTCCCGCCGCAAGGCGCCCCCGTCGCACCCCAGGGTGCTCCGGTCCCGCCGCAGGGTGCCACGCCCCCGGCGCCCGGGGCTCCGGTACCCGCACAGGGCGCGGCCGCTCCCCCGCAAGGGACTCCCGCACCGGCACCCGGTGCCGCGGTGCCGCCGCAAGGCACCACCACACCCCCGGTCCCCGGCGCTCCCGTACCCGCACAGGGACAGGCGCGGGCAGCGGCGTCGCAGCCGCTGCCCCCCGCGCAGCCGCTTCCCGCCGAGGCCGCTCCCGTTGCCGCGGCCGGAGGCGCCCCCGCCCCCGCACCCGCCCCGCAGCAGTGGCCCGCCGCCGGTGACACCTCCGGTGCCGGTACGGCCGTACCGGTGGCCGCGGGCCCGTCGCAGCCGACCCCCGCCGCCGGCACCCCGTTGCCGCCCGAGGGCGCGCCGGTGCAGCGGGCCGCTCAGCCGTTGCCCGCGGAGGCCGCGGCGCCGGTCGATCCGAACTCCACGCAGGGGCGGTCGATCAGCGTGCGGACGCTGGGGCAGGGCGTGCCGTTCAACCGGCAGGCCGCCCAGGTGCAGCAGCCGCTGCCGTCGGCCACGCCTCCCCCGCACCAGCCGGGCGGCTCCGGCCGCCGCCGCAAGCTCGGCACGCGACCCGACCCGGCCCCGGACAACGAGCAGAACGCGCGCCCGCACCCGTCGGCCGAGCCCGTATCCGTACCCTCCCCCGCGCACGCGCCGGCGCACTCCCGGCGCGCGCCGGGGACCGAGGGCACCGGACGGTCGTACGCCATAGGGGCGCCCGACGCGGACGCCGCCGAGGGACCCGAGCCGCTGGACGGTCCGGGCGGGGCCGTCGAGGTGGCGGACCCGCCGCGTCCGCAGCCGATGGACGACGAGCTGCCCCCGGAACCGCTGGACAACCCGCGTCGGCTGCTGGTGTGGCCCGCGCCGGACGTCACCACGCAGCAGGCGCTGAGCGACCGCGGCTACCGGCCGGTGATCGTGCACTCGCGCGAGGAGGTCGACGCGCAGATCGCGGCGTTCCCCGCCGCGCTGTTCGTGGACCCGCTGACCGGGCCGATCACCCGTACGGCCCTGCAGTCGCTGCGGCAGGCGGCGGTGGCCGCCGAGGTGCCGGTGCTCGTCACGGCCGGGCTCGGACAGGCCTCGCGCGATGCCGCGTACGGCGCCGATCCCGCCGTACTGCTGAAGGCGCTCGCACCGCGCGACAGCGAACAGCACCCCCCGCGCGTGCTGCTGATCGAGGAGCACGCGGAGATCGCGCTGGCGCTGACCGGGACGCTGGAGCGGCGCGGGATGCAGGTCGCGCGGGCCGCGAGTGACGCCGACGCGGTGGCGCTGGCGGGGCAGTTCCGGCCGAACCTGGTGGTGATGGACCTGATGCGGGTGCACCGGCCCCAGGCCGGGTCCCCCGGGATCGTCGACTGGCTGCGGGCGAACGGGCAGCTCAACCGCACCCCGCTCGTCGTCTACACGGCCGCCGTCGGCCAGGCGGACCTGCCGCGGCTGGCCTCCGGCGAGACGGTGCTGTTCCTGGCGGAGCGGTCCACCAGTGAAGAGGTGCAGGACAGGATCGTCGATCTGCTGTCGCGGATCGGGACCAACTGACCGGCACCGGCTGACCGGCACCACCTGACCGGCACCGGCTGACCGGCACCGGCTGACCGGCGTCACCTGACCAGCACCGGCCGGCCCGCGCCGCCGTCAGCGGGCGATCAGGCGGCGGGCCGCCTCCTTCACGGACGCGCGCAGCCGGGCACGGTCGTCGGCCCCCTCACCGGCCAGGATGCGGCGCATCTGGGGAACGACCGCCGTCCAGTTGGCCAGCGCGGTCAGCAGGAACAGCAGGTCGCCGGCCGGGATGGCGTCGGTGACGACTCCGCGCTCCTGGCCGTCCCGGAGCAGGGCGACCTTGCGGACGTAGTGCTCCTGGCGTTCGTCCTCGTGGGGCAGCTCGTCGGTGCCGTACTCCAGGCCCTCCCAGAAGAGCAGGCGCAGCAGTTCGGGGTGGGCGGCGTGGTAGTCCATCAGCCGGTCGACCCAGCCTTCGATGTCGTCCGGGTCGACGGGGACGGACTCGGCGAGGTCCAGCATCTTCCGCTCGAGGACGATCGCGAACAGCTCCGCCTTGTTGCCGAAGTAGGCGTAGATGAGCTGTTTGTTGGCCTTCGCCTCGGCCGCGATGCGGTCGATGCGGGCACCGGCGATGCCGTGACGGGCGAACTCGGCGACCGCCGCCTCGAAGATCCGGGCCTTGGTGGCCTCGGGGTCCCTGACTGCCATGGAGACATGGTAACCAACTGTTTGGTTGACAGGGAATCCGGAGGGGACACAGACTGTTCCCCCATCAGTCAACCAACCAGTTAGTTGTTAGAGCAGGCTCGAAGGGGTATCCCGCTCATGTCCTCAGTGCCCAGCGCCACCACCACCGGCCGGCAGGCCCGCAGGTCACCGCTCCCGGCTCCAGGAACGGGGCCGGGCCCGTCCCGCGGCTCCGCCGCGTTCCTCGCGCTCATCGCCGTCTGCACCGCGGTCACGGCCGCCAACATCTACCTCGCCGCGCCCCTGCTCTCCCTGATCGCCCGCGACTTCGGCTCCACCCCGTCCGCCGTGGCCTGGATCGCCTCGGTCGCCCAGCTCGGGTACGCCGTCGGCCTGCTCTTCTTCGCCCCGCTCGGCGACACCGCCGACCGGCGCCGGCTGGTCACCGTCCTCACCCTGGTCACCACCGTGGCCCTGCTCGCCGCCGCCGTCGCCCCCGGCACCGGCGCACTGGCGGTCGCCGTGTTCGTCGCCTCGGCCGGGACCGTCGTACCGCAGCTCCTCGTCCCGCTGGTCGCCGAACGCGCACCCGCCGCCCGCCGCGCCCGCCATGTCGCGGCCGTGATCGCCGGCCTGTTCACCGGCATCGTCGCGGCCCGGGTCCTCGGCGGACTCGCCGGGCAGGCCTTCGGCTGGCGGTGGGTGTTCGCGGGCGCGGCCGCCCTCACGCTCGCCCTGGGCACCGCCACCGCCCTCGTCCTGCCGTCCGGACGGCGCCACCGCGACGGCTCGCTGTTCGGCGGTCTCGCCGCGCTGCCCGGGCTGCTGCGTCGCTCGCCCGAGCTGTGGCGCGCGTCGGTGCGCCAGGCGGGGATGTTCGGCGCGTGGAGCGCGCTGTGGACCTCGCTCGCCCTGCTGCTGACGGGCCCGGCCTACGGCATGTCCACCGCCACCGCCGGGCTGTTCGGCCTCTTCGGGCTCGCGGCGAGCGCGGTGGCGCCGCTGGCGGGCGGGCTCGTCGACCGTTTCGGCGCCGCCCGGGTCGTACGGGGGGCGTATCTGCTCGCGGCCGTCTCCGTGCCGCTGTTCTGGCTGGGCGGGCAGGTCGTCTGGGCGCTGTTCGTCGCCGCGGTCGCGATCCACGCGGCCTTGGTCGCCTCCCACGTCGCCAACCAGACCCTCGCCCTGACCACCACCTCCAGCCCGGCCGTCGCCAACACGGCCTACGTCGTCTCCGGCTTCGCCGGCGGCGCCACCGCCTCGGCCCTCGCGGGCCCCGCCTTCACCCACTTCGGCTGGGGCGGGGTGTCGGCGGTGGCGGCGGTCTGGCTGGCACTGGGCTGGGGGATCACGGCGGTACGACGGTGACCGGCGCCGCCGGGCGGTGAGGTGCCCCCGGACGCCATCTCGGGTACCGCCTCGGTTGCTCCTTCGCCGCCCGGTACGTACGGCGTACGCCGGTCGGATCCGGACGGCGTCCGGCTCCCCCTCGGCGTACGCCGGTGCCGGATGTCAGAGCCGGGTGATGTCCAGCGCGCCCTCGGCGTACTGCCTGCGCAGCACCTTCTTGTCGAACTTGCCGACGCTGGTCTTCGGCACCGACGCGATCACCGCCCAGCGCTCCGGGAGCTGCCACTTGGCGATCCCGCCCTCCTCCTGGAGGAAGGCCCGCAGGGTGGTGAAGTCGGCGGTGGAGCCCTCCTTGAGGACGACCGTGGCCAGCGGGCGCTCGCCCCACTTGTCGTCCGGGACGGCGACGACGGCGGCCTCGGCGACGTCCGGGTGGGCCATCAGCGCGTTCTCCAGCTCGACCGAGGAGATCCACTCGCCGCCGGACTTGATGACGTCCTTGGCGCGGTCGGTGAGGGTGAGGAAGCCGTCGGGGGAGATCGTGCCCACGTCACCGGTCTTCAGCCAGCCGTCCTCGCTGAACTTGTCGGCCGGGCGCAGGGGTTCGGCATCGGGGCCGTTGTAGTAGGCGCCGGCGATCCACGCGCCACGGACCTCCAGCTCACCGGCCGACTCGCCGTCCCAGGGGAGGCGTTCGCCGCCGGGGCCGGTGAGGCGGGCCTCGACGCCGGCCGGGAAGCGGCCCTGGGTCAGCCGGTAGGCGAACTCCTCCTCGGTGCCCACGGCGTGGGCCGGCGAGCGGGCGATGGTGCCGAGCGGGGAGGTCTCCGTCATGCCCCAGGCGTGGCAGACCCGCATGCCCAGCTCGTCGAACGCCTCCATCAGGGAGGGCGGGCAGGCGGAACCGCCGATGGTGACCTGGGTGAGGGAGGACACGTCACGCGGCTTGGCGGTCAGCTCGGCGAGCAGGCCCTGCCAGATGGTGGGGACGGCGGCGGCGTGGGTCGGTCGCTCGGCCTCGATCATCTCGGCGAGCGGGGCGGGCTGCAGGAAGCGGTCCGGCATCAGCATGTTGACGCCGGTCATGAAGGTGGCGTGCGGCAGGCCCCAGGCGTTGACGTGGAACTGCGGGACCACGACCAGCGAGGTGTCCTGGTCGGTCAGGCCCATCGACTGCGCCATGTTGACCTGCATGGAGTGCAGGTAGATGGAACGGTGGCTGTAGATCACGCCCTTGGGGTCGCCGGTGGTGCCGGAGGTGTAGCACATGGCGGCGGCGGCGCGTTCGTCCAGCTCCGGCCAGTCGTAGGCGACGGGCTGTCCGGCGAGCAGGTCCTCGTACTCGTGCACCCGCGCGGTGGCGTCCGCCAGCGCGGAACGGTCCCCGGGCCCGGAGACGACCACGTGCTCGACCGTCTTCAAGTGCGGCAGCAGCGGGGCGAGGAGCGGGATCAGCGAACCGTTGACGATGATCACCCGGTCGGCGGCGTGGTTGACGATCCACGCGAGCTGCTCGGCCGGCAGGCGGAGGTTCAGGGTGTGGAGGACGGCGCCCATGGAGGGGATCGCGAAGTACGCCTCGACGTGCTCGGCGTTGTTCCACATGAGGGTGGCGACCCGGTCGTCGCCGGTGACGCCGAGGTCGTCGCGCAGGGCGTGGGCCAGCTGGGCCGCCCGAGCGCCGATCTCCGCGTAGGAACGGCGGTGCGATGCGCCCTCGCCGGTCCAAGTGGTCACCTGCGAGGTGCCGTGGATCGTCGACCCGTGGGTCAGGATCCTCGAGATCAGCAGCGGTACGTCCTGCATGGTGCTCAGCACGGCGTCCTCCTGGGCGACATTGCCTGCGGGGCGGTACGGGTTGCGCTGATTCTGCGCACATACCGCGCGGTATGTCACTAGGGGAGCGAATGATCGATCACGCCGCGCCGCCGGGCCGGAGCGCCTCAGCCGCGGACGAGCCCCAGTTCGGCGTCCTCGCGGAGCTTGCCGAGCGCCCTCGACACGGCCGACTTCACCGTGCCCACCGAGACGCCGAGCACCTCGGCCGTCTGCACCTCGCTGAGGTCCTCGTAGTACCGCAGCACGACCATCGCCCGCTGCCGCGCGGGCAGCCGCATGACCGCCCGCCACATCGCGTCGCGCAGCGCCTGCTGTTCGGCCGGGTCACCGCCGCCGGGCACCGGGTCGGGCTCGGGCAGCTCGTCGCAGGCGAACTCGTCGACCTTGCGCTTGCGCCACTGCGAGGTGCGCGTGTTCAGCAGCGCCCGGCGCACGTAGCCGTCGAGCGCCCGGTGGTCCTCTATGCGCTCCCAGGCGACGTACGTCTTGGTGAGCGCGGTCTGCAGCAGGTCCTCCGCGTCGCTCGGGTTCCCGGTCAGCGACCGGGCGGTACGCAGGAGCACCGGCTGGCGAGCCCTCATGTACGACGAGAACGACGGGTACGGGAGGGTCTGCGCCGCTGTCGCTGGAGTGGCGGCTTTCGAAGCGCTGGTGCAGACGGGTGTGGTCATGACTCAACGCTATGAGCGGGTCCGGTCCGGCGGATCGCCCGCAGGTCCCGAAGACGCGTCCCCCTCAGGTTGTAGGGGTGCGGCCGGCTGCACCTCCTGAAGGTGGACGAGCGGATGAGGGGTCCTACGGGTCGGCCCCCGAGAAGGACCCGGACCACCCGGACCACCCGGACCTCCCGGAGGACCCGGACCACCGGCGTACACGTCCCGGGCACGTCCGGGCGGCGGTGCCGCGGTACCGCCGCCCGGACGCCTCGCTCCCCCCACGAAGCACGCCCGCGCGGTCAGGGCACCGGTCTCACCACAGCGGGCTGAAGCTGATGGCCACGTTGTCGTTGCCCTGGTTGACGGCCGTGAAGGCGGAACCGTTGACCTGGGCGGTGTTGTTCTGGTTCGTGGCACCGGATCCGGTGGCCTGCTGCTGCGAGGTGGCCGAGTTGCCGAAGTTGTCGCCGCCGACACCGGTGCCGAGGGCGTCGACCTCGGAGCTCGTGGCCGTCGCGTTCGCTCCGTCGTCCGCCAGGGCGCCGCTGTCCGCCGCCGCGACACCGGTGAAGAGGGCGGCCGCGAGCGGAAGGGCGGAGACCGCGGCGATGACGCGGGCGGTACGGATGCTTGCCATGTTGTGTTCCCTCCAGAACAAGGACGCACCGGCTCAAGACCGCGTGCGTGTGAAGTACGGCTGTCACCAGGGAAGTTGGCCCCCCGCCCCGGTTCCGTGCACGACGTCGCGAGATCAGAGTTGCCCAGGGAATCCCCGGCGAACCACCCCGGACACCGCTATTCGCACGCAAGCGTGACGACAAGGCGATAAACCCCCGTGCGCCCCTCGAATCCCACCCACTTCCGGGAGGGGCACCCCGTCCCGCTCCCCGTAAGGGACGAAGCGTTCCGCCACTCCCCCCGCCGACGCCCCCGCCCCGGCGCGCCGCACCCCACCCCCTTCCCTTCTTCGAACACGTGTACGAACATGGAGGCATGGCCACCACCGACCGGCAGGCCACGACGCTGGCCCTCGCGCACGCCCTGTCAGCCGCCGAGTGCGGACTGGCCGTCATCCCCCTGTCCCGGACGAAACTCCCGGCCCTGCGCTCCCCGCACCGCGACGACCCTGAACCGTCAGGACCGCCCTGCCGCGGCGAGTGCGGCCGCTTCGGCCACGGCGTACACGACGCCTCCACCGACCCCGCCCGCATCCGCGCACTGTTCGCCGCCGCACCCCGCGCCACCGGTTACGGCATCGCCTGCGGACTGCCCCCGCACCACCTCATCGGCGTCGACCTGGACACCAAGACCGGTACGGACCCGTTCACCGCCCTGCGCGAACTGGCCCGGCGCCACCTGTTCACGATCCCCGCCACGGTGATCGTCCTGACCCCGAGCGGCGGCCGCCACCTGTGGCTGAGCGGCCCACCGGACGTTGTCGTCCCCAACTCCGCGGGCCGCCTCGCCCCCGGCATCGACATCCGGGGCGCCGGCGGCTACCTGGTCGGCCCCGGTTCCCGCACCGACCGCGGCCCGTACACCACCGCCCCGGGCACCGCGCGCCTGGCCCCGGCGCCCTGCCCACCCGCCCTCCTGCGCCTGCTCCTCCCACCGCCCCGCGCGCACCACCCGACGCCCCCGTCGGCCGGCGGGCACGGTCAGGGGCTCGTCCAGTTCGTGCTCGCGGCGCACGAGGGCCAGCGCAACACCCGCCTGTTCTGGGCGGCCTGCCGCGCCTACGAGGACGGAATCGGCCCGGCCCTGGTGGACCCCCTGGTCGGCGCGGCCCTCACCACCGGCCTGTCCGAACGCGAAGCCCGCGCGACGATCGCGTCGGCGGCACGGATGACGGGGCACCGCCCCTGACCACCCCCGCCCGCCGCCCCGCTCCCCCACGAAAACCGAAAGACCCCGATGCACCACCGCCCTG
Organism: Streptomyces sp. NPDC018964; assembly: GCF_044390325.1. Taxonomy (NCBI): domain Bacteria; kingdom Bacillati; phylum Actinomycetota; class Actinomycetes; order Kitasatosporales; family Streptomycetaceae; genus Streptomyces; species Streptomyces sp. NPDC018964. The sequence goes on from NZ_JBIRYZ010000013.1 coordinate 102,782, forward strand.
AAGTGCCGACCATGTCGCTCACCCGCGTCCTCCTCGATTCCGGGCGTTCGGTCGACCTCTCCGAGCTGCGGATGTCGTCGACGTACGGCGGGATGCTCGAGGGCTATCCGTGCAAGCCCCTCGACGACCGGAAGATCGACCGGCTGCTCCGGTCCGCCGAACGCGCCTTCCCCGGCGCTCCGGTCCACCTGATCCCGCCCCCGCGCGAGTACCCCGACCAGTACGCCGGCACCTTCGGCCCCGTGGAGGTGCTGCCCACGGTGACGTGCGTCGGCAGCTTCCGGTCGGAGGCGCTCGACCCGGCCCACGACCGCTCCCTGTACCGCTCCCGCCTCACCGTCGTCCGGTTCCAGCCCTCCCCGCGCGTACCGTCCGGCCGCGACGCCGAGCCCTCGCTGCGGGACCTGTCCTGGGAACGGCCGGCGGAGGACGAGGAGCTCTGAGGGCCGCCGTCCGGACCACCCGGACGCGCGACGTGACGGCCTCGCGCGGTGATGCACACGTACGGAGTGGCGGCATCCTCAGCGTCATCACACGTACAGGTGAGTGTCGAATCCCGTCCCCGGGGTACGAAGCCGCTGCCCCTGACTCCGCGGGGACCGGACGCGGTGGCGGCTCCAGACGCGAAAAAGCCTGGTGACAGGGGACCGCGCGAAAGAAAAAGCGCCGCGGAAGGCACTTTCGATCATCTGCTGTCAGCAGCGTGCGCGTGTCTACGACGCTCCAAACGTCCTGATTGTTCAGAATGTTGCCCACTGCCCCAGTTGAAACTATGAAGTTTCATTGCCGAGGAGCATGACATGCAGGTTCGCAGGTGGCTCCCAGACCAGCCCACTCGCATCGGCCGTCACGACTGGCCGGACGAGGGGGACAACGGAACGCACATGCGGCTGCGGGCCGGCTCCATCGTGGTACTGGACCGGCAGGGGTGGCGAATCCTGGAGATCAACGGCTACCCGAACGACTGGTGGCCGGACTCCTACGAGAAGGCGTGGCGCGACCACGTGGAACTGTGGTGGCACGCCAACGAACTGCGGCGGGCCAACAACCAGGCGGTCAAACCGGCACCCGAGCGGGCCGAGTTCTACAAGCGCCCGGTGGTGCTGGTGCTGCGCAACGAGAACCTGCCCCGTTCCACGCCGAAGCACTGGTGCGCCCCCGCCAGCCACGACTGGCGGGTCCTCCCCGAGCACTACGCCGTCTGCCGCGCCTGCGGCGAGCTGCCGCCCTGCCGCCACGGTGAGTACCGCTGGGAGGGCGGCCCCCGCTGGCCGGAACAGGACGGCGGCATCCCGCTCATGGTGCCGGAGGGCTGCTGCATGGGGTGCGCCGAGCCGATCAGGCCGCGGGTGCGGACCGTGCGCTTCCCGGGCCCGAACCTCTGGTACCCGGACCTGGGGGAGGACACGGCCGTCTTCCACGCCCGCACCGCCTGCGCCGACCAGGTCGACCGCTACCGCATGCAGTGGCAGGCCGAGTACAGCCCGCGCCCCTCCACGCCCTCCGCCACCCCCTCGTTCCCGGGCTTCGAGCACTTCGTGCTCCCCCGGACGCGCCATGCGCCGGACGTCCCCCCGCACGGCGGACGGACCTCCCAGGACCCACGTCCCGTACCGGCCGTGCCGCCGCGCCCGGGACAGGAGGAATGCGCCTCCGTGACCGGTGACTTCGGCATCCTCCCCGCCCCGTTCGACGGACGCCGGAAGGATCCGGGGACCGGCACGCCGCCGCCCGGTCCGTCGGCACCACCGACCGTGCCCGAACCGGCACACGCGCGCTCCGGCACACCCGCGACGGACCCGACGGTGCCGGCGCCCCTCCCCGCGACCGGTACGGGCGTGCCCGCCGCCGCGGCCGAGGCGTCCGCGCCCGCCTCCCCTTCCGCCGAGGGACTCGAACCGGCCCTCCGGTCCGCACAGGAACTGGACCTGGCGCTGGCCGGCGGCCCGTCCTTCCACAACGCCGAACAGGCGGCCCGGGTGATCGAGGAACTCACCGCCGCGGTCCGCAACATCGCGCTCTGCCTGAACAATCCGGCCGCACGCGAACGCCCCTGACCCGCGGACGGCCCGTACGACAGCCCACGTCACACCCGCGGAGAACGGTGGAAGGGGCGCCCCTCGAGGAGCGCCCCTTCCACCCTGCAACGTCTACGACCTGCGCGGAGGCGGTGGGATTTGAACCCACGGTGACATCGCTGCCACGACGGTTTTCAAGACCTTTCGGCGATCACCTCCGTTGCCCGCTGCGCCGCAGGTCAGACGCTTGCAGACACGCCCGCAGAGCCGTCGCCTTCGTCATCGTGCCCCCTACGTGCCCCATGGGCGTCATCGTGCCCGCTGAACCACGCGTCGGAGGCTTCGGCCACCTGGTCGTCGCGGCCGGCGACCGGGCGGGCATAGTGCCGGGTGGTCACGCTCGCATTTGAGTGGCCGAGGCGGTGCGCGGCGGTCATGACGCCGTACCGGTCGGCGACCCATGTGCCGTGGGAGGCCCGGAGGTCGTGAGGCGTTACGTCGGCGAGGCCGGCCGCCGAGACGGCAGGGTCGAAGTACGCCTTGCGCCACTGGTTGTAGCGCAGCGGCTTACCCGCGGGCGTGGTGAACAACAGCGCGTCCTCCCCGCTCGGCAGCTCCTCGAGGTAGGCCCCGAGCCGCTTAGCCAGGGAGGGCGCCAGCCGTAGAACCCGCTTCTGATGCGACTTCGGGGTGTCGAAGACGAGGGTGCCGTTCGCTTCGGCAAGGTTCTCGTCGACCAGGAGGAAGCCGCCGGCGACGTCCACGTCCGAGCGCCGAAGCGCGAACGCCTCTCCCACCCGCAGACCGGCGAAGGCGAGCAACGCAATCAGCAAGTCGTGCGGCTTCTTGGCAGCGCGGACGATGCCCGAAGCCTCCTGCGGCGTGACGATGTGCGGTTCGGTCTGCGGCATACGCGGAAGCCGGACACCACGGCACGGAGTCTGCGGGATCAAGTCGTTGTCCACGGCCGACGCCATGATCTGCGACAGCACCCGGTACGCCTGGCGGATGCGGGAAGCACTCAGGCCCTCGGTACGCATAGCGGCCACCCACTCAGTGATCGTGATCGGCCGCAGGCTCGACAACTCCCGGTCGCCGAGCGCCGGATTGATCCGTGAGTTGATCAGTGACCGGTACGTTGCTTGCGTCTTGTGCTTCAACTGCGGAGCCACAGCGGCCAGCCAGCGAGCGGACCAGTCCCGCACGGTCGTCCGCCCTTCGGCAGGGTCGAGCCAGCGGCCCTCTTCGATCTCGATGCGCTTCCGCATGAGCCACCGGTCGGCGTCCGTCGACGTGGCGAACGTCCGGTCCGCAGGCCGCAACACGCCGTCCGGTCCCGGATAGCGAGCCTGGAAGCGGCCGGACGGGAGCTTACGGACACGGCCGAACGGCCGGCGGGATCTACGCTTCGACGCCATCAGGCAGCACCCCGCAGAGCCACCGGGCGCAGGTCGACCGGCTGCACGGTGTGGGCAGCTACGAACGCGTCCACCGCACTCTCAGGGATGCGCACGTGTCGACCGACCTTCACGAAGGTGATCCGCCGTTCCTCGATGAGCCGTCGAGGAAACCGCACGCCCGTGCCGAGACGTTCGGCGACTTCCTGCACGGTGAGCAGTCGGTCCATGGTCACCAGTCCTCCCCTTCCGAGCGCAGGTCTGTGAGCGCTTCGCGTGCGAGTTCGCGGCTTGCTTGCAGGTCCCGGCGGATGTTGGCGGCGAGCCAGGATTCGCCGGGGGTGTGGCCGTGGCCGGCGTAGGCCCAGTGGGCGAGGGTGAGGGTGGTGGCTTCCTCGTCGTCGGGGTCGGGCAGGCCGAGGGCGGCGCGTTGTTGGGCGGCGCGGTAGTCGGCGCGGGTCTGGCGGAGTTCGCCGAGGGTGGTGGAGTAGCGGCGGGACTTGGTGGAGAAGTGGCCGCGGAAGCCGAGCATGTGGGCCCAGTCGCGGAGCTTGCGGTCCGGGTAGAGCGGGTGGAGGTCGAGGCAGGCGGCGATGAGCCGGGCCGGGTGGTCGGGGACGTCGAGGAGGACCAGGGCTTCCTTGTTGCCGATGCGGCGGTCCACGGTGCCCGTGGTCTCGGCCGCTTTGGTGGCGTACTTGGCGACGTAGGAGGCGACCGCCTGTTCGGTGATGTCCTCGCCGTCGCCGAAGGCGCGGATCGGGCGTACGTCGAGCTGGGTGCCCCATCGCAGGGTCCGGGCCGGTTGGTCTCCGGACGGGGGTACGTCGACTTCCACGCGGGCGGCAGCGGCATGGATGGCGTCGGTGAGCAGGTCGAGGGTGGCCCACGCCGGGGGCGGGTCGTCGGGGCCGGCCGGGCCGTCGAAGCGGATCACGGCGTGGAAGTGCACGGCCCCGCGCTTTTGGTATTCGGCGACCTTCCCGAACGACACCCGCGACTGCTCGCGGGCGGCCTTCTGCGTGAGTCCGGCACGCTTGGCGATCTCCCGGCGCAGGTAGATCGTGAAGTAGCGCCACAGCTCGGAGGCGTGGTTGTTCCACAGCACCGCGCCGGCGTAGTCGTAGGCGTCCGGATCGAGCGGGGTGCCCAGCTCAGGTGCGTCCTCGGCGTGGCGGGTGCCGCAGCGGCAAGGCCGGTTTCCGGGCCGGTTGTGGACCGGGCCGAACGACGGGGCGGTGAGCGTGGCGAACACGCGCGGGTGGTCCCGGATGGTCTCGGGGGTGCCCTTGGCGGGGTCGCCGACGAGGCCGGCGCGGATCAGGTGGTAGGTGTCGCCCGCGTAGGTCCAGGCGCAGGACGGGCAGCGGGAGGCGCGGCGGTTGCCGCAGGCGACGCGCAGGACCCCGCCGGGCTCGGTGTCGGTGGAGTAGGAGTGCAGCACCTGCCCCGTGGCCGCGTCGCGGGTGACGGTCGACCCCGTCAGACGGATCGGGTCGGTGCAGCCGCCGGTACGGCGGATCTGTTCTTGGATGCGGTCGAAGCCGGGAGACCCGGCCAGCCTCAGCACGTCGGCGAGGGTGGCCGGGTCCAGGCCCGCCATCGTGGTGGTGTCGGTCACGCATCACCGTCCGGGGTGGCCTTGGCGATCCGGTCGAGGGCCGCGGCGGCTTCCTCGGCGGCGCGAGCCAGGGCGCGCAGGGCGTCGGACGTGCCCGGACGGGCGATCAATGCGAGGTCGACGGACTCGCCCCCGACGCGGAGGCTGACGAAGCCCTCGTCGCCGGACGTAGGACCGAACAGGCTCACACGGGCGGTGGTGTCCGCCTCCAGGTGGGCGGTAGTGGTGAGAGTCCTCACGCCGATCACCTCCCGGCCCGGACGACGCCGACGGGGGCGGTGCGGCCGGTGCCCTTGCAGGCCGGGCAGGTGACGCGGAGGGTGACGCGGGAGCCGTCCGAGTGGCGGGTGCCGGTGGTGATCGCGGCGGTGGCGAAGCCGTCGCAGTCGCGGCAGACGCGCGTGTTCTGGGCGTGCTGGGGCATGATGAGGCTTCCCTTTCGGGTCCGTTGGATCTGGAAGTGGTGGAGCCGTCCGGGGCGGCGGATCTTTGGCGAGAGAGGCCGCCCCGGAGGGCGTTACTTGCTGCGGCCCTTGTGCTTGGCCGCGCGGTTGATCGTGTAGGTGAGGCCGCTGGTGGCCGACAGGACCGCGACGGCGGCACCGGCCACGACCTGGGCGACGAAGGCGATGACCAGCAGCACCGCGATGGACCCGGTGACGACGACGAGCGTCAGCACGATCGGCCCGGTGTAGGAGCGGGGCGCTTCCTGCACGATCACGACCTTGTGCACGTCGGTGCCGGGCGGGAGTTGCCGGTAGACGTCGGCGGGGATGTGACCGGCGCGCAGCTGGTCCTCGGGGAGCTGCATGGCGGTGTCCTCCTCTCAGGTGCAGCGGTGGGTGCGGGCGGCGAGTTCGGCCGCCGAGCGGTCGCGGTGCTCGGTGGAGAAGCCGCACTCGGGGGCGGTGCAGGCGGCGGTGTGCCGGGTCTGGCCACGGCCGTTGTTGAACGTGCCGACCCTCACGGGTCCGATACGGATCACGTCGTAGAAGCGGTTGGGGCGCACCTGGTCACCTCCTTTCAGGCGAGTTGGGCGACGATCGCGCCGGCGAGGTCTTCCGGGATGCCGAGGCGAGCGCGCAGGGTGGCGGTGTCGATGTCGGTCCCGGTGCGGGTGCGGTGCTCGGTGGCGACCTTGCGTGCGTGGTCGACCAGAGCCGGGGGCACCACGGGCACCGAGGCCGGGGCCGGGGCTTCCGGCAGAGCCGGGACCGGTTCGACCGGGGCGATCTCCGGTCCCTCGTCCGCCACGTCGGGGCGGTCGACGACCGGCGCGGGATCGGCAGCAGCCGCGGGCGCGGATGCCGGTGCGGGTTCGGCGGGTTGGTGGACGAGGAGGGTGCCGCCGAGGAAGGCCAACGCGGGCCATCCCGCGACGAGGATGCGCAGCCAGGCGGGAACGTTGGCCAGGTCGAGGAGTCCGGCGGTCGCGACGTTCGCGCCGAGGGAGGCGACCAGGGCGATGACGAACCACGTCCAGGCCGAGCGGTCCCGGCGAGCGCCGCGCAGTCGACGCCAGGCCGCCACCAACAGCAGGTCGACGGAGACCGGGTAGGCCCACGCCTTCCAGCCGGACTGTCCGGCCGCTTCGGCGAGGTCGTGCAGGTGGGCGAAGGACAGGGCACCGGCGATCACGGCCTGAATGAGCACGGCATCGATGCGGATCGAGCGGAACACGTCCTCACCTCCCCTCAGTGGTCAGGACTGCGGGACGGACGGGGGCTTGGTGGGCATCGGCGGGATCGCCACGGGCGGGCGGAACGAGGCCAGGAACGGCAGGTCCGGGGTCAGGTGGGCGTACTCCCGGCAGACCGCCGCTGCTTGCGCCGGCGTGGTCTCCGGGGTGCGGATGCGCGACCAGCCACCGGATGTGTCACCGGCCACCGCGACACCGGGACGGTCCACCCGGATCGAGGTCGCGGACACGACCGCCTCCGGGGCGATGTCGCCCAGGCCCATCTCTGCCGTCTGCTTGTCGTTGACGCGGTGCACCACACGGCCGGTGAGCTGAGCCCGCAGCGCGGTCGCACCGCGGCCGAGGTCGGAGCCGAAGCGCTGCCCGCACACCTCCAGGTAGATCCCGACCGCGCGGGCCATCTGCCCCAGCCGCACGAGCTGCATCACGGTCCGATCCCGCGCCGCTTCCTCCTTCTTGGAGGTGACGAAGAACAGCTCCGCCACCTCATCCACCAGGACGACCAGCGGCACCGGCCGCAGCTTCTCCGGCAGATCCCACAGGTCGGAGACCCCATGCAGGGCGAGGAGATCGAACCGTTCGCTCATCTCCAGCACCAGCGCGTCTATCAGGCGGCCGGACATCTCGGGGTCGGTGGCCAGCGCCGACAGGCGGGGCAGGTACCGGCTGTGCTCGACACCGCGCTTGCAGTCGATCCCGACCAGGCCAACCGGAAGCTTCGCCAGGCCCATCACCAGGTTGCGCTGGTACATGGACTTGCCCGACGAGTTCGCCCCCAGGGTCAGGGCGTGCGGCATCTTGCGGTAGTCCCGCTCGAAGACCGTGCCGTCCTCCCGCAGCGCCACCGGCACCACCAGGTCACGCGGCCGGGCCTTGCGCGGCAGACGCACCCGGCGCAGCACGTCATAGCCCGTCATCCGAAGTTCCACGTATCCGGGCTTGGTCTCCGCCACGTTCACCGACTGCACCCCGAAGGCGTGCCGCAGCCGCTCCGAGGACACCGCCACGTCGACCGGCTCCAGACCGGCCGGCAGCCGCAACGTCACCCGCAAGCCCGTCGAGGTCGGACGGATGCGGCGGACCCTCGGCGCGACCGGCCGGACCTCACGGCGGGCCAGGTTGCGGGTCATGAACGCCCGCAGCCCCGTCGGCTGCACCGTCAGCCCGCACACGTCCATCGTGGACCGGTAGGACCAGGCGAACCGGCCCCACGTCAGCGGCAGACCCACCGTCGACCAGTACAGGCGCGGAGCCCGAGACTTGGCGTAGCCGACACCGCCGGCCCCCGCTAACGCCCCCGTGGCCTCCAGCCACAACGTCCAGTCGCTCATGGTCAGGCCGCCGGGGTGATCGCGACCGCGCGGAAGGAGATCCCGTGCCGCTTCTGGCCGTTGAACTCGTTCTCCCAGTCCCGCGCCTTGAGGCCGACCACCCGCACCGGCATACCCGGCTGGAGCCCTTCCGGCAGGCCCGTCTCCGGAATAGTCACCTGGTAGAGGTTCCCCTCCCCCTCGTCCGAGACCAGAAGGCCCACCGTCGACAGCGGAGCCCCGGTCTCCCGGTCCATCGCCCGCTCCCCGGTCTTGGCGTTGGCCAGCTTCGGCACCGGCGCGGTCGCCACAAACACCACAGCGGTCGAAGTGTCGATCTTGAAGGACGGCATCAGTTCTCCCAGCGTTGAAGACGAGGCAGCCCAAACCGGACTGCATGGCGCTCGCTGTCCTAGGACTGCGAGCCACTGAGAGAGATAGTGGACCGCAGTCCTAGGACTGTCAACAGTCCTAGGACTATGTTTCACTAGACCTCGTTGAGAGGGGTTCGAGATGGCGTCCAAGTGGCGGGAGCTGGCAGACAAGCTGGCCGAGCAGATCAGAAGGGGTGACTACGCCCCTGGCCAGCGTTTGCCTCACATCCGAGAACTCGTCGACGCCGGCGAAGGCTCCAAGGCAACCGTGCACGCCGCCTACAAAGCACTGGAAGCCGAGGGTCTGGTCACCTCTTCACGCGGCCACGGCACTGTCGTGCGCCAGCAGGTCCCCCTCAAGCGCTTGGGCATCGCCCGCTACGACAAGGCCAAGTGGCGAGACGGCGACGAAGTCGCGTTCATCGCGGACCGCGTGGCATCGGGCCGCACCTACCGCCGGAACGAGCAGACCCAGACGGTGAGCCGCGTCGTGGCACCGCCGGAGGTCGCAGCCGCACACGGGCTGCCGGAAGGCGCGGAGGTCTACGCACGCGCCCGACTGGTCAAGGAAGGCGACCAACCGACGCACACGCTGACCAGCTACTACCGCCCCGAGCACGTAGAAGGGACGCGACTGGTCGACCCCACCCCGGGGCCCGCCGGCCGAGGCGGCGGATTCCGCGTGCTGTACGACGCGGGATACGAGATCGACCACATGAAGGAGCAGCTGTTCGCTCGCGCCGCCACACCGGACGAGGTGAAGCAGCTCCAGTTGCCGCCGGGCGAACCGGTGGTCGAGCTGCACCGGACGACGTACACGGCGGACGGCACCGTCGTGGAGTTCGCCATCGGGGTACATGCGGCATCACGCTTCGCGTGGGAGTACGACTTCAAGGTGCCCGACTCGGCGAGGGACGGAGAAGGACAGCAGTGATCTCGACGCAGGATTGGGCCGACGCCCGGCGCGTATGGGACTACCACCAGATGGGCCATGCACCCCAACCGTGCTCGGTGGCCATCGGACTGGGCAGTCACGACCTGGGGGTGGCTGACACCGCCGTGGACCTGTACAAGCGCGGCTTGGCCCCCCTGCTCGTGTTCACCGGAGCTACCAGTCCGACGACGCGGGAGCGCATGCCCCGCGGCGAAGCCGTCCACTACCGCGAGCGGGCATTGGAGCTGGGGGTTCCCAGCGAGGCCATCCTCGTGGAGCCGCACGCGCGGAACACCGGGGAGAACATCCGCTTCTCCCGGAAGTTGTTGGAGGAGAGTGGGGTGGAGGTCTCCTCGGTGCTGCTGATCAGCAAGCCGTACGAGGAGCGGCGCGCGTACGCCACGGCACGCAAGCTCTGGCCCGAGGTCGAAGTCGTCAGCGCTTCCACGCCCATGACCTTCGCCGAGTACGTCGACTCCATCGGCGACGCCCGCTTGGTGATCGACATGCTTGTTGGCGCCCTGCAACGGCTGATGATCTACCCGGATCAGGGATTCATGATCCGCCAGCCAGTACCCGGCCACGTGGCCGAGGCGTACGAGCGCCTGTGCCAAGCCGGGTACACAAGCCGACTCACGACCGCCGCGACATCTTCGACCTGACCAGCACAACGAGAGCTGTTACAGGTTTCTCTACCTCATCAAGCCCCGGCTGCGCTCCGCTCCGCCGGGCGCGCTTCCCGGCTCCGCTCCGGGCGCCGCTCCTGCCTTCGGCCCGCTCCGCCCGCGCTGCGCCGACGCGCGCCCCCGGTGGGGGTAGGCCGGCGGCATGAGTCGAGCACCGCATAGCGGGCCACGGTCAAGACAGCCTCCGGCGGGGGCGCTCAGGCTCCGAGATGGACGGGGCGCCGTTCGCGAGTGCCGGCCGAGTGTGGCGTGTGCGGGGAGCTCCCATCCCGCCTGCCGTCGACCCAGGCAGAGCCGAGCAGACGCGGCCCAGGGCGTCAAGGTCGTTCGTACAGTGGCGCGCTCCACCTTGACGCCCTGAACCACGCCCGCTCCACATACGTGTGGGTCGACGGCAGACGGGATGGGAGCTGGGGTAGGTAGTGGATTTGCGTGCGCGGTAAGTGGACCCACCAGGTTTCAGCCATGCTTTAGCGCCCGTTATGCACCTTAAGCGCACTGAACTGCGGGGATAACTGGGGCGTTGCGGTGATCGCAATTTTTTGCGATGAGCGTAAACGCACATAAGCGCAGGTCAGGTGTCTGTAGACGGCTCTACAGGCTGTCAGGGTAGACACCCTTTCGGGTTGCTAAGCACGACGCCAGAGCACTTTCCGAAAGACGCGGGAGCCAGCACATGCACTGCTAACTTCGTGGCTCAAAGAGGGCCCCATCCGGGTCTGCCGAGACGTCACGGATGGGGCCAACCAGTGCAACCCAACTGGGTTACCCCGGGAAGGATGAGATGGACAAGCCACCCACCCCTGCACCAGCAGAGCCTACTGAAAGAACTAGCAACAGAGCCAAAACGGCCACGACGCTCATGGTGGGAATCGGAACGCTCTTGATGGGATGTGCCGCCATGATCACCGTGTGGGTGGGCTCTGCAGGAGCACAGCAGGGCTGTACTGCAACTGGCACCTTTCAGTCTTCCGCCCTGGTCGACACCGAGCGATGACCGTCCCTGACTGATCGGCCTATAGGTGACCGTGCCCCTGCCGTGCCCGTTCGGTCGGGCACTGGCGGGGAACCACGATGTCTGACAGACAATGCACACGAGAACGGCCCCCGACCGATTCACCTGGTCAGGGGCCGTTCTCACTGCTCATCGCGCGGAGGCGGTGGGATTTGAACCCACGGTGACATCGCTGCCACGACGGTTTTCAAGACCGTTCCCTTCGGCCGCTCGGGCACGCCTCCCCGCGCCACCGATGAGCGGCGGCGCGGGGACAAGGGTAACGGGTCCGGGGTCCGGGAGTGAGGTCAGCTGTCGCCCACGCGGGAGCCCAGGGTGAGTTCCGTGGTGCGCTCCTTGCCGTCGCGCTCATAGGTGATCGTGACCTCGTCGCCCGGCTTGTGGGTCCAGATCTCGCCGATCAGGGTGGGTCCGGAGTCGATGACCCGGTCGTCGAGCTTGGTGATGACGTCGCCCGGCTGCAGGCCGGCCTTGTCGGCGGGACCGCCGGGGTCGACGGGCTCGGATCCGCCCGCGCCCTGCTCGGTGATCTTCGCGCCGCCCGTGGTGTCCTCCAGGGAGACCGACGCGCCGATCTTGGCGTACACCGGCTTGCCCGTCTCGATCAGCTCCTGGGCGACGTACTTGGCCTGGTTGATCGGGATGGCGAAGCCCAGGCCGATCGAGCCGGCCTGTCCCGTGCCGAAGCCGCCGTTGCTGGTGGACTGGATCGCGGAGTTGATGCCGATCACGTTGCCCTGCGCGTCGAGCAGCGGGCCGCCGGAGTTGCCCGGGTTGATGGACGCGTCGGTCTGCAGGGCGCTCATGTAGGAGGCCTGGCTGCCGTTGCCGTCGCTGGAGGCCACCGGACGGTTCTTCGCGCTGATGATGCCCGTGGTCACCGTGTTGGACAGGCCGAAGGGCGCGCCGATGGCGATGGTCGAGTCGCCGACGGCCACCTCGTCGGAGTTGCCCAGGGGGAGGGGGTTCAGGTCCGAGGGAGCGTCGTTCAGCTTGATGACCGCGACGTCGTAGCCCTGCGCGTGGCCGACCACCTCGGCGCCGTACTTCTTGCCGTTCGGGAAGGTCGCCGTCACCTTGCCACCGCCGACGGCCTCCGCCACGACGTGGTTGTTGGTGACGATGTGGCCCTGCTTGTCGAAGACGAAACCGGTGCCGGTGCCGCCCTCGCCGCTGCTGCTCTCGGCCTCGATGGTGACCGTGCTCGGCAGCGCCTCGGAGGCCACGGCGGCGACCGTGCCCGGGTCGCGCTTCACGTTGCCGCCGCTGGTGGACGCCGAGACGGTCGTCGAGCCGTTGCCGTCGTTCTCCTTGGCCAGCGTGTAGCCGAGGCCGCCGCCCGCGCCGCCCGCGACCAGCGCGGCCACCAGGATCGCGGCGAGCATGCGGCCGCGACCGCCGCCGTTCTTCGGCGCCGGCTGCGGCTGATACGAGGAGCCCCAGCCGCCCGAGCCGTGCCCGGCACCACCGTCGCCGTACGACGGGGTGGACGGCGGAGGGGGCGGGGGCCAGGAGGCGTCGGGGGCGGAGGGGGAGGCAGCGGGGTCCTGGCCCCCGTGGGCGCCGTGTGGGCCCCAGCCGGTCTCGCCCACCGGGCCCTGGGGGCCGGAGCCGTATCCCTGGACCGCGTCCCGCGCGGGTGCCTGCGGCGGTGCGGACGGGGCCGGATCCGGAGCCGCTCCCGGGGCCGGGCGCCCCTGGTGCGCCGAAGCAGCGGGAGCATCCACCGGCGCGGGCGGCGGTGCGGACGGGGCCGGGGGTACCGCGGTGCCCTCGTTCTCGGTGCTCACAGCTTCTCTCCTCGATCCACGGCTGTTGTTGTCGGTCGCACTCGGTCACGCTCGTTCACGCACGTCCACGAGTCCGGCGCGATGCAGCTGTGCATGTCTCTTTGTATGACGTCAGCCTTTCCCACGGGCCGTCAGGGCACGATAAGCCGTTCCTGTGGGTCCGGAGCCATTCTTTATATAGGGCATTACTCACGTAAGGCGCACCACTCGATGCCTCCGGCCGAACGGCGACACCGTTCACACCACTCCGAGCACCCGCCTGCCCGCACACGGTGGCACCATGACGCGGTGACCCATGCACGGCAGCACCTGACCCACGTCGTCGCGCACCGCGGGGCCTCCGAGGACGCTCCTGAGCACACCCTGGCCGCGTATCGCAAAGCGATCGAGGACGGTGCGGATGCGCTCGAATGTGATGTACGCCTGACCGCCGACGGCCATCTTGTATGCGTTCACGACCGTCGCGTCAACCGTACGTCCAACGGCCGCGGCGCGGTGTCGGCGCTCGAGCTCTCCGATCTGGCCGCCCTGGACTTCGGCTCCTGGAAGAGCCGGGACGCCTCCGGAGGACCGCGCGCCGAGGAGCCCGACTGGGAGCACCGCCCGGAGGACCGGGAGGCCACCTCCGTCCTCACCCTGGAGCGGCTGCTGGAGCTGGTCTCCGACGCCGGGCGCCGGGTCGAGCTGGCGATCGAGACCAAGCACCCCACGCGGTGGGCGGGACAGGTGGAGGAACGGCTGCTGCTCCTGCTCAAGCGGTTCGGCCTCGACGCGCCCGCCACCGCCGAGGACTCCCCGGTGCGCGTGATGAGTTTCTCCGCGCGGTCGCTGCACCGCGTGCGCGCCGCCTCTCCGACGCTGCCCACGGTCTACCTGATGCAGTTCGTCTCGCCGCGGCTGCGCGACGGGAGGCTGCCCGCCGGCGTGCGGATCGCGGGGCCCTCGATCCGCATCGTGCGCAGCCACCCCGCGTACATCGAGCGCCTGAAGCAGTCCGGACACCAGGTGCACGTCTGGACCGTGAACGAGCCCGAGGACGTGGACCTCTGCGTGCGTCTCGGTGTGGACGCCATCATCACCAACCGTCCCCGCGCGGTGCTCGGTCAGCTCGGTCGCTGACCACGCGGCGAACCATCCGTCCCACCGGCCCCACCCGCCCCGGAAGCAGCACGCACGAGTCTTGACCCCGTGCCCGACTCGGGCGCATCCTCACTTCTCGGCCACAGCGACGAAATCCAGCCACACGGCTACGGGGAGTGCTCCGGCGCGTTCGATGCGTGTCCGAACGCTTGGAGTGCGTCACCGCTCACGGATCGGCCGGTTTCCGGCTCGGGCCCATGGGGCATCCACACCGTGGCGTGGGGCGAAGGAGGTCTCGGGGGTGGCGTTGGTGGTGGCACAGGAGGTGCCCACGTCGTCGAGCATGGCCGTGCCCCATGGCCCTGCGGGCGTGGGGGAGGCGAGGCGCCGGATGCGCGCGCAGCTGCGCGACGGCGGGGTGGCGGACCCGGTCATCGACGATGCCGTACTGATCCTTTCCGAACTGCTGAGCAATGCGTGCAAGCACGGCCGGCCGCTCGGCGACGCCCTGGCCGGGGACGGGAACGTACGCGCCGCCTGGCGGGTGGACCCGTGCGGACGGCTCGTCCTGGAGGTCACGGACGGCGGCGGCCCGACCCGTCCGGCTCCGGCCACCCCGTCGGTCACGGCGCACGGCGGCCGGGGGCTGAACATCATCACCGCGCTGGCCGACGACTGGGGCGTACGCGACGAGGTGCCGGGCGAGGTCACGGTGTGGGTCGTCGTCCACGACGACGTGTACGACCCGGACGCCGGAACCAGGCACCGGCGCGAGGACTTCGCCGCGCGGGTGGCGGCTCCCGCGGTCTCCCGCATACCCGGGCTGGACTTCGCGGACGTCTTCGACGACCTGGACTGAGAGCGGTCCCGGACGGATGACGGTGCCGGGTGAGGGGCGGTCCCTGCCGGGGGACGGCTCCGGGTGAGGGGCGGTCCCGGACGGGGACGGCGGGAGCGGCACCGCTCCTGTCCCGTGTCCGCCCGCGGCGTCCACGGGGCGGCACGTTGTCCACAGGTTCCCGTCGGCCGTGGCGTGAAAGGCTAGGCTCGCGCCCGTACGAGACGAGTCGTAACCGGGAGACACCCACGATGGCCAAGAAGCGACCCCAGACGAAGGCCAAGCGCCCGCAGCTCACGGACGGGCAGATCCCGGTCGTCGGCGCCCGCGAGCCCTGCCCGTGCGGCAGCGGACGCCGTTACAAGGCCTGCCACGGCCGTGCCGCCGCGCACGCGGTGACCGAGCTGGTGCACCGCCCGTTCGAGGGCCTGCCGGGCGAATGCGACTGGGTGGCGCTGCGTGAGCTGGTGCCGGCCGCCACCGTCGAACTGACGCTCAAGGACGGCCTGCCCGAGGGCGTCCCGTCGGTCACCCTGGCCACGGTGCTGCCGATGGCCTGGCCCGCCCTGCGCCGCGACGACGGCTCGGTCCTGCTCGGCCTGCAGAACGACACCTCCTCTGGCGACATCAGCCGTGACCTCGCCGACACCCTGCAGCGCGCGCTCACCGCCGACCCGGGCACGCCGGTGCAGGCCCGGCGCGCCCCCGCCGACGGCCCCCGGCTGCAGGATCTGCTCGCCCCCGAGGGCGCCTTCGAGCCGGTCGTGCACAGCGGATTCGAGTTCTGGGTCCCGGACCCGGAGAACGCCACGCCGGACGTCACCGCCTCCCTCGAGCGGGCCAACGCCGCGGCCGTCCCGACGGTCAAGCTGTCGGGCGTGGACGCCGCGTACTGGTGCGAGACGCCCGAGAAGAACCATCTGCGGTGGGTCATGCCGCACCCCGAGGAGCGACTTCTGGACGCTCTCGCACGGCTGCACGCGGCGGGCGGCTCCTCCCTCGGTGAGGGCACCCGCCTCGTGGGCTCCTTCCGCGCTCACGGGCTCACCGTGCCGGTCTGGGACCTGCCCAGCGGGGTCGGCGCCGAGGACGTGGAGAAGCCTGCGGCCGAGTTCGCCGAACGGCTCGCCGCCGCGCTGGCCACGGACGCGCCGCTGACCGCCGACGAGCGCCGCGCGCGCGGCGGTCTGACGAACCGGCAGGTCACGCTGAGCTGAGACGCGGCCGCACCCCGGTTCCGTCGGCCGTCCGGCCGGCGGAACCGCCCGGTCGCGTCCCCTTGGCCGCGTGCGCAACTCCCGGCACGGACAAGCCAGTCGGTGACTGGAAAGCCGAGATCGAATTTGCGAACCGCCGATCTCTTGTTACCGTTCCCATAGCCCGGTTGCTGGTGCATCCCCCGTCGCCAGCAACCGGGTCTTTGCGTGTCGGTCACCGCTCACGGAACGCGGTCACCCGTCAACGGCAAGTCGTCGAGGGGGAGTTGCTTTCGGAATTCAGCGGCCGCGGTCCTCCTGCGGCGCCGGTCGCGCCCGCGCCGGCCCGGAGTCCCGCTCGGTGACAGCCCGGTCCCGGTGACAGCCCGGTCCCGGCGCGGCGCGTCCGCAGCCGGACGCATGCGGCCGTGCACGGCTCCAGGTCTCACCGGCGGCACGACGGCAGCGGGTCCGTGCCCACCGAACAAGCCCACGGGACAGGGGGACACCCCGGCTCGGCGGGAAGGACCGCGCCCCGGCCGGGGTGCCGTGCGCGCACCCGACTACATCTCGGGCGCGTTCACCCCCGTACGGGTGAGGGCGTCGACCACGGCGTCCACCACCGCCTCGACATCGGGCACCCACGGCGAGGCCGAGCCGGGCAGCGGCGCGCGCTCCCAGCGGATCTCGCCCTGCGCGGTCCCGGACGGGGGCAGCGCGATGTAGCCGCCCCCGCCGTGGAAGCGGAGGGAGCCGGGGATGAAGTCCTTGGCGTACAGCAGCTCGCCCAGCTGCTCCATGGAGTACGGCTTCACCAGGATCGACCAGCGGGCCGGTGAGGCGACGACCGGGCCGAGCCGCATGCCCCGGCGGTCGAGCGCGGCGAGGGCGCGGGCGGCCGGCAGGGCGGGCAGGGAGACCGCGCAGGGGGCCTTGCCCGTCCCGGTGGCGAGGATGACCGGAGCCGTCGGCCGGTTCCCCCACCACCAGCGCACCATGCGCGCGTCCGTGGTGGCGGCGAGGAGGCCGGGGTCGAACGGGTGGGCACCCGGCACCGTGCACTCGGGGTCGGGGCATGCGCAGCGGGACCCGTTCTGCGGGTCCGCCGCCACGCCCGGGAGTACGGGCCACTGCCAGTCCGCGGCGAAGGTCAGGGCCGCGCCGATCAGGTCGGGCCCTCCGTCGCCGCGCCGGGACAGGAGCCTGCGTCGCCTTCCGAGGATCTCGCGCATGAGCGCTCGTTCCTTTCCGTTGCACGCCTGGCAACACCGTGGTCCAGATCACGTCATGTGTCGATCACTTCACTGTGCGTACCTATGGGCGCATCACACCCCCGCGCCGGGCAGGGGGAACCCCTATGGGCCGAGCACGGGCTGCCTCCGCGGCCGTTCCACCCGCACTGCGTCTACCAGAAGTACGGGCGTGGCGTGAGGGTGGCGAAGTCTGGCGTTTACCGTCGCGCGTGGTTCTCTCCGCCTCCGCCACGGGAGGATGGGGCACGGTCGTCGGTGGTTAAGACGCCCGGGTCCGTCGCCAGGTTCCCGAGCGGTTGCCCACCGCTCCTGGCCTTCACCGAGTACGTACCCATCACGACCGTCGTGACGCTCCGTCGAGCAAGGCCAGTCGACCGCAATAAGCCTCCCCCTAAGGCAGTTTCAAGCCAACTTCACATTTCGGCAAGGGGTCTGCGGAAAGTTCTCACCGGCCCCACGGACACCAGCAATCCCAGCAGGACAATGCTGGACATCTCCTCACGAGTACGTGTACATGTGGAGACACTGCCGGCGGCGCAGAATGACATGGGGGTTTGCGATGCTTTTGAGCAGTACGTACCGGTCGGAAAGCCGGACACCATGAACGCCCCGCACCCTCCGAAAGTGGCCGGAATCAATTCACCGGTTCCCCCACCCGCACACACTGTCGCGTCCGTCACCGCGGGTACCTCCCCGCCGTCCCCGGCAAACCCCCGGAACGCGCCGGGCGCGCTGCTCCAGGACCGCCTCGCCGGCTGGGTCTCCGACCTCACGACCCTGCACGAACTCACCGAACGACTGGTCCGCGCGAACACGCTCGACGAAGCGCTCCAGGAGCTGCTGCGCGCGGGAGCCGCCCTGGTGGGCGCGCGGCGCGGGCTCGTCGCCCTGGAGCCCGCCGACGGATCCGGTACGGCCACCACCGTCGGCCTGGGACTGGGCCGCGCGGATCTCGGCCACATGGAGACGGTGCCGCGTGGCTCACTGCCGTACGGCAGGATCCTCGACGGACTGTCCGACGCCGACGACGGCATCGCCGAGCCCGACCTGTTCGCCGAGAAGGGACTCGACCCCCGGCACCGCGAGGTCGCCGCCCGCCTCGGCTACGCCGCCAGCTTCGCCCTCCCTCTCGCCACCGGGGCCGCCGGACGCCTGGGCGCCGCGGTGTGGCTCTACGACGAGCCCGCCGAGCCGTCGGAGCGGCAGCGCCACCTCATCGGCCTGTACGCCCGCCACGCCACCGAGCACCTGGCCCGGCTCCTCGAGGTCGAGCGCACACGCGCGTACATGGCCACGATCGCCGAGGAACTGCTGCCCTCCCGTCTCCCCCGGGTCGCCGGCGTCCGGCTCGCCGCGCGGCACCGCACCTCCCCGCGCGGGGGCGGCGACTGGTACGACGCGCTGCCGCTCCCGGACGCGGCCCTCGGCCTCGCCGTCGGGTCCGTCACCGGGTCGGGGGCCGGCGCGGTCGCGGCGATGGGCCGGCTGCGGGCGTCGCTGCGCGCGTACGCCGTGATGGAGGGCGAGGATCCGGTCGCCGTCCTGTCCGACCTGGAGCTGCTGCTCCGGCTCACCGAACCGGCCCGGTCGGCCACCGCCCTGTTCGGCTACTGCGAACCCGCGCTGCGCCGGATCACGCTGGCCGGCGCCGGGCACAGTCCGCCGCTGCTGCTCGGCGAGCGCCGCACGGAGTTCGTCGAGACGTCGGTCTCCGCCCCCCTGGGCATGCTCGCCTGCTGGGAGGCGCCGAGCGTGGAGGTCCAGGCGGAGCCGGGGGAGACGGTGCTGCTCTACACCGACGGGCTGCTGCACCGCACCCGCGACCCGGCCGACCGTGCCTTCGCGCGGCTGCACGCGGCGGCGGCGGGAGTGCCGAGGGCCCTGCGCCACGACCCCGGCGCCGTCGCCGACCACGTCCTGCGCGCGGTGCTGCCGGAGAGCGCGGACGCGGCGGACTCCGGGGAGGACGTGGTGCTGCTGGCGGTGCGGTTCGAGTAGTCCCCCGGCCCCGCTCCGTCACAGGTCCGCGTCCCGTTCGGCCGTTTCCGCCCGACCGTACGATGGGGGGTGGTCCAGTGCCGTATCAAGGAGGATGACCGTGGCCGAGGAGCTGCCGGAGACCCCGGAGACCGCCGAGGAAGAGCCCGTCAAGCAGCGCAAGAACGGCCTGTACCCGGGTGTGTCCGACGAGCTGGCCGAGAACATGAAGAACGGCTGGGCCGACACCGAGCTGCACGATCTGCGGCCGATCCCCCAGGCCGCCGAGGCGGCGGCCCGCCGCGCGGCGCTCTCCGCCCGTTTCCCGGGTGAGCGTCTGGTCGTCCCCGCGGGCAACCTGAAGACGCGGTCGAACGACACGGAGTACTCCTTCCGCGCGTCGGTCGAGTACGCGTACCTCACCGGCAACCAGACGGAGGACGGCGTCCTCGTCCTGGAGCCCACGGCCGACGGCCACAAGGAGACGATCTACCTCCTGCCCCGTTCCGACCGTGAGAACGGCGAGTTCTGGCTGGACGGGCAGGGCGAGCTGTGGGTCGGCCGCCGGCACTCCCTCACCGAGGCCGAGAAGCTGTACGGCATCCCCGCCTCCGACGTCCGCGAGCTGGCCGGCGCGCTGCGCGAGGCCACCGGCCCGGTACGGGTGGTGCGCGGGTACGACGCCGGGATCGAGGCGGCACTGACCGACAAGGTCACCGCCGAGCGCGACGAGGAGCTGCGCGTCTTCCTCTCCGAGATGCGGCTGGTCAAGGACGACTTCGAGATCGGCGAGCTGCAGAAGGCCGTCGACTCCACCGTGCGCGGCTTCGAGGACGTCGTGAAGGTCCTCGACAAGGCCGAGGCGACCTCCGAACGCTACATCGAGGGAACGTTCTTCCTGCGCGCCCGCGTGGAGGGCAACGACGTCGGCTACGGCTCCATCTGCGCCGCCGGGCCGCACGCCTGCACGCTGCACTGGGTGCGCAACGACGGCCCGGTCCGCTCCGGCGACCTGCTGCTGCTCGACGCGGGCGTGGAGACGCACACGTACTACACGGCCGACGTCACGCGCACACTGCCGGTCAACGGGACGTACAGCGAGCTGCAGAAGAAGATCTACGACGCCGTGTACGACGCCCAGGAGGCCGGTATCGCGGCGGTGAAGCCCGGCGCCAAGTACCGGGACTTCCACGACGCCGCCCAGCGCGTGCTGGCCGAGCGGCTCGTCGAGTGGGGCCTGGTCGAGGGCCCGGTGGAGCGGGTGCTGGAGCTGGGCCTGCAGCGCCGCTGGACGCTGCACGGCACCGGTCACATGCTCGGCATGGACGTCCACGACTGCGCCGCCGCGCGGACCGAGACGTACGTCGACGGCACGCTGGAGCCCGGCATGGTGCTCACCGTCGAGCCTGGTCTGTACTTCCAGGCCGACGACCTGACCGTGCCCGAGGAGTACCGGGGCATCGGCGTCCGCATCGAGGACGACATCCTCGTCACCGCGGACGGCAACCGGAACCTGTCCGAAGGGCTGCCCCGGCGGTCGGACGAGGTCGAGGCGTGGATGGCGGGCCTGAAGGGCTGACGTACCGCACGGAGGAGGGCGGGGCCCCGCGCGGGCCCCGCCACCGCCCGGGCGCGCCGGGAAGGTCCCCCCCCGGCCCGCCGCGGGCCGCGCCCACAAGAAAGCCCAGCCCCGGCCCGCCGGGGGACC